>JADHNY010000004.1 GCA_016779265.1 Pirellulales bacterium | reverse complement strand
GTGAGCCCGTCGCGAATGTCTTCCTGCGGCCCCGTGCCGTGGAAATCCCAGCCCCAGTCGAAGAGGTGCACAAAGCGAACGCCCTCCTCAACGAGACGGCGGGCGAGCAGGCAGTTGTTGGCCAGACTGGTCTCGCCTTGCTTCGCCCCATACGCCTCCAAGGTCTCCGCCGATTCTTTGCTGATATCCATCACCTCGGGAACGCTCGCCTGCATGCGGTAGGCCAGCTCGTACTGAGCGATGCGGGTCAGCGTCTCCGGATCACCGAGGGCCTCGGCCTGCAGCTGATTGAGGTCACGGAGCGCGTCGAGGCTGGTCCGCCGCATCTGTCGGCTCATGCCTGCGGGGTCAGAAACAAAGAGCACCGGATCGCCCTTCGAACGGCACTGCACCCCCTGGTAGACGCTCGGCAGAAAGCCGGAGCCGAAGCTGGCGGTGCCACCGTTGGGCTGCACGCCTGAGGAGATCAGCACCACGAAGCCAGGCAGGTTGGCGTTCTCACTGCCGAGCCCATAGGTCAGCCAGCTGCCGAGGCTTGGCCGACCGGCACGCGGGCTTCCCGTGTAGACGAGCAGCTCCGCGGGAGCATGGTTGAACTGGTCGGTGTGCATGCTGCGGATCAGGCAGAGTCGATCTGCCACCCGATGCAGATTCGGAATCGCGTCAGAGAGCTCCATGCCACTCTCGCCACACTGCACCCAGGAGCGAGGCGTGCCGAGCAGCTTGGGGGTGCCGCTGGTGAAAGCGAAGGTCTTGCCTTCGATCGTTGAGGCGGGGCACTCCTCTCCGCTGTGCTTCACGAGCTCCGGCTTGTGATCGTAGAGATCGAGGTGTGGCGGGGAGCCCGTCAGATGGATCACGATCATCCGCTTGGCCTTCGCTGGCAACGGCGGCTGCCGCGATGCCATCGGGTCGGCCAGCGACACGGTTGCCGCCTTACTCCGCGTCTCCCCGCCGAGCAGATCGGCCAGGGCAAGCCCTCCAATGCCGCCCGCCATGCTGCCGAGCAGGTGACGGCGGGTGGCGAGCAGGCGGTGTTCAGTGCGGGGATCCATGAGCGCTCCAGGCGTGTGTCTATGACATGTGTCACGGACACAGAAAGGCTTCGTCAAGGTTGAGAATCACGTTGGCCACGACCGTCCAGGCTGCAAGGCTGGCTGCCTGGTCGGCAAGCTGATCAGGCAGCGGGCCGAGCGGTTTGGTCGCCATGGCCACCGCGTCGTCGGGAGCCTGTTCAAAGCCGGCGAGGGCTTCGTGGTAGAGGGCAACCAGTCGCGAGACCTCCGCGTCAGTCGGCTGCCGGCCAAGCACGAGTCGGAAGCCCCGCCGCGCCTCGCCCCAGCCTGGCTGGCCTGCGATGCCGGGCACCTCCTGCACCATGCGGCGAGCGAGTGCCTGGGCTGCCTCCACAAAGACCGGATCGTTGAGGGTGACCAATGCCTGAAGGGGCGTGTTGGTGCTCGGGCGACGGACCGTGCAGACCTCGCGATTCGGCGCATCGAAGGTGGCCATCGAGGGATAGGGATTGCTGCGTCTCCAGGTGGTGTAGAGACCTCGGCGGTAGCGGTCTTCACCGGTGCTCGGCTGCCAGTCGATCCCACCGCCAAAGGCCGCAGAGAGGCCGAGGCTCGGCTGTGGAGGATTCACACTGGGGCCTCCCTTCTTGCTTGAGAGCAGGCCACTCGCGGAGAGCGCCTGGTCACGAATCTCTTCAGCCGTGAGCCGCACGCGAGGGCCACGCGCGAGCAGCCGGTTCTCGGGGTCGTCGGCGATGAGCTCGGCAGGAGCCTGCGACTGCTGACGGTAGACGCTGCTGGTGACGATCAGGCGAATGATCGCCTTGATGTCCCAGTTGCGTTCCATCAGCTCGACTGCCAGCCAGTCCAGTAGCTCGGGGTGACTCGGCAGTTCGCCCTGACTGCCGAACTCCTCGCTCGTGGCCACCAGGCCAATCCCAAAGAATCGCTCCCAGAGTCGGTTGACGACCACCCGAGCGGTGAGCGGGTTCGCTCGATCAACGAGCCATTCGGCGAGGACCAGCCGATCGATCTGCTCAGCATTGCTCGTGGCTGCCGTGGCGAAGACGGCCGGTACGCCTTCATCTACTTCTGGGCCAAGATCTTGCCAGTTTCCCCGGTACTGCAGCTTGGTCACCCGTCGGTTGTCACCAGTGAGCTCTTCCAGCACAGGAACCGTCGGCTGTGGAATGCCTTTGAGCTGCTTGCGAAGGTCTTCCAGCAGCGTGCGAGCAGGCCGAAACTCCGGAGGCTGGGTGGCTGCGTCTTTGGCGAGCTGCGGGATCTTCGCCTGGATCTCCACAATCTGAGCCTCAAGCGGAGCTCGACGCTGATCGATCGGCTCCCATGGAACGGTGACAACAGGGGCTTCGTTGCGACGGTCAGCGTCGGCGGTGTTGTTGAAGACCGCATACACCTGGAAAAACTCTTCCTGAGTGATCGGGTCATACTTATGGGTGTGGCACTGAGCACACGCAATCGTGGTGCCCATCCAGGTGCTGAGCGTTGTGTTGACGCGGTCGACGATGGCCACGGAGCGAAACTCTTCGTCGATCGTGCCGCCCTCGCTGTTGGTGAGCGTGTTGCGATGAAAGGCGGTGGCGATCTGGTCGTCCAGCGTGGCGTCGGGGAGCAGGTCGCCTGCGAGCTGTTTGATGGTGAACTCGTCGAACGGCATGTTGGCGTCGAAGGCACGGATCACCCAGTCTCGATAGGCCCAGATTGTTCGCGGTGGGTCATCGGCATAGCCGGCGCTGTCGGCGTAGCGAGCGAGGTCGAGCCACTGCCTTGCCATGTGTTCGCCGTAACCCGGGTGGGCGAGCAGCCGGTCGACGAGCTGTTCGAGGGCGTCGCTGGCGGCATCATTGACAAAGGCATCGATCGCCTCGGGAGCGAGCGGCAGACCGGTGAGGTCGAGGGAGAGCCGACGGGCGAGCGTGGCCCGGTCGGCCTGTGGCTGGGGCGAGAGGCCTTCGGCTTCCAAGCGGGCGAGCACAAAGCGATCGATCGGCGTGCGGGCCCAGGAACTGGCAGCCACGTCGGGGACGGTGGGCCGCTCTGGCGGGATGTATGACCAGTGGGGCTCGTAGTCGGCTCCGGCGGCAATCCACTGACGAACGGTCTCAACTTCGGCCTCTGAAAAACTCTGGCCGGCACCCGGTGGTGGCATCTGCAGGTCGGGGTCGTCGGTGGTCAGTCGACTGAGGAGCTCGCTGGCCGCCGGATCGCCCGGCACGATGGCGGCGTAGCCACCGAGGTCGGCGGTGGCCCCCTCTGCGGTGTCAAAGCGGAGGCCATCCTCACCGCCCCCCTGCCGCTCGTTGGCATCTGGCCCATGGCAGCGGATGCACCGCTCGGAGAGCAACGGTTTGATGTCTGCGGTAAAGGAGGGCGTGGCCGCGTCTGAGAGCGAGGCGAGCCCTGAGGCGAGGGCGCCGGCCACGAGCATCCGCAGCAGCATCTGGTGCATCGAGCAGCACCGCGGGGAACCGCCCTGTGAACAGCAGGTCTGCGAAGTGCTCTGTTTGCGACGTCCGAAACTGTGCGCCATGCGTCTGCCGCCTTGTCCCACGAATATTCGTCCCTCTTTAAAGTATATCGGACATTGTCTCGGGGGCACGCTGGCTGGGAGGCACGCTCGCTGGGCAACGAACTACCTAAGAGGGCAGGCTCAGCGTGCTGCCGTTACGCTATCACGGCAGGGGCGGCGGATCTGCAACGGTGAGACGCTGCGGGCCTTGTCACGTGATCAGGAAGGGGAGCCGACGCATGGCACGACGAAATCTGTGGGCTGTCTCGTGGTGGAACGCGGCGGTGGTAGCGGTCGTCCTGACTGGCACCACTGCGATCGCCGAGGATGCCGCTGGACTTCGTGTAGCGACATTTGATGTGGACGCCACGCCTCCGGTGGGCCTGCGGATGGCCTACGACAACGTGGTGCGGCCGGCGGACCTTTCCCTGCGGAGTCGCGGGGTGGTGATCCTGGGGGCTGACGAGCCGATCGTGCTTGTGGCTGTTGACTGGATTGGGATCGGCAATGATGCCCACGATGCCTTTCGCAAAGTGATCGCTGAGGCGGCTGGAACCAGTCCGGGCCGTGTGGCTGTGCAGGCGTTACATCAGCATGATGCTCCACAGGCAGACTTCACCGCAGAGCGTCTGCTTGCGGAAATGAAGATTGAGAACTACGACCGGTTCGATGGCGATTTCGCTCGGGATGTGCTCGCTCGCACGGCGGCGGCTGTCGCTGCGGGCATCGAGAAGGCGGTGCCACTGACGCACGCAGGCTTCGGTCGGGGCAAGGTCGAACAGATTGCCAGCAACCGGCGGCTGATCGGTGAGGACGGCAAGATTCGTGGCTGGCGGGCAAGCACCACCCGTGATGCAGCGCTGCGAGCGGAGCCTGACGGGGTGATCGATCCCTATGTGGCCACGCTCGTGCTCTGGTCTGACGAAACCCCTGCGGCGGTGCTCACCTCGTACGCCACGCATCCGATGAGCTACTACCGCACTGGCGTGCCCGGGCCAGACTTCCCTGGCATCGCCCGCTTGCTGCGGACACAGGATCTGCCATCCGCGTTGCATGTCTACTTCACCGGCGCGGGTGGCAATGTTGCGGCGGGTAAATACAACGACGGATCGCAGGCGAACCGGGTGACCTTCGCGCTGCGTCTCGCGGCAGGCATGCGGGCCGGCTACGACGCGGCCGTTGCCGACCGGCATCCCGTTGAAGCGGCCGATATCGGCTGGGCCAGCGAGCCTGTGGTGCTTGAGGTTCGTGAAGAGCTTCAACGTGACACGCTTGCGGCAGCGATCAAGGCCAACGCCGATCGGGGCACCATGAATGATGCCGACGCGCTGGCCTACGTGACCCGCGTGGAGTCAGGCCGTCCGATCGACGTGACCTGTCTTCGGCTGGGGGATGTGCGGATGCTGCACCTGCCAGGCGAGCTGTTCGTGGAGTATCAGCTCGCGGCACAGGAGATGCGGCCTGACCTGCACGTGATGATGGCGGCCTACGGCGACTACGGCCCTGGCTACATCGGCACCGCCGAGGCCTATGCTCAGGGTGGCTATGAGGTGGAGGTGCGGAGCTCGCACGTTGGTCCACAGGCGGAAGAGGCCCTCACCGCCGCCATGCGATCGCTGCTTGAGGTCACACAATGAAAACCTGGTTGATGCGGCAGCCGGCACGATGGATGTCGGTTGGCTGTCTGTTGCTGGTCGCCGTGGTGGTTGCGGAAGAGCCAGGCGAGCCGGACTACACCGACGACCTGCCCAGGATTCCTGCGGTTGCCGCAGAGCAGGCGGCGGCCACGATGGAACTGGCCGAAGGGTTTCGGCTTGAGCTGATGGCGGCTGAGCCGTTGCTGGCCAGTCCCGTGGCCATCGACTGGGACGAGGATGCCCGGCTCTTTGTCAGTGAAATGCGAGGCTACAGCGAGGACGAGGCAGACCGCCTCGGACGCATCCGGCTGCTGCATGACGATGATCGTGACGGCCGCTACGATCGGGCCGAGGTCTTCGCGGAGGGGTTCGCCTGGCCGACAGCACTCTGCTGCTGGGGTGGTGGAGTGTTTGTGGGGGATGCTCCGGACATCGTGTTTCTCAAAGACACCGATGGCGATGGGCAGGCTGATCTGCGGGAGCGGGTGTTCACCGGATTTGGCACGGGGAATGTGCAGGGGCTGTTCAACTCGTTCCGCGTGGGCCTCGACAATCGGGTCTATGGCTCTGCCAGTTCCACCGGGGGCTCGGTGCAGAGGGTGGTCGATGACGAGCCCGTCGGTGAGGCCGTCAACCTCCGTGGGCGTGACTTTTCCTTCGACCCCAGACGGTTTGATCTGCGGCCTGAGACCGGCGGCGCTCAGCATGGGATGTCGTTTGATGATGCTGGCCGTCGTTACGTCTGCAGCAATAGCGACCATGCGATTCGCTGCATGATCGACGACCGGTATCTCGGTAGAAATCCCGACTATCCCGCTCCCTCTGGCCGCGAGAGCATTGCGGTCGAAGGACCGCAGGCGGAGGTGTTTCGCGTCAGCCCGGTGGAGCCGTGGCGGGTGTTGCGTACGCGACTTCGGGCGAGTGGGATTGTGCCCGGCATCGTCGAAGGGGGTGGGCGGCCTGCGGGCTACTTCACGAGTGCGACGGGGATCACGGTGGTGCGGGGGAGTGCCGTCGGCGAACTGCAGGGGATGCTCGTCGTTGGTGACGTTGGCAGCAACCTCGTGCACCGCAAGCGGCTGCTCTCCGATGGCGTCGGCGTGCGTGCCGAACGCGTTGATCAGGGGCGGGAACTGCTCGCGTCACACGACATCTGGTTTCGCCCGGTGCAGTTTGCCAATGGTCCAGACGGTGGCCTCTGGATCGTGGACATGCAGCGTGAGGTAATCGAGCATCCCAAGAGCCTGCCGCCGTCGATCAAGCAGCATCTCGATCTGACCAGCGGACGTGACGCCGGCAGGCTCTGGCGGCTCACCGACGGCGGTCAGGCGGTGCCCGTTATGCCACCACCGCTGAGCAATGCGAGCGGTGAACAGCTCGTGGCCTTGCTTTGCAATGCCAACGCCTGGCATCGCGAAACCGCCCAGCGACTGCTTGCGGAGCGGGGTGACGCATCGGTGGTGGCGGAGCTGCGAGACCTGCTCGCTGATGATGTGGCTGAGCCGCGAGGGCGTCTGCATGCCCTCTGGACACTCGCGGGCCTCGAGCAGTTGCACGCAGACGACTGCCTTGTGGCCTGTGCGGCAGATGATGCGAGCCTGCGTGCGGCCGGCGTGCGGCTGAGCGAAATGTTCCTCGGCACGCTGGGGCAGGCGGAGGCGGCTGCAGATGCCGAGGCGATCGTGACCGAGCTTGAGCGGCTCGCCAGCCTGAAGAGCGTCAGCCTCGAGGCAGACGGCGAGGTGCGGCTGCAGCTGGCTCTGACCGCGGGCTTCGTCAGCGATGACGACCGCCGTCGTGGGCTGCTCGATAGGCTGCTGGCACGCGATGGATCCGACCGGTGGTGTCGTGTGGCTGCCTGCAGCTCGATGCAGGCCGGCGATGCTGCTGCTGTTGCGCTGCGGTGGATGGCTGATCCGGAGCGGCTCCAAACGTCCGCCGCAGTGGCGACGATCCCTGAGCTGTTTGCCCAAATCGGTCGGCGTGGTGACGACCAGGAGCTGCAGGCTGCTGGAGCAGCGATTGCTCGACTGCGTGCGATCGCTGGAGGCACCGATGATCTGCAGCAGGATGATGCGGTGTTACTGGCTGCCCGCCTTGCTCGTGAGCTCGCCGCGGCTGTCGGAACTGGTGGCCGCTCGTTCGACAGCCCTCAAATGGTCTCTCTGATGCGTGAGCTCGCGGTCGCCTGCAGCAAAATGGCCATGGACGAAGATCGACCAGTGGCGCAGCGGGCAGACGCCGCTGCTGGGATCACCCTGGCGGGCCTCACGCCCCAGGCCGCAGCGGACGTTGCGGCGTTGATCGATGACAAGCAAGCGGCCGTCGCGGGGGCTGCGGTCGACGCGGTGAGTCGGCTGTCAGACCCTGCTGCAGATCGGCTGCTGCTGGCGAGTCTCACGTCAGCAGCGGACACGGTTCGGCCACGCGTGGTGACGGCTGCGATCGGGAATCGTAGTCGGGCGGCGCTCGTCTTGGATGCGGTTGCGGCTGAGCAGCTGACGCCCAGCGTGTTGGGGCAGGCAGCGGTTGAGCGACTCTGGCGGTATCCAGATGCCGAGATCCGTAAGCAGGCTGCTGCAGTGCTCGGCCCACCGCCACCGGCCGATCGGCAGCCGATGGTGAACGCCTACCGAGCGAGTCTGCCAGCAGGTCCAGGGAATGCCGATGCGGGCCGGACCGTTTTTCGCAAACACTGCGTCAGCTGCCATCGAGTTGAGGGCGTCGGGCATCAGCTTGGCCCCAGTCTGGCGGCGATGCAGGCCCGCGGGCCCGAGGCGATGCTGCTGGGGATTCTCGATCCGAATCGCGAGGTGCTTCCCGCCTTTACCGCGAGAACGGCTGTTTCCGCTGATGGCCGCGTGCTCACGGGTGTGTTGACGGCCGAAGGGGACGCATCGATCACCTTGCAGGCGGCCGATGGACAGCAGCAGGTGCTTGCTCGTGACGATCTCGATGAACTGATCGATACAGGCCGTTCACTGATGCCGGAGGGGTTTGAGCGGTCAATCAACCCCAACGAGATGGCAGACCTGCTCACCTATCTGATGTCTGCTCAGTGACAGCGGCTGTCTCCCCCTCGGTCTGCAGATGACGAGAAATGACGTTTTCTGTCGGTGTTAGGTACGATATTTTTGATGTCCGTGCGCTGCGATGAGGAACACGCGGGCTCGGCTGTCGAGACGCGAAGAGAGGGGAAGATGCATGGCAAATGTCGATCTGGACTGCGCGGGACTGAGCTGTCCTGTGCCCATCGTGCGGATCTCGCGAGCCATGAAGGAGATGTCATCAGGCGACACGCTGACAGTCACCGCGTCCGACCCATCGTTTCAGGCTGACGTTGAGGCCTGGGTCCGTAAGATGGGCCATCAGCTCGAGTCCTTCTCTGAGGCAGACGGCACGCAGACTGCCGTGGTGCGACACGCTTAAGGAGAAGCACGCGATGTCAGACGAACTGTCGCATCCAACAACAGCCGAACTTGAAGCCCTCGTCAACGCTGCTGTGGAGAAGCGAGTCGGTGCTGCGTTTGCCGAGCTCGAGAAGACGGTTGCCGATCTCAAAAGCTCGGTTGAGAGCGTCCGCGAGGCCTGCCCTGACGACCGCACCACGATTGTGGCGTTTAGCGGGGATATGGACCGGCTGTTTGCCGCCCTCACGATTGCCTCTGGATCTGCGGCGATGGGTATGGATGTGTCGATGTTCTTCACCTTCTGGGGCCTCTCGGCTCTGAAGGTGCGGACCACCTACTCGGGTAAGTCCGTCGGACAGAAGATGGCTGCGATGATGCTGCCGGGTGGGCCGGCGAGTGTGCCTACCAGTCGGATGAACATGTCAGGAATGGGGCCGGTGTTCTTCAAGATGCTGATGAAGCAGAAGAATGTGCAGTCGCTGCCGGAGATGATGGACATGGTCCAGGAACTCGGTGTTCGGCTGGTGGCCTGTGAGATGTCGATGGGCGTGATGGGCATCAGCCGCGAAGAGCTGATTCCGGGGATCGACTATGGCGGGGTGGCCACCTATCTCGGAGACGCCGCCCGCTCCAAAGTGACGCTCTTTATCTAGGCCACTGGTTCACGAGGAGAGCGATCGCACCGCACGCGCTGCTGCACTGATATGGATACATCTCGCGAAGACCAACTCAAGGCCGACCTGGCCGCGTTTGAGAAGCAGAATGAAGAGCTGCAGCGGAGAGTGCAATCGCTTGCTGAAGCGAATGCCCATGCGGCGGAGTTGATGGCTGCGCTCGAAGAGGCAAATGAGCGCGAACAGGAGCTCGTTGCTCGTGGCGTTGAACTCTCGCTGCAGACCCGCGTCGACACGATCCTGCAAGAGCTGCGTTCTGAGGAGGAGATCCTCGCGCACGTCTGCAAGGAACTCAAAGAAATCGACGATCTCGGCCTGATCTCGGTGCGTGCTGAGATGTTTCCGACCGCTGGGTACTGCTTCCTGCCAGAAGGGCATGATGAAGCGGGCGGGCTGAAGATTCGCAGTGAACTCCTGCCGATGCCTTACGGCTCCGACTCTTTTGAGTCCATTCTCGAGGTGGCCCGAGAAGAGGGGCTCTCCGGTGCGTTCTGGATCCCGATTCGTTCACGAGACGAGCAGATCGGCCGGCTGCACATGGAAAGCGAGACGCATGATGCCCGCTGGTGTCGTCGGTGGCTGCCGCTGTTGCTGTCGTTCGGCTCGCAGGTTGGGGTCGCAATTCAGCGGCTCCGCGCGGAAGTAGCCAACGAGCAGATGAACGCCGATCTCATGAAGGCCCGTGATGCGGCCGTGGAGGCCAACTACGCGAAGTCGATGTTTCTCGCCAACATGAGCCATGAACTCCGGACTCCGATGAATGCGATCATCGGCTACAGCGAAATGCTGATGGAGGAGTTTGACTCGATGGAGCCTGATGAGGTCGTGGGCGACCTGAATAAGATTCATGGAGCAGGTCGACATCTGTTGTCGTTGATCAACGACGTTCTCGATATCTCTAAGATCGAGAGCGGCAAGATGACGGTATTTATTGAGGCGTTTGATGTGGCCTCGGTGGTCCGTGATGTTGAAAACACCGTGCAGCCTCTGCTGCGTCAAAACCAGAACACGCTCGAGGTGCGGGTTGGCGATGACTGCGGTGAGATGAAGAGTGATCTCACCAAGGTTCGGCAGACTCTCATCAATCTCCTCAGCAATGCGGCGAAGTTTTGCGAGCAGGGAAGCATCCGGGTTCTGGTGACGCGGCACGCGGAGCCGTCGGGAGAGGTGCTGGTGTTTCAGGTAACTGACACCGGCATTGGGATGAGCAGCACGCAGGTCGCCAAGCTTTTTCAGGCGTTCACTCAGGCAGACTCTTCCACGACGCGTCGGTTTGGAGGGACGGGCCTGGGCTTGGCAATCAGCCGCCGGTTCTGCCGGATGCTCGGTGGTGACATCACTGTTGAAAGCGAGACAGGCAAGGGGTCGACATTTACCGTGACTCTGCCAGCGGTGAGTACTGAGGTGAGTGCAACAGGAACTCCACTCGATGCGTATAAGCGAGAAGCGACGAGCCAAGGCAAACGGCCCTCGATTCTGGTGATCGACGACGATCCTGTGATGCTGGAACTGATGGATCGTTTTTTGACCAAAGAAGGCTTCGATGTCCACCTTGCCGCGAACGGGCGCGACGGTGTGGAGATGGCACGCAGGCTGCAGCCTATGGCGGTGACCACCGACGTGATGATGCCTGAAATGGATGGCTGGGAGGTGGTGACGGCGCTCCGCAACGACCCGAAGACCTCACAGATTCCCGTGGTCGTGGTGACGGTCACCGACAGCCGTGATATGGGAGTGGCCGTGGGCGCCTCGCAGTACCTCACGAAGCCCGTTGACTGGTCGCGTCTCGGAGAAATCATGGCGCGACACAGGAAGGACCGTGATGGCCGGCCGGTCTTGGTCGTCGAAGACGACGAGGCGAGCCGTGAGCAGATTGTGCGGCTTCTGAAAAAAGATGGCTGGCGGGTTCTTGAAGCTGAGAACGGACGAGTTGGGCTGGAGTTGGTTGAGGCCGAACTTCCAGTGGTCATTCTGCTCGATCTGATGATGCCGGAGATGGATGGCTTTGAGTTCCTAAAACGGTTTCGTCAGATTCCTGGAGGTGATGCAGTGCCGGTTGTGGTGGTGTCGGCCATGGATGTAACACCAGCACAACGCGCGCAGATGAATGGAGGGGTTGTTGACATCATTCCCAAAAGCATCACGACGGCAAAGGATGTCTCCAAGTATCTGCGAGACCGTCTGCACCTGAATCCACACCCTTCTCCGCTCAACTAAGTTTTTTCCAGAGTAGATTTTTATGTCCACGATCCTGCTTGTTGAAGACAACGAACTTAATCGCGACATGCTGTCTCGCCGGCTGCAGCGGAAGGGGTATACGGTGACGGTCGCTGTTGATGGGGAAGAGGCTGTGGCGAAGGCTTCGGCCGACTCGCCAGCCCTAATCCTGATGGATATGAATATCCCACTGATCGATGGCTGGGAGGCCACGAAGCGGATCAAGGCGGCAGAGGAAACTGGGCAGATTCCCATCATTGCCCTCACGGCGCATGCCATGGCAGGAGATCGTGAAAAGGCGTTGGATGTTGGTTGTGATGAGTATGAGACGAAGCCTGTGGAGTTTGTCCGGCTGCTTGAAAAGATCGAGCAGTTCTTAGGGCCTCGGCAGTCATGAGCACGCACGAAGCGTCTGTGGGGCATGAACTTCGTTCGCCGCTCAACCACATCCTTGGCTACAGCGAGATCGCCATTGAGGATGCGTCTGATGCTGGTCACGAGCAGATTGTGCACGATCTGCAGAAGATCCATGCCGCTGGTCAGCGACTGCTGACCGTCATTGAGTCAACGCTTGCGCCAGCTGCCCGGACGGTCACGCCGGTGCCTCCCGAGACGATTGACCGTGAAGTTCGCGAGCCGCTCAATCAGATTCTTGGCTACACCGAACTCGTTGCTGAGGAAGCGACGGCTGCTGGGGAGGCGAGTATCGCAGCGGATGTTGGCAAGATCCGGGGGGCTGCCGAGAGACTGCTTGGTGTCATCAGTGAGCGGGTGATAACGGGCGGTAGCGACGGCACGGGTGTTTATGCAGTCAGCCGCGAGGTCGCCGATGTCCATTTGCCGACGGGACAGCCAGGGAGAATCCTGGTGGTCGATGACAGCGCTGTGAATAGGGAGATCCTTTCACGGCGTCTGCAGCAACTGGGGCATGAGGTGGGCTTTGCGGAAGACGGTGTTGTTTGCCTGGAGCGAATCCGTGAGCAGCCGTTTGATCTGATTCTTCTCGATCTCTGGATGCCACGGCTTGATGGAATGGCCGTGCTTGAGCAGCTGAAGGCCGATCCGCAGCTGCAGTCGATCCCCGTGATCGTGCTCTCCGCGGACGACGAGCCGCAGACGGTTGTTCGCTGCATTGCGCTCGGGGCTGATGACCATCTCCGCAAGCCGTGTGACCCGGTGTTCCTGCGAACACGGATCAATGCCAGCCTTGAGAAGAAGCGACTTCGTGACCGCGAGCAGGCATACCTCGACCGTATCGAGCAGGAGAAGAAGCGGTCGGATGAACTGCTGCATGTAATTCTGCCTCCCGATGTGGCAGCCGAGTTGAAGAACAACAGCAGCGTACGGCCACGCCGATTCGATGACGTGGGTGTGTTGTTCTGTGATGTGGTTGGCTTTACGGCGTTTTCTGAGCAGGCCACCCCGGAGGAACTTCTGCAGCATCTACAGACCATGGTTGAGGTGCAGGAGGCGGCGTGTACGCATCATGGGCTGGAGAAAATCAAGACGATCGGCGATGCGTTCATGGCTGCTGCTGGACTTGGCACAGAGGGAGATGCCGCGCTGGCATCAGTCCGCTGTGGTCTGGAGATGGCCGAACAGGTGGCGAAGGCACTTCCGCGCTGGCAGGTGCGGGTTGGTGTCCACTGCGGGCCGGTGTTTGCCGGCGTCGTGGGCCATCGCAAGTATCAGTACGACATCTGGGGTGACGCAGTGAACACGGCCTCTCGTATCGAGCATGCAGCAATGCCAGGCTCCGTCTGCGTGAGCAGGACGACCTGGATGCGTGTGGCGGATGTCTGCGAAGGCGTGTCGCTCGGGCTTGTGCCTCTCAAAGGCAAGGAGCCTATGGAGATCTTTCAGGTGACTGGCCTGAAGGCCTCGTCCGCGTCTGTCTAGCACCGGCTGAAAACCCTGGGGGTTTGGGAGGCTTTTCTTGGGGCCTGTCATTCGGCACAACCAGATTCATCGGCATGACCGATACCACCCAAAGATGTCCACAGGCTGACATCCTGGTTTGGTGCGGAGCCTCTCCGAGGAAATCCTCATGATCGGATGGCGGCAACGTCTGAGCGTCGGTCTCATGATGGTGGTGGCGAGCGTGTGGGCATCATCAGCAGCCGCCCAGTACGGCCCACTGCTTACTGGCGCCGGCCCCATTAATCGCTCGATCGCCGGGGCGTCGACGGCGCTCCCCCTTGATACGCTCGGGGCCTTTCTTTGGAATCCTGCCACGCTGACGGCATTGCCGAACTCGGCGGACATGGCACTTGAAGTCTTTATGCCTTATGCGTCGCTCTCATCCGAGGTCGATGCTGGAGCATTTGGGCCAGGTATGCCGCCAATGGATGTGGGGGGGCGGACTGCCAGCGAGAGTGGTGCGTTTCCCATTCCGAACTTCGGCTTCGTGTATCGGCCGGATGATTCGAGAATGTCGTACGGTGTTGGGCTGATGACGCTCGCGGGGTTTGGAGTGAACTATCCCGGTAGCCCAGAAAACCCCTTGGTGTCGCCACGCCCACCGCAGGGCTTTGGTGTCGGACCGATCTTCTCACAGTACATTTTGCTGCAGATCGCGCCCACGCTGGCCTACCAGTTGACGGATCAACTCTCGATCAGTTTCTCACCGCTCATCAATATCGCGTCGCTGGCGGTTGATCCCGGCATCCTCGCGGCCCCCGACATGCAGGGCGGGCAGCCTGTGTATCCCCCGCTGACCCACACGGGCTACCACTGGGGCGGCGGCTTCATGTTTGGCGCCTGGTACGAGACCGACTACGACATTGATTTTGGGATTTCGTACCGCAGTCTGCAGTCATTCGTTCCGTTTCAGTATGCGTCGAGCACCCCGAACGGCTCGCCTCGCACAATCAACTTCCTGGTCGATGCGCCACCGGTGCTCTCGATAGGAGCGGCCTACCGCGGCTTTGAACACTGGAAGTTTGCCTGCGATCTTCGCTACCTAAACTTTGAAGCGACGACTCCGTATTCGGCGTCTGGCTTCACGCCAGAGGGCGGTGTGCGAGGTCTTGATGTGGCCGACATGTTTGCTGTGGCCACGGGTGCCGAGTACAGCTACTCCGAGGCCACTCGGCTGCGGATTGGCTACTCCTACAACACGAAGCCGATCGGTGAGGATCAGGCCTTTGCGAATGTCGCTTCCCCCTTCGTGATGCAGCAGGCGGTCACGCTCGGCGGCACGTACGACATCTCTGATCGCTTCAATGTGTCGGTGGCCTATGCCCACTTCTTCACCGGAAGCGTGAGTGGCCCCTGGCAAACGCCTCGTGGCCCCATCCCTGGCACCAACGTGACATCGGAACTCTCTGCTGACGGCATCGATGTGGGCGTTGGCTTTAAGTACTGATCTGTTTCGGTCGCAGAGCAGGGGGTTGCTGGGCTATCCTACGCATCGAGTAATCAGCGTTTTGTAGGGGGATACGCGATGCAGGGACTGCTCTCAGTTCTTCGGTCAGTTGGGCCAGCGATCATTGTGGCAGCCGTGGTCTGTGGACCTGGCAGCATGCTGATGAGCTCCAAGACGGGAGCAATCTACGGCTACTCCATGCTCTGGGTGGTGGTCTCCGCGGCTGCCTTGATGTGGGGCATGATCGTGCTTTCGGCACGGCTTGGGGTTGTGTTTGAGCGAACACTCCTTGGCGAGGTTGCCGCCCGTTTGGGGCGAGGTGTTGCTGCGTTCGTGGGGCTTTGCCTGTTTCTCGTCGTGGTGGGTTTTCAGGTCAGCAACAACATCGCTGTGGTGGCCGCCTTGCAGGCCTTTGGGCTGCCGCTGGGCAGCGACGGCTCTCCGCTGATGCCCGTGGCAGTGCTGCTGGCGGTCAATGCCTTTGTGATCGCGGTGATTTACCGATTCAGCAATCTCTACAAGCCGGTCGAGAAACTCCTGAAGGGCATCGTGCTGGTCGTGGTCTGTTCGTTCCTGGTGAACTTCGTTTTGGCTAGGCCAGACATTGCCGCCATGCTGCGAGGGCTGATTCCATCACCGCCCGAAGGTGGCTTTGCGATGCTGCTCTCACCGAAGGCGGATGCAAATGTGACGGTGCTGCAGGCCCTAGTGGCAACGACCTTTTCTGTGGCAGGAGCCTTCTACCAGGCCTACAACGTGCGGGCCCGTGGCTGGGGGATCGCTGATGCACGCAAGGGCATGGTCGACTCTCTCGCCGGCATCATGGTGCTCGGCGGTGTTTCGGTGATCCTGATGAGCACAGCGGCTGCGGCGCTGCATGGTACGGATGTCGATCCCGCCACGCTCACCAACGTCAGCGATGTCGCCCGGCAGTTTGAGCCGCTGTTTGGCCGTTATGCCACCCTCGTCTTCAGCACCGGCATCTTTGCTGGTGGCTTTGGGGCCTTCATGGTCAACGCGTTGATCGGCGGCAACATGCTTGCTGACGGCTTTGGCTTTGGAGAAACGATGAATGACCGCGGCACGAAGCATGCGACGGTGGCCGCTCTACTGATCGCTATGGGGATTGCGATTGGCTGCCAGCTGATGGGCATCAAGCCTGTTGCTGCGATTACAGTCGCCCAGGCATCGACCGTGCTGGGACTGCCCGCACTCGCAGCCACGCTGCTCTATCTGGCGACCCGGCCGGAACTGACGGGGGCCAGGAAAATTCCCCGCTGGATGCTCGTGATGGCGTCACTAGGCCTGGTGGTGACCACGCTTTTGACCGCCCGAACGGTGCTCAAGCTCGTGGCCACCTTTGCTGGCTGATTCCTTGTGGGGAGACGCCCTACTTGTAGAGCTGCTCATGCATCTTCTTGAGCTGCTTGGCAGGGATTTTGATCTCAGCCCGGTCGTAGGTGACCAGTCCGTTGATCTCGCCTTCCACATCGCTGGTCTGGGTGTAGACGCCAGCAGCGATGCCTCGGCCTTTGAGCTCGACAAGCCGCCGAATCGATTCGCGGTACCGCTCGAGGTACTCAGCCTTGTTCTTAGGGAGTCCGCCGTAGCCCCAGTTTCGCGTTGAGTTGTCCCAGAGGTGACCCTGGACCGGAAGGCCATGGCCGCCAAACTCACCGACCACCTTGATGAAGTCGTCGAAGCGACCGTTGGTGTCGAGGTGGAAGGGGAAACCAGGATGGGGGTAACGATGCTCGTCCACGATATGGCCGGCAGGCCAGAAGTTGCCACCGCTGGCAATGTTGACGATGCGTGATGGGTCACGAGCGACCGTCCACTCGCCCACCTCAACGGTCCGGTGCTGGCCCCATGCTTCGTTGAAGGGAACCCAGACCGCGATGCTCGGATGCGTGTCGAGCTGAGTGATCATCGTGTCGAGCTCGTCCATGAACTGAGCACGGGCTTCCTCGGGCCACTCGACGTCGGTTGGATTCGGATCGAGACGGGTCCATGGTGGGTTGGGGAAGCCAGCCACCTGGTCCTGCCAGAGAAGCATGCCAATCTGATCGCAGTAGGCATAGAACCGCCTCGGCTCCACCTTGATGTGCTTGCGGATCATGTTGAAGCCAGCGGCCTTGAGGTAGTCGACATCCCAACGCATCGCCTCGTCAGACGGAGGTGTGAGGAGGCCGTCGGGCCACCAGCCTTGGTCGAGAGGGCCGAAGTGGAAAATCGGTTCGCCATTGAGGGTCAACCGCCAGTGGCCTTCGGCGTCTTGCTCTCGGCCAACTTCACGGATGCCGAAGTAACTTGTCACGCGATCGTCACCGACGCGGATGGTGAGGTCGTAGAGTGTGGGGGAATCCGGACTCCAGAGCTTGGGCTCGGGGATTGTTAGCTGGATTGACTCGCCTGCTGTCGCTGCCTCAGCGACAGCAACCGTTTTGCCATTGAGCGCTGCGGCGATCTCGACTTCCTGCTGCGGACCTTCCACATCGAGCGTGAAGGTCACCGTGCCATCACAGCGGGTGTCGATGCCGATGTCGCGGAGGTAGGTCTGGGGCACCTGCTCAAGCCAGACGGTGCCATAGATCCCAGAGACTTGGGTGTAGAAGATGCCGTGGGGCCGGACGTTCTGCTTGCCTCGCAGCTGGTAATCGCCGGTGGCATCTTCCACGCGAACGATCAGCTCACTCAAGCCGTTTTCCGCAGCGGCCAGAGCGTCGGTAATGTCGAAAGCAAACGGCAGATTGCCACCAACATGGCTGCCGATGTGGACGCCGTTGAGCCATGCCTTCATCGCGTAGTCGCAGGCTTCGAAATGCAGCAGCGTGCGATGAGCAGCGGACGGGGTGGCGGTGAATGTCTTGGAATACCAGAGGGCTTGGTCGTCGTGCAGCAGCCGTTGCACCCCAGAGAGCTTCGATTCCACTGCGAATGGGACGAGAATGTCCCCATCCCATTCCTTCGCAGCATCAGCGCTGATCGGGGTGATCGCATAGTTCCAGGTGCCGTTGAGATTGGTCCAGTTCTCCCGCACAAGCTGCGGCCGGGGATACTCCCGCCAGGCATTCTCGGGAGTGACCTTCTCGCCCCATGCGGTGATCAGCTCCGAGACGAACGGCTGTTCGGGCCGCTTGGGCTTTGGCAGTTTTGGCACAGCAGCAGCGTCAACGATGTGGACGTCGATCGACTGCCCACCGCCGGTCTGGCGACAGTGGACCGCGATCAGGTTCTCGCCGGCTTTCAGCAGCTTGGCCGCGGCCGTATCGAGCTTGTGGAGCTGAAACTCGGTGATGAAGCCTGCGAAAGTCGCGGCTTTCTCACCGTTGATAAACACGTCAGCATCTTCGTCGTGATGGATCAGCAGGGCGGGCTCGGCAGGCACGGCGTCGAGGGTGATGGTCCGTCGCAGCCAGATCTCCGGCGTATACCAGGTGGTGCTGACACGGGACCCCGGTGTAGAGGGATCACCGAAGCCGCCGAAGCCGGTTTTCCATCCTGAAGCGTCGAACCCAGGCTTTTCCCAGCCGGCGTCGGGAGCTTTTGTCGTGTACTGCCAGGCAGGGTCGGCAAACTCGGCGCGAGTCTCGCAGGCAACGGCGAAAGCTGCCGCAAGCAGCGCAGCAAAACAGAGCAGGTGGCGAACGGTCACGGCAGGCACCTCACGAGCATTGATACATCGGCTTCTCTCGACACGAGCAGTCTGTCCAGAAACCACTCGACAAGGGACGCGGCAGGTCGGCCGCAGCACGCGGCGGCTTCTCGACCGCAGTCACTCCCTGTCAGGATGATCTGCTTGGAGAGGTCACAACGCAACCGGCGCTGCTGCCGCTGCAGCTGTGACCGGAAAAGCCGACACGCGAAGCCCACGCCCGCCGGCAGCGTGTTCAATCGCGGTAGCAATCGCTGGAGCATCTGCCACAGGAACGAGCTGGATCGTACTGCCGCCAAACCCCCCTCCCATCATCCGCGATCCACGGATGCCCATGCCGTTGGCAATCTCCACAAGAGTGTTGAGCTCGTCACAGCTGACCTCGAAGTCGTCTCGTAACGAGGCGTGGCTGGCGGCCATTAACCGAGCGGCTTCTTCAAGATGGTGCTCAGCCAACGCGGCTGCAAACTTTCGCGTTCGCTCAACTTCCGTGACCACATGCCGCGCCCGGCGGAAGATTCGCTCGCCAAGCTGCGTTTGGGCGGAAATCACCATCTCTGGGCTGGCCTCACGCAGACAACGGACCCCGAGTGTTTGGGCCGCAGCTTCACAGTCTGCGCGTCGCTTGGCGTATTCTCCGTCGGCGAGGGCATGCTTGACGCCACTGTCGACAACCACCATCGCCACACTGTCGGGCACAGGCGTGGGGCTGACTTCAAGCGACTGGCAGTCGATCAGCAGGGCGTGACCAGCCTGGCCCGCATTCACTGCAAGCTGATCCATGATGCCGCACGGCACCCCGGCATACCGATGCTCTGCTTGCTGGCAGAGCAGGGCGCGGTCACGGGCAGGAAGCCTGATGCCGAGTGCCTGTTCGATGATCACGGCCGTGGCGGCCTCAAAGGCAGCGCTGCTGCTGAGACCTGCTCCGGCGGGAAGGCTCGCATCAAAGGCGATCGCAAGGCCACCGGTCGCGTGGCCGGCCTGTTGGTAGCAGGCGAGCACACCGATTGGATAGTTCGCCCAGGCGGCTGGTCCAGACTGAGAGGCCAGAGCCGCAAGCGGAATCACCACCTCGTCTGCTCCTGGAAAGGAGGTGTGTAGGCGGATGACCGGTTCGTCGAGACGAGCAGCCGCAGCAAAGACACTGAGGTCGATGGCTGCTGGCAGCACCAGGCCTCCCTGATAGTCAACATGCTCACCAATCAGGTTGATTCGACCGGGAGCTGCAGCGAGAAAGTCCACCTCCCGGCCGCACCAGGTATGCAGCTGGGCAGCGGTGGCTGCTGGCGTGGCCTGCATCACGGAGTGTCTCCGACGATCGCTGCAGCTGCTGGACGACCAGAAAACACGATGCGGATCGGTTCGCCATTCCAGTCAGGGCCTGGGTGGGAAACAAGCACAAAGCGGTCTGTGAGGACAGGTTCGTAGGCGTCGCCTGCGACGAGCGTGAGATTGAGCAGACGCTGCGGGAGGTAGGCTACCAGCGGTCGGCCACCCCGCTGGGAACCGTTCGTGTTCACCGTTGAGAAGGAGTCTTTCTCACGCAGCGGTGTGATGTCGAGCGTGAGCAGTAAACGACCGTCGGGCTGGGGCATTGTCTGCAAGGACTGGCTGTAGTTGAGAGGCCCGTCTGCCATCCGGGCTTCCCAGGCAGGGTCGCCGTAAAACGCAAGCACGTCGCGATCAAAGCGGAGCCCCTCAAGTGGAACGGTGACCGGCTTGCCCTGCCTGGCCTGTTCCAGGTTGTAGATCAGGGCATGGCCGTTGGCGTGGAAGGCCTCGGTAAGCGTGTAGCGGCCAGGCTGTTCGACAAAGTAGTCGAGGCAGCCCCAGCCTGCGTAGCCAAACCAGGTGGGGACGGTGTAGCCCAGCATTTGGTGCACCCCTGCAGCGTTGAGAAACGCGAGGGCGAGTGCATCGGGGCCGTCAATGTGGCCGGCGAGGCAGTTGCCAATCGGTAGCCAGACCTTCGGGTTTTCGGAGTGAATCGGAAAACGATTGCCCGAGGTCTCAACACCAAAGAGCTGGCCAGCCTGGGAGCGAAACGTGCCGTTGCGATAGCGAAAGCCGATCTGCCAGCCCCGCTCCGTAGCATGGCCGGAGGTGACAAAAAGGTCCGTCTGCCCTGTTGAGAGGCGGGAGGCAATCGCTGCGGTCGTGTCTGTTTCCGTGAAGGCCCGCTCAGCTGGGGTGTCGCGAGGTTTGACCACCTTCAGGTTTGGCTCGAGTTCAGAGAACCAGACGCCCTCCCTGACGCGATCCATGGCGAGTTCCGTGCCGGAGGTGACTCGTTCGATTCGCAAGGGCTCGGCATGGGTGGCGATCGAGAGGGCGTTGGCCGCATCGAAGCCGGTAAGGATGCCCCACAGCGTGTCGGTGTAGGGATCGTCGTCGAGACTGCGGGTGAACTGATGCACCTTCGCCACGAAGTCGCGGCCTGCTTCTGCTGGCGTGGCCACGATGCAGGTGTAGGCGGGCATATGCTCGGTGAGGCCTTGGGCGACCTCGTCGACAGCGGTGTCGTACTCAAACACCAGCACGCCGCGAGCAGCATGCTTTGTGTGGAGGGCAGTGACGACCTGCTGCCAGGCAGGATCGCCTGCGGTCGCCTTTGAGATCACGATGGCGTAGTCGCAACCGTGCTGGTTGTTGTCAGGGACGTTGTCGTCAGCGAATGCAGCACCCGTCAGCAGAAGAAGCACACCGCAGGCGGCCCTCAGAAAAGTCGGTCGGTGAGACATGAGAAGAAAAGCCAAAGGGGAGTGTGCGAGAGCGTCAGATGGAAAACGTCGAAACGTGAGGCCGTTAGAGCGTACGGTCGAACCAGTCGGCAAAGGCCATGATATCCAGCGGCATTGTCAGCCAGCCGTGGCCAGCATCGGGCACCTCTTTCAGGTGCACGGTGCAGCCGAGCTGCTCCGCCTTCTCGATAAACCTCTTTGACTGACTAAAGGGCACGAGTGTGTCGGCGTTGCCGTGGTGGATCAGCGTGGGAGGAAGACGCTCGCTGAGGTGGAGAATCGGGGAGAGGGCTTGCGAGGTTTCCTGCCATCGCGGCAGGTCAAGCGGTTCTTGCCGGAAGGCCTTGAGAAAACTCTTCGGCGGCTGGCCATCTCCGGCGAATTCGGTCGACCCGGTCAGGTCGGTCAGGTCGGTGACGGGATAGAAGATCGCCACCGACTGCACGCCGCTGCTTTCGCGAGCGACCGCATCCTCGGCATCGGCAGGTCCTGGTTCCCCGCGAGTTGCGAGCATCAGCGAGAGGTGGCCGCCGGCGCTGCCACCAGTCACCCCCAGCCGGTTCGGATCGATCCCGTAGTCCTTCGCATGAGCCCTGACAAACCGCACGCCACGCGAGACATCCTCAAAGATCTCACTAACGGAGGCATCGGGCTGGGAGAGATGGTAAACGGGAAACACCGTGTAGCCGTGTCGCAGCAGCGGAGCCGCGAGCCAGGGGCGGAAGGAGCCCGTGCCCGACTTCCAGCCACCGCTGACGACGAACACCACGCCAACTCCGTTGGGCTTGGCTGGCGAGACGACGTCGAGTGTGAGTTCGGTGCCGTTCCGTTCGCCGTAGACGACTCCACGAGTCCACTCGTACTTCGGATGGAAGTAGATCCAGGCAGCGGCGACAGCCGCGACGATGCCCATCGCAAGCGTGAGCATGATGATCGCACCCACAGCGAGGATGCCGCGGACACGGCGGACAGGTTTCGTGGACGGTGCTTCCATGCTGACGCGACTCCGGAGCGGTGCCGAGCAAAATATGCCAACTCACAACAGAACTCGAAGTCCTGCTACTCACCCCCGAGCAACGCACCGGTCGTTGCGGGCAGATGTCCGATCCGATGGGTCTGCACTTCCAGAAACCGCTGCTCACCAGTTGTTTCAAAGGGACCTGTATAGACCTGCCACGGTCCCTTGGAGTTCTTGCTGGTGCTGAGGCGGTAGCCGATCGACGCGGCTGGATCTTCGCAGGTGAGACTCACGGCAAAGGCGGTGCGGCCATCCTTTTGTACCGCGGTGTCGCTGATCTCGGCAGTTGGTGTGGTGGGCTGCACGCCTTCCGGTGGCCAGATGTGCTGGCGGACGAGTGTGGTCTCCGGAAGGACAAAGCCAAGGTCGCCAGTGGCCTCGATCCACGCATCGAGGTGCTTGCGCATGGCGGCGATCTGTTCCTGGTGCTCCGGAGCATCGATCAGGTTGACCACTTCCCATGGGTCTGCTTCGGCATCATAGAACTCTTCGGCCGGTCGGCTTTTGGCGGCCATCTGCCACTGCGCCGGAGTCTTCGGGCCAGTCTCTTCCAGGGCATAGAGATCAAAGGTCATGGGGATTCGCTCGCGGTAGGCGTTGCGAATCAGATAGGGGAGATCGGTGATGAAGTTGCGTGTGTAGCGGTAGCGACCATTGGAAACGGTACGAGCCCGGTCATAGACCGCGTCGAAGCGGTCTGCATTGGCGTAGGCGTGGCCATTTCGATAGTCGTCACGCTCGGTGGCAAAGGTGCCGAGGAAGGGCGTGCCATCAAGACGGCTGTCGGGCTGGATGCCTGCCAGAGAGAGAACCGAAGGCCCGAAATCGATGAAGCTCACCACGCGGTCTTCACGGGTTCCCGCATCGCGGCCATCGGGATATCGCACGATCAGGGGGACGCGTGTGCCGGTGTCGAAGCAGGAACGTTTCCCGCGAGGTAGGCCGACGCCGTGGTCGCTAAAGAAGATCACGATCGTGGTCTCGAGGAGCCCGGCTTCCTTGAGTTCGGCCATCTGCTTCCCCACCCAGTTGTCCATTCGAACGATGTTGTCGTAGGTGCGAGCGACGGCCTCACGGACGGCAGGCGTGTCGGGATAAAAGGGAGGGAGGGGAGCGTCTTCTGGAGCAAGCACACGTGGAGCTGGTTTGGTATCTGGAAAGGTCTGGCTCTCATGGGTACCTGTATGGTTGAAGACGGCAAAAAAGGGCTGGCCGTCAGCTCGGTTTTTCCAGTGAGCGTTCCGACTGCTCTCGTCCCAGACCGTGACCGGCTCCTTGAACTGATAGTCCTTCTTGGAGTTGTTGGTGCAGTAGTAGCCTGCCGCCCGCAGGTGCTCGGGAAAGCAGCGAACGAAGGCTGGCGGCAGGCCTTCATAGCCGGGAATCTCGCGGTAGGCCTCGGGGTTTTTCTCGACGGCCGCTGGGCTTGGCGAGTTGTTCCGCATCTGCATCGTGCCGATGCGGGTGCAGAACATGCCGGTGATCAGGGATGAGCGAGCCGGTGCACAGACGGGCGACGTGGCAAAAGCGTTGTCGTAGACCACGCCCTCGGCGGCGAGCTGATTGAGATGAGGCGTTGCCACCGTCTCATCACCGTACGCAGCCAGCCAAGGGCTCATGTCTTCAACCGAGAGCCAGACAACATTTGGCTGCGAGGCAGGTGGCTGTGGGCCGGTGTCTGCTGCCTGGAGCAGTGGTGCCGCCGTGATGGTGGCAATAACAAAACTGGCCAGAATCGCGCGACGTGTGCGGTGCATACCCCAAGTCCTTCTCTTCACAAACGGTGCCTAGTCCCCGAAACCACGAGTCTACCCAACGACGGTCACGACGACACTGGAGGGGTGATGAGTCGTGTCCTTGTCACACTCTCGGCTGCCCTGTTCGTGTTCAGCATGTGAACGCTAGGGCGAACGCCCATCAGTCTCTGCCCAGACGAAAGATGGAACGGGTTGAAACACGTTGAGTTTCCGGCCATTTGGAAGCGTGGGGCCGGGGGTGCTGCGGCCGCTCTCAAGGATCTCTCGGTAGGTAGCGATCATCTCGCGGATTCGTTCTGGATGAGCCGCGGCCAGGTTGGTGGTTTCACCGGGATCTTTCGCAAGGTTGAACAGCTGCAGAAACGGAGGCTGCTCAAGTTCGTCGGCGGACATTGGCTTGCGGCCGAAGGCTTTGACTGCTGATCGCCATGCGGCGTCAGCTTCCGGCTCAGTGAAGAACGGGCCTGCGCTCCCGCTACCCGGGCAGAGCACGAGTTTCCAGTCACCATCGCGAAGACTGCTGCCGCGAGTGCCCTGGATCACCATCGATGTGCGAGGTGGCGGTGCGGTCGCGTCTTTGATGAGTGGCAGGAAACTGACCGAGTCGGGGGCCTGGTCGGTTGCCAGAGCAACGCCGGCAATCTCGGCGGTGGTGGCCATCAGATCCTGAAGACCGATCAGGGCGTCGGATGTACTCCCTGGCTGTACGACGCCAGGCCACTTGGCAGCGAAGGGCACACGTGTTCCACCTTCAAAGACGGAGAACTTGTAGCCTCGCCAAGGGCCGTTGGGGCGATGACCGTCTTTCTCCATCTCCTGCATCTGGTTGGCGGTCGCCTTCCGCAGCCGGCCCGAGTAGTGACCGGGACCGTGATCAGAAGAGGCAATCACCAAAGTGTTTTCAGTGAGCCCGTTTTTCTTCAACGCCTCCACCACGCGGCCAATGCAGGCGTCGGCATTCATCACAAAGTCGCCATAGAGGCCGATGCGGCTTTTGCCTTCGAACTCTTGTGAGGGGGAGGTGGGAGTGTGGGGGGCGGTGAGGGCAACGTAGAGGAAAAAGGGCGTGTCGACTGTGGCCTGCGTGGTGATGAAGTGCTCGGCCTGGCTACAGAAGGTGTCGAGTACGTTGACGTCTTCGAAGTCTTCAGCCGCCGGCCCACGTCGGTTGAAGGCGCTCCAGCCTTTCTCCGCTGTCACATCGCCAACCCACTGGTGATTGTGGATGAACGCGTAGGGAAACATGTCGAGAGAGCCGGGCAGAATAAAACTCTCGTCAAATCCATAGTCACGTGGGCCAACCTCAAGGGGCTTGGTGAAGTCGGTGTTTGCGGCGTTCTGAATGCCGCCATCACGGGTTGCCATCTGTGTGCCGAGGTGCCACTTGCCAACGTAGCCCGTTGTGAAGCCAGCCTGCTTCAGCATCCGTCCGAGGGTGAACTGCGTGGTGGGGAACTGCAGGCCAAGGAAGCCCCAGGGGCCCCCTTGGGCTGGTGGGGCAAACCGCAAGGCATATCGACCAGTCATGATCGACGTGCGGCTGGGTACGCAGACGGAGTTGGTC
This sequence comes from Pirellulales bacterium, assembly GCA_016779265.1. GTDB lineage: Bacteria > Planctomycetota > Planctomycetia > Pirellulales > UBA1268 > M30B53. Next base: position 53,891 of record JADHNY010000004.1, on the reverse strand, counting down.
ACGTGGGCGTTGGTGAACTTCATGCCCTGGGCGCAGAGTGCATCGAAGTGAGGAGTGTCGACATTGCAGAGATCGCCCCCGAATGCCTCGATATCACCGTAGCCAAGGTCATCTGCCAGGATGAAGACGATGTTTGGTCGCTCGACAGCCGTTGCGAGTGCGCCGGTGAGAACCGTAGCCGTGCAGACAACTGACGTGATCAGTATGGAGAGCAATCGCATGGGATACTCCATGGGGATGCCGGTATAAACGGCACGGATTCATGTTGGCTCAGCGTGTCTCTTTCCGGCTCAGGTAGCAAGTGTCTTGAGGTGGCAGAAATGGGGCTCTGGAAAATTCTGACGAAAGACCTGATGCCGAGCCGGGTGGATCTGCGGTGGAAGCCGGTTCGGCTATGAGGACTGGCTCGTTGTCGTTGCTGTCGGTGTGGGTCACGCCCCTCGGTGCTGAGAACTTCGGCTTCGCAGCTGAGCCACCGAAGTCCTTACGGTCGCGGTAGGTCGAAGCGGTCGAGGTTCATCACCCTGACCCAGGCTGCGATGAAATCGTTCAGGAAGTTTTCAACGGCGTCGTCGCTGGCATACACCTCTGCGATGGCTCGCAGTTGGGAGTGAGAGCCGAAGACCAGGTCCACACGGGACGCGGTCCATCGGGATGCGCCGGTCGTGCGATCAACGCCATGAAAGAAGTGGTCGCAACTGGGCGAGCGGTGCCAGGTCGTGCTCATATCGAGCAGATTCCGAAAGAAGTCGTTGCTGAGCGTCCCGGGCCTGTCGGTCAAGACGCCCATTTTTTGCGTCGGGTCGTCGCCACTAGTCACTCCGAGCACTCGCAAGCCACCGATCAAGACGGTCATCTCGGGGGCGGACAACGTGAGAAGCTGCGCTCGGTCAACAAGGAGTTCCTCAGGAGGGCGATCAACGATGGCGGCGTGATGGTTACGGAAACCATCGGACCGCGGTTCCAATACGGCGAACGACTCAGCATCAGTCATCTCTGCGGTTGCGTCGGTGCGTCCGGCCGCAAACGGCACTGTGACCGTATGGCCGCCTCGGCGGGCCGCCTCCTCAATGCCCGCAGAGCCACCGAGTACGATCAGGTCTGCCAGCGAGACCTGAGTGCCATCTGTCTGGGCTGCATTGAAGGATGCCCGAATCTTGTCCAGAGTTGAAAGCACGCGAGCAAGCTGTGGAGGCTTGTTGACCGGCCAGTCTTTCTGTGGAGCCAGTCGAAGCCTCCCCCCATTGCCTCCGCCACGCTTGTCGCTGCCTCGATAGGTGGAGGCAGACGCCCAGGCAGTCTCCACAAGTTCGCAAACCGACAATCCCGACGTCTGCAGGCTGACCTTGAGTGCCTCAACATGGGCTGCCGTCACCGTGGGATGGTCAACCGGCGGTAGAGGATCTTGCCACAGCTGTGCTGGCGGAACGTCTGGACCGAGCAGACGTGTAACGGGCCCCATGTCCCGATGGGTGAGCTTGTACCAGGCCTTTGCAAATGATTCCGCAAACAACTGCGGGTCCGCACGGAAACGCCTGGCGATGGGACCGTACTGAGGGTCCATACGGAGGGCGATGTCTGTCGTGAACATCATCGGAGGATGTGATTCGTCCGCGTTGTGTGCGTCTGGTACCGGATGGGCAGCGGCTTCATCTTCCGGTGTCCATTGCCAGGCTCCTGCTGGGCTCTTGGTCAGTTTCCATTCGTAGCCAAAGAGGTTTTCCAGATAGCCCTGTGACCAGCGTGTGGGTGTGCTGGTCCATGCTCCTTCAAGACCGCTGGTAATGGTGTCACCACCTACGCCAGTGCCAAACCGATTGATCCATCCAAGGCCCTGCTCCTCCATCGCGGCTGCCTCCGGCGCCGGGCCAACATGCTCCGCTGGGCCAGCTCCGTGGCTCTTGCCAAAGGTGTGTCCACCGGCAATCAATGCAACGGTTTCTTCATCATTCATCGCCATGCGAGCAAACGTTTCACGGATGTCGTGTGCGGCAGCGAGTGGATCTGGCGTGCCCTCTGGACCCTCAGGGTTGACGTAGATCAACCCCATTTCCACAGCGGCGAGTGGGTTGTCGAGTTCACGTTCACCGCGATATCGCTGGGCCGTGAGCCACTCGGTTTCTGGGCCCCACGAGATATCGTCTTGAGATTCCCAGACATCAGTCCTGCCACCACCAAAACCGAAGGTGGGAAGCCCCATCGACTCTAAGGCGACATTGCCGGCGAGAATCATCAGGTCTGCCCAGGAAAGCCGGCGGCCATAGCGTTGCTTGATCGGCCAGAGGAGCCGTCTTGCCTTATCAAGGTTGGCGTTGTCAGGCCAGCTGTTCAGCGGAGCGAAGCGTTGCGTCCCGTAGCCAGCTCCACCACGGCCGTCGGCGACACGGTAGGTGCCCGCGCTGTGCCATGCCATCCTGATGAAGAGCGGGCCGTAGTGTCCAAAATCAGCCGGCCACCACGGCTGCGAGGTGGTCATCAGTTCGTGCAGGTCACGTTTTACCGAATCGAGATCGAGCTCTGAAAAAGCTGCTGCGTAGTCAAAATCTTCGCCAAGAGGATTCCCAGCTGGAGCATTCTGGTGAAGGATGTCGAGGTTCACCTGCTCGGGCCACCAGGCGGCGTTTGTGGAGCCTCCTGCGGCGGTCATGCGAGTGGAGAGGCTCGCGGCATGCAGTACCGGACAGCCCCCGCTTCCGCCAGCCTGGTCCTCAGGAGCAAAAAACCGTGCAGATGGGACAGGAGCGATGAGTGTCCGTAAGGTCATGCGATGTCTCCGGAAGAGGGGAGCGCTACGTTACCATTTCTTTTCGAGTGAGGTGTGCCTGAGTGAACACAGCGACCCGACGACGAGAGGTGACTGCGATGGTGCAAAGAGCGCTGGTCATGCTTGCAGGGCTGTGGATGGCCGGAGGGCTTTCCGCGGCCACAGCAGCTGATCCGTTTTATGGTGCAGATCCCTTGTGGTCACTGCTGCACGAGCCTCCAGTTCTCCGAGAACTGAGGATTGCTGGTGATCAGGCTCAGAGCCTTGAACTTCTGCTCGATACCTATGACGGCAAGTTCTTCCCGCTTCGCAACCATCCGTCAGACCGAGTTGGTCAGGAGGTTGAAACGCTTCTGACTGGCCTGGTTGATGAGCTCAAAAAAGTTCTGACGGAGCGGCAGCTGTCACGGCTGATGGAACTACGACGGAGGTGTCAAGGTTCGGCAGCTCTCCTGTCTGCGGATGGGAGAGCACTGCTCGACTACACTGAAGACCAGAGAGCCAAGCTGCAGCAGGCTGCGGATACGGCCACCGAAACCGCCGCAGCATTGCAAAAACGACTGGCAGCCGGCGAGCCAAGGGGCCTGCTTGAGAAGGCGTACGCGACGGCGAAGGAAAAGGAACGCCTCGCGATGCAGGCGGCGCTCACGCAACGTCAGATCACGGCATGGCAGCGGGCATTGGGACGCGACTTTGACCTCAGTGCTCTCGGGCAGCCGACCTATAAAGCCCCCGAGCTGATTGACTCAGGCGAATGGATAAACACAGCTCCACTGAGTCTTAAAGAACTGGCTGGGAAGGTGGTGGTGGTTCACTTTTACGCCTGTGGATGTATTAACTGCATTCACAACTATCCGGTCTACCTCGACTGGTCGACCAAGTTTGCAGCGCGTGATGTTGTGATTTTGGGGATCCACACTCCCGAGACCTCAGCAGAAGAGGAACTCGCCCATGTCCGTCAGCGGGCCGAAGAAGCAGGCTTCACGTTTCCCGTGTTGATCGACGTGAAGAAGACCAACTGGAATGCCTGGGGAAACTCGATGTGGCCCTCGGTCTACCTGGTCGACAAGCAAGGACGTCTTCGCTACTTCTGGCCTGGGGAACTGAAATGGCAAGGAGCCACGGGGGATCAGTGGATGACCGAGCGAATCATTGAGCTGTTGGCGGAGTGATCCGTTCTGTGGAGGCGTTGGCAAGAGCAAACGAGCTGCTGCGGTCCTTGAGGGCCACGCCGGTGGTAGCCAGTCGACGAGCCTCCGTCGCCAGCCACCAGAGGCGGCTGGCGGCGTCGCTGGGGGAGAGGCCACCGGGGTGAATGTTGGAGAGGCAGTTTCGCTCGGCATCGGTGCGACCGGGCTGTGGCTGCCAGGTGAGATAGATGCCGAGACTCTCTTGGCAGGAAAGGCCTGGGCGTTCACCGATCAGCATGGCCACCAGCTGGCCGCGAAGCAGCTTGCCGATCTCATCGCCCAGGGCGACCCGCGCCTCGGTGGCGATCACAGGAGGCCCAAGTGACCAGTTGGCTGGACGAGCGGCAGTGATCGCGGTGACAACGGCCACTGCATGCCGCTGCACAGCGGAGGTTGAGAGCCCATCCCCGATCACCAGAAGTAGGTCGCAGGCGGCTGGGGCTGAGCTGACGTCACGGAGCTGTTGTCGGCTCTCGGCAGACAGTCGACGGCCCAGGTCTGGCCGCAGCAGGTAGTGGTCGCGGGTTGACGCCGCGGAGCGAACTTCCAACGGGGGGGCCAGCCCGGGAACTGCCTCCAGCTCCGCTCGCAGCGACGCGACCTCGAGAGGGGCATGAACTGCTGCACGGGCCCGGGCATGCGCTGCATCTGCCCGTAGAAGCTCTCGGGTGGGAACCGCATGCCCGGCACGGCCAAGGGCGATCCGTGACGGCGTGAGCGACCGCAGGCCTATCCAGTGGTCGTGCACCACGGTTGGTGGCTTCGGTGCGGGAGGCTCAAGGGAGGAATCGATGTCGTTGGTCACGAGTGGTGTCTGTAAGAGGCAGGGTCTATCCCTGGAGCGTGAGCAGAGGATGTCGAGGGGAAACAGGAAGCAATCGGCCTCGCTCGTCGGCGAGTTCCATGGTGGCTAGCCAGGCCTCAAACTCGGGAGCACGCCGCAGGCCGAAGACCTCGCGGAGATAGAGCGCGTCGTGGAAGGAGAGGCTCTGGTAGCCAAGCATCACATCATCAGCACCTGGCACACCGATCAAGAAGGTCACACCCGCTGCGGCAAGAAGCGTCATCAAGGTGTCCATGTCGTCGGCGTCGGCCTCGGCATGGTTGGTGTAGCAGGCGTCGCAGCCGATCGGCAGGCCGAGCAGTTTGCCGCAGAAGTGATCCTCTAAGCCAGCCCGGATGATCTGCTTGCCATTGTGGAGATACTCCGGACCGATAAAGCCCACAACGGTGTTGCAGATCAGCGGATCAAAGGCTCGGGCAACCCCGTAAGCTCGGGCCTCGAGTGTCTGCTGGTCCACGCCATGATGCGCATCAGCGGAGAGAGCTGAGCCCTGTCCTGTCTCGAAATACATGACGTTGCTGCCGATCGTGCCGCGGCCGAGAGCCATCGCTGCCTCGCGGGCTTCCCGCAACAACGAAAGCGTTATGCCGAAGCTCTGATTGGTTGCTTCAGTGCCCCCGATCGACTGAAAAACAAGGTCGACTGGCAAGCCCGCCTCGATTGCCTCCAGCTGACTGGTGACATGCGCCAGCACGCAGGACTGTGTTGGGATCTCAAAGCGGTCGATCACCTCATCGAGCCCTCGCAGCAGTGTGGCCAAGGTGGTCATGTCGTCGCTGACAGGATTCACTCCGATCACCGCATCTCCACAGCCATACATCAGTCCATCGAGCACGCCAGCGAGGATTCCACCCAGGTCGTCTGCAGGATGGTTGGGCTGCAGTCGCATCGCCAGAGTGCCAGGCAGCCCAATCGTGTTGCGAAAGCGGGTGACCACGCGGCACTTGCGGGCCACACTGATCAGGTCTTGATTCCGCATCAGCTTGCTGACGGCAGCGGCCATCTCTGGTGTCAGGCCAGCTCCGATCGCGGTGAGCGTGGCTTCGTCTGCCAACTCACCTAAGAGCCAGTCGCGAAAATCGCCGACGGTCAGATGTGCAACCGGCTGAAAAGCCTTGGCATCGTGGCTGTCGAGAATCAGCCGAGTGACCTCGTCCAGTTCTGCTGGCACGACGGGTTCTGCGAGGAAGCGGGAGAGAGACACCTCCGCCAGCGCCATCTTGGCAGCCGTCCGTTCCACCGGTGACTCTGCCGCAACGCCGGCGAGCACATCACCTGAACGATACGGAGATGCCTTGGCGAGCAGCGTCGCGAGGTTGTCAAAGTGCCAGACGCGACCATCAAGCGTGTGCTGATAGCTCATCGCGGTACACCGGTTGATGACTGAGTCTGCTCCACGCCGAAGAGCATGTGGCCGACCACAGCCGTCGTCATCAAGCCACCAAACACGAGGCTCACACCAGGGTTTGACCAGATCACAGTAACCAGACAAAAGACGGCCAGCACCAATGCAATGCCGGGCACCCAAGGATAGCCGATCGCCGGAAAAGATCTTGGCAGCTCCGGCTCACGTCGCCTGAGCACAAACAGGCTTGCCATCGCAGCGATGTACATCACCATCACACCGAGTACGGCCATGGTGACGATGTTGGCGGTCAATGGCTGTCCGCCAAGCACGATGACCGAATCACTGAAGATTGCCGCGATCCCAACGACACCGCCGGTGAGGATAGCGACCCAGGGAGTGCCACGGGTGGGATGCAGCGTTGATAAGCGGCGGGGAAGGTAGCCGGCTCGTGCCATCGCGAAGATCTGTCGGGAGTAGCCCATGATGATGCCGTGAAACGACGCCACGAGGCCAAACAGACCGAGCCAGACGAGCATGTGAAGCCAGCCACTCGAATCACCCACGACCTTCTTCATCGCCTGTGGTAGGGGATCGTTGATGTTGGCGAGCTGTTGCCATTCACCAACGCCGCCAGCGAAGAACATCACCCCGAACGCGAGCGCCACGAGCGTCAGCATGCCTGTGATGTAGGCCCGAGGTATTGTGCGGTGTGGGTCACGGGCTTCTTCGGCGGCCATGGCGACACCCTCGATGGCCAGGAAAAACCAGATTGCAAACGGCGTGGCGGCGAGAATCCCGGGGATGGCTGCCGTGGAGAAATGGTCGCTGCCAGCCCAGCCATCAGCGGTGAAGTTCGCCCAGCTGAATCCTGGGGCGACGACTCCCATGAAGACCAGCAGTTCTCCCACAGCTAGCAGGGTCACAAAGAGTTCGAAGTTGGCGGCGATTGTGACGCCAAGAATGTTGAGCGTCATAAACACCGCATACGCAGCGACCGCAGTCCAGGTGGGTTCCAGACCAGGGAACTGCACGGCCACGTAGGCACCAATTGCCAGGGCGATCGCCGGCGGTGCAAATACAAACTCGATCAGCGTCGCCCAGCCGGCGATCGCTCCGCCGAGCGGCCCAAAGGCACGCCGTGCATAGGCAAACGGGCCACCTGCGTCGGGAATGGCTGTGGTCAGCTCAGTGAAACTGAAGATGAAACTCGTGTACATCACTGCCACGACCAGGGTGGTCACGAGAAACCCCAGCGTGCCGGCTTGAGCCCAGCCGTAACTCCAGCCGAAGTACTCGCCGGAAATCACCAGGCCAACAGCCAGCCCCCAGAGCTGCCATGTACCGAGGACCTGCTTCAGCTGTCCAGAAGACCGCTGCCCGGAAGCTGATTGCCCGGAAGAAGAGGTGGAGTCCATGCAGACGCCTTCACTGTGTGAGCCTGTACCAGGCCTGCAGGAAGTCGAACCCCCACGGCCCCATCAAGCCCATTGACGCAGATTATGACGTGGACGGCAAACTCTGATCCGACAATCGCTCTCTCCGAACAACGCTCGCGGCAGGCCGTGCAAGGCAGATGTCGAAAGAGCTGCTGTTAAAAGCCAGGGTCGTCACCCTCGAGTTCCTCGGCTGTCGGGCCTTGGGCGGCCTTCAGTTGTCCGGAGAGCTCGATGGTGAGATCCGCTGGTTCTGTGCCGACCGTCACAGTCAGTCCGGAGGTCGTGGCGTCGCTGTAATGCTCCGGGATCAACGAGATCAGCTCCGCCCCCATCGTGGTGTTCACGATGACTGCGACCGCATGGGTCCCAGGGACGCAGCCGTCGCCCTCAACAAACGAGCTCAGCGTGAAGGTGCCATCAGTCTGGTTGATCTCTCCGGTGGCCGCCCTGCTGTCTGCGGGTTCAACGCGGACAAACCCGAGGTGGCCTGTGAGTGGTTCACCGTTGATCAGCACTTTCCCCTTGGCGGGGGTCACAGCGGGACGGCTTGGCCCCCCGCAGCCGCTCAACATCACTGCCAGGCAAGCGACAAAGCCCAACGTACACGGAAGAACAGTCGTACGAACACGCATTCTCAGGAAACTCCAGGGACATGCTGCCCTTCGGCACACATGCGTCGAGGCCCTGTGTCGATGCTTCAGAACTGCCAGACCATGTCGCAGCCGGCGTAGAACTGGCCGTATTGGTTGCCGCCGGTGTCGATGCCCTGGCCAAGTGGCTTGCCGTAGGGCAGGGGCACGGAGTCGTTGTTGGGTGTGAACCAGTCGTAGCGGAGCTCGGGGCGGATCATCCAGTTGTTGTTGGGATACCAGTTGAGGCCGAAGGTCAGCTCCCAGAAGTTGCCCGCGAAGCCTTCGGTCCAGTAGCCCGGGTTACCGAGCTGACTCTCATTTCGCAGCGGGGCGGAGATGATATAGCCGTTGTTGTCGCGGAAGTATTCCAGCCGCACGGCTCCCTGCCACTCGGGTGTGAACTCCCAGAAGAGGTAGTTCACAAACGAGTACCACTGGGCGGTGCCCGGCTGCTGGCCTTGGTTGCCCGGGGCCACGTTGGCGTTGAACTGCCAGGCATTGTCGTTCTGAAACACCCAGACGAGCCTGTCCGTGAGCCGGTTGGTGTAGACAGTGCTGATCAGGGAGCGGTTGCCCACCAGCGATCCGTCGGCTGGGTTGCGGCTGATCGTGGTCACCTCGTTGCCGCTCGTGGTCATGATCGCCAGTTTCTGTTTCTTGTCACTGCTCTCAAACTCGACGCCACCGAGGTAGCTCGCGTTGCTGCTGGCTCCGGGATAATCGGGATTGAGGATTGCGAAGTCTCCGGTCATCGGCTGGCCGTCGAAGAAGTTGTTCCAGCCGGTCGTCACCCCGCTGTAGATCGTGACATTCTCATTGGGAGCCCAGGAGCCGAGAAAGCCCGTGAACGTGAAGGGCGAGAACTGCATTGAGTAGCAGTGGGTGTAGAAGAAGTTGCCGATTGCCGGCACCTGCTCAAACCCGAGGATGCTGTAGAAGTGGCCAAAGCGGAGGTTCACGTCGTGATAGGCCACGTCAGCGTAGAGCTGCGGCATTGCCAGGCCGTAGTCTTTGGAGAAGTCCCAGGCTGCGATGTTTTCAATGCCAGACGGCTGAAGGTTTTGGGCGTCCCAGCCGAGGGCAGTGGTGTAGAAGTAGTCGGTGCCGAAGAGCAGGTCGGCCCGTCCGCCGAGGTCCCAGCCATCGCTGCCGTCGACCTCTCGCTCCACCACCGTGTAGAGCTGGTTGAGCTGGCCCTGCCAGGCCCGGTCGGCCATGGTGACGGGGCCGTTGAAGGGAGCTCCCCAGTTGTTGGCCCCGATGCCGTATTCGATCCAGCCGTAGGTGTAGATGTCGCGGTCTTCGAGCCGGGGAAAGTGGATGCGACGGTCTGGACCACTGCCATAGTCGGTCCGCTCCCAGGACTCCCGGACTTCTTCGGGAGCCACATCGGACATCTCCGGAGCCTGGGCCAGAGCTGGTGGCGTCAAAAGCCAGGCGGTCAGCCACGCAACCATTCCGCCAGCCACCATGAGTGACGATCGGTGGGTGCAGAGCCGGTGCATGGCGAGCCGTGGTTTCCGGGGAATCGCGAGCGGCAGCTCTTGCAAAAAGTCACCGCAAACTACCGCGAGTATCGTCCGCAGCCGTGCTAAGGATGACCGGAAGAATGGAGGTTTCGCCCGCTTACCCATGCTCTACGGGCTGCCGGTATGCCCTGGTGGCTTGGGAGGCCTGCACGAAGTGGGGGCCGCGTCGAGGCCCCGGTGCTCAGGAGCCCGCTCCGACGCACACGAGCCGCTCGCGACGCACGTCCCCCTCGAAATCCGCCACGCGGAAGTAGAGCCGGCCGTCACAGACCGCCGGTGAGGCAAACACCTGATCACCTAGCGAGTTCTCACCAAGCGATTCAAAGCCTTCGGGAGTGGCACGGAAGAGGTGCGAGATTCCTTCTTCACTGGTGACGAGAATCGTGTCGCCCACGAGCACGGGCGACGCGCTGAACGTGCCGCCGAGCCGTTGCTTCCACCGCTCTTCGCCCGTAGCGGAGTTCCAGCAGACGGCGATGCCCGCATCGAGCACCGCATAGAGATGGCCATCGTGATAGATCATCGAAGGTACGTAGAGCCGCTGGCCAAGATCCCAGTCGATCGTGCCCGAGCCGTCAGCACGGATCGCCGCCACATGGTTGCGGGGATAGCCTCCCGAGGAGTAGACCCGCTCGCCATCGGTGACGGTGGTCGTCACGCACTCGGTGGTCGCTCCCTCGATCTCCCAGATCACCTCGCCGTTCTCAGGATCGTAGGAGGCAACCTTGTCACAGCCGGTCATGATCAGCTGATCACGACCGAACAGGTGATGCACGATCGGCGATGGGTAGTTGGGGGTGGCCGGGCGTTCCACACGCCAGACGACCTTGCCGGAGCTGCGGTCGAGAGCAGCGATCGCTCCCCCCGACTTGTTGTCGGCAGAGATAATCACAAGGTTGCTGTAGAGCAGCGGCGATGCCCCGTAGCCTTGGTGAATCTCGTAGTCGCTGATCGGTGTCTGCCAGAGCAGTTTTCCGTCGAGGGAGAGGGCGGTCGCCACGAGTCGCCCCCCGTTTGGAAAGGCAATATAAACGGCGTTGCCATCGCAGGCCACGGTTGCTGAAGCCGCGGTTGAGCGTTCGTTTTTTCGCATGCCTCCCGCTGCATGCACCTGCTGCTGCCAGAGCCGACGGCCGGTTTCGCGGTCGTAGGCGAGCACCGCCTGACTGCCGTCGCCTTCATCGCAGGTGGCCAGGTAGATCGTGTTGCCGGCAACACACGGCGAGCCGTGGCCCCGACCGGGTACGTCAGCCTCCCACAGCACGTTGCTCTCGTTCGACCATGTCAGGGGAAGTGTTTCACCCGTTGGTGCAACGCCGTCGCGAGTTGGTCCTCGCCAGCCCGCCCAGTCAGCTGCGGTTGCCATCGCACACACAACACTCAACAGCGTTGTGAGCAGGGCCAGGCATGCGAGGTGGTGAGCCCGACGGTGGTGTGAGGCGATCATCTGGTGGCTTTCAAACAGGGAAGATGATGTGGATGTGGCAGTTGCTGGCTGTAGCTAAGCTGCTGTGCTGACTGGTGGAGCTGATTGTAGCGGCGGCGACCACGACCGCACGGCCAGAGATAGTGGCGTCAGCCTTCGTCGCAGACCCATCGCATCACCGACTCTGCGGTGGGGAAGCCACGCTCGTCGAGCCAGGCGAAGAGTGGGCCACACACCGCGTAGAAAGCGAGGGCGAGTATCGCGGCTGCCCAGGCCGGCATGAATGACTGCCAGTGGGCGGTCGGCTCACCTGCCGTGGCCACTCCATACACCCAGAGGGGCCAGATGTGGACGACATGGTGAAGCAGGTAGATCGAGAGTGAGTGTCGGCTGATTCGATTGAAGTAGGCGGTGATCCGAGGTGGCAGCACGACACGAGGCCGACTGCTCGCAGCTGGTGGCGTCGGCATGTCGACCAACGCATGCAACGATCCCAAGAGAAGAAATCCAGCGGCAAGGGTCCCCAGCAGGTAGCTGGGAGAGGGAGGAAACATCGTCCAGCCAGGTGGCCGCCAGCTTTCGCTGGTCACAGTGGTCTGCAGCAGGCTCAGGAGTGAGGCCACCGCTGCTGCTGAGAGGAGGAGGCCACCGAGCATGAGAAGCGTGCGGCTGCCGACGGTGTGGGTCGCTGCCGATGACGTAGGATCACGAAAAACAGTGCGACCCACCACAAAGCCGACAAGCGGGTAGAGCAGCCAAGGGCAGACGGGGAAGTAGCCGACGGCCAGAAAGCCGAGCGTGACATCGCTGAGTGTGAAGTCGTAGTCGAAGTGGTAGTTCTGCCAGTAGGCAGGGTAGTCGGCGATGGATCGCAAGACGGGCGCCACGAACATCGCTGCCAGGCCGATGCCCACTGGCACCGGGAGGGGTACATGCCGCACCATTGCAAGCATGAGCATCGCTGTTCCGATCAGCGTGAGCACATCCCAGTTAAAGGTGTCTTCTGGCAGCCAGACGAGAACGTTGAAGGTGACGCCAAGGCCGAGCAGAAACAGACCGCGTCGGACGGTACGGCGACTGATTGCGGCATCGGCGACACCACGCCGCTGCTGAACACCGAGCCAGATCGCATAGCTCACGCCAGTCAGCAGGGTAAACAATGGTGCTGCGAGGCCGGCCGGCAGCCACCATGGGTTCAGCGGATGGCCGCCCGAGGCCTGTGTCTCATACGTCGCAGAGAGATTCTCGACAAAGTGCACGACCACCATCATGAAGATGGCAGCTGTTCTCAGGATGTCGATCGACAGGTGACGCATGCGGTCAGGTTCCTGCCGAAGCGAGCAGGTCGGCCGCAAACAAGAGGGTCTCGATCACCAGGAGGATGATGATCGTCCAGGAGAGCATGTTCTCGCGCCGGGCGATGGTGTAGTCACTGGCCCGCTGGCCGCAGGCATCGTAGTGGCCGCAGAGTACTTCCAGTTCACCATCGGCAGCCTCGTCACGTTCTTCAACACGGAGCCGCTCGCGGAGGCGTTCGCCAATCTGGCCGGCGAGAGTGGGGGGCTGTGGCGCAGGCTGGGTGATGCGGCGGGTGAGCCTGGCCAGGCGGCCGTGCAGTGACATCACCTGGGCATACCGTCCAAGCAGCCGCTCTCGCTGTCCAAGGGTCGCCTCGGTAAAGCCATAGGCAAACGAGAGATCGGCCTCGTAGTTGGGCCATGCCTCGGCGATGCCAGTTTCGATTCCGTGGAGTTCTGCTTCGAGGTTCGTGAAGTCGACCACTGCATCTCGAATGGTGGCAAACCGCTCCTCGACGGCGATCGCTGCCGAACGGGTGGGGGACCATGCGAGTTCGACGTTGTAGAGTCGAAGCAGAACGGGGAACGCGATTGGCCCGCGGCTGTCTGCCGCCACCGACTCTGCCACCCAACATCGTGCGGCCTCGACAACGTCCAGAGACTCACCGGTGCCGGCTGGCACGAGCAGAAGGGCGTGGCTTCCACCGTCGGCAGACGGTAGAAGCTCGATTCGGCTCCCCGCCGGCACGCCTTCCGGCAGCATGGGCGTGGCGAGTGGAGCGACGGTGGAATCGGCGTTCATGCGGGAGATCCTGGGCGGTCGAGCATCAGTGTGGTCAGCCAATCTGCAACATACTCGGCCGAATCGTGAACGCCATTGAGCGTCGAATCGAACAGGTAGTCACCAACAACGAAAAGGGTGGGGTGATCGGTGGCATCGGGCTGATGCCGGCGGTCGAGCGGAAGCGGCTGCCAGCCACCAGGCAGGCTGCTGACGGCGCCGATCCAGCGATGAACGCGGACCTCCAGCTGGTGGTGTCGAGCTGGTTCGCGGAGCCAGGAGGGAAGGGCAGAGATGGCCGCTTCGACAATCTCTGCATCCGGTCGCTGGCTCCAGGCTACGGCTGCTTCGCCGCCGAGCAGCCAGCCGAGGACGCCATGGTCTTCGGCAGGATCCCGAGCGGACTCATCGTAGAGACAGCAGCCGTCGAAGTCTTCGAGCATGCAGTAAGCGTCATCCCAGCGGCCTCTCCAGAAAGCCTTATCGAACAGGATCGAGACACGCAGGTAGTCGGCCGGATGATCGTGATGGGCAATGTGCCGCTGCATGGCAGTGTGCAGGCCATCGCCGTGGAAACGGAGATGTTTGAGGGGCTCAATCGGGAGGGCGAGGACAACCGCATCGAAGGATCGCTGCGATCGCCCTCCTGCAGACTCTGTCTCGACGGTCAGTCGGCCATCAGCTCCACGGCCCACTGAGATGGCCCGCACCTGCCGCTCAATCTGAGCCGAAAGACGGGAGACGATGGCCTCGATCAGCTGCTCGTTTCCACCAGCCACGCAGTAGAGCTGCATGTAGGCCGGATCGTTCATCAGATAGTTTTCCAAGCCGTAGCGGCGGCTTGTCCGACTCGCCTCGGTGGCGAGGTCGCTATGGATAAACCGCTCCACGTAGCGGCGGGCTGCTGGCGATTGAATCGACGCCAGCAGCGTCTCGAAGGAGCCGCCTTCACAGCCATCGAGCGAGGGAACAGGGAGGGCTTCGTAGAACTCACGTGGCGAGAGACGATCGCGGCCGCGATGGTGAAACTGCACGAGTGCTGCCGCTGCCTCGCTGCCGAGCGAATCTCGCAGGTCGTCGAGGTTGCCGATCAGCTGATCGTTGTGGATCAGGGACGAGCCGTCGAGCGGCTGAATCGGTAGGCCAAGATCAGCAATCAGCTGCTTGAGAGGATCCTCATCGATGGCCGAGTAGTCATAGAGCTCGGCGGCCCCAGCCTCGTAGGGCACAGGCAGGGCATTGAACATGCCAGTGAGCACCTTCCCGCCAATGCGATCACTCGCCTCGATGATGCTGATCGAAGGGGGAACGGCCGCCGTCTGTTCGAGCATGCGGGCGGTGAGAAGACCTCCTGGCCCTCCGCCAAGTATCCCGATATCCCACGGTGTGTCAGACAGATGCTGCGGCATGTCTTAAGGTGGTTTTCTCGTAGGCACTCACGAAAGCTTCGGCAACACTCCGGAGAGTGGCCAGCTGCGTTGTGAGCATGTGGTGCGATGCACTCTTGAACGTGGCAAAACGATCAAGGTTGCGGAAAATCGCCGATCTTGAGGGCGTTGGGGAGTGGTGGGGCGGTGGGAGCGTTCAACGTCGTCTTGAGGAATCGGCTGACCTCTGAGGCAAACCGTTGAAAGGTGTTCGGATCAGCAGGCCAGTCAGGAGACTCCGCCTCGACATGCCTGGCTCCGGGAACCCGTTTTATCTGCAGGGGGCCGGCGTAGCAGGCCAGCATCGCGCGGGCATTGCCGTAGGCATTCATCGGGGATGGGGCGGCGAGAATGGCGAGTCCTGGCACCTGCACTTGGCGGGCAGCGACGCTGCCCCGCTGATCCCGATCGACCGGGTCGAGACCAACCCAGGCCTGCAGGGGCACAGCGTGTGAGGCGGCAACCAGTAGGGTCTCCAGTCCGCCTTTTGAGAAGCCGATGAGCACTGTCTGGCCATTGCTTACGACCGGGATCGGCCAGCGGCTCTGGCTGCCGCGGGTGAGCAGAAATCGGAGGCTGCTGACGTTGCGATCGATGCTCACGATGGCGGGGTTGGTTGGTACCGCGACGAGAAACCCATCCGCTGCCAGCCGGCGTCCCCAGGCTGCCATCCGATGACGGTTGCCGAGAAAGCCGTGCGATACGACCGCCACGGGCTTTGGAACGCTACCCGGCACGTAATAGAAGTCGACCTCGATCCGGTCGCTCCCGGTGTCGATGCGGTGCGTCTGCTTCTGCACACCTGCTGCGTTGGCGGGCGGCAGGTTGCCGGCGATGACGCACGTCGCTGTGAGACAGGCGGCCGAGAGGGCCCGCACGAGACAGGTGGGGCTCATATCCCGCGTCAGTTCCTCAGCGAAAGGAGATAGCTCAGGAGACTACGGATCTCTTCGGGCGTGAGCGTTTCATGGAAGTTGGCCGGCATCAGCGAGAGAGTGGAGATCTTCCGCTCATCGATGCTGCCTGTCGGCACGACAAACTCCTTGCCCTGCTGGTCGACACACACCACGGCGTCGTCCGTTTCATTCGTCACCAGGCCAGAGAGCACACGGCCGTCGTCGGTGACGAACGTGGTGGTACGGAATGCGACATCGACATTCCGGTTGGGATCGAGCATGTCTTCGGTCACCCGGTTGAGCCCACGGTTGCCGATGCCATCGAGCTGAGGGCCAACCTTGGCGCCATTGCCGGCAACCTGGTGGCAGTTGACGCAGTGCTTACGAAAGACGTCGAGCCCAGCGTCAGCGTCCCCCGGATGCTCACGGTATTCCTTTCGGCGATCGTCGATCAGTCGAGCCAGAACGGCATCCACCTCTGGTGCCGTGGCGGCGAGTGCCTGCAGCCGATGCTGCAGTTCCTTCGTGCGAAGCCCCTCGAGCTTCGTCGCGACGGCAGGGTCGTTGAGGATGCGGGGTGAGCAGAGCCCTCGCTCCACAACCGAGGCCAGCAGCAGGCCGCCCGCGTCATCGGCCGCAAGTCGCGTGGCGATCGCACGCTGCTGTTGTGTGTTGGCCACGCGAAGCAGCTCTGGCAGCAACTCCTCGGCAGCGGAGGCCTGTCTGCCGACGATCTGTCGCCCTGCTGCCGCTCGCTGTTCGCTGCTCGCTGCCTGCATCGTGAGGGCCACTGCCACGGCATCGAGTCGTGCATCCGGTTCAAAACTGTTGAACGCCTCAGCCACCGCACGCTGCGTGGCTCGCGTCGCAGGTAGTTCCGTGATCAACAGTCCCAGCGGGTTGAGCAGGCTGGCGAGTCGGTAGCCCTCAACGAGCGAGGCAGCGGCTTGGCGTTGTGTGTCCACAGCCGTTGGGTTGAGGGCATCGACAGAGAAGCGACCGACGGCGAGCCAGGCATAGGCATCTCCCTCGTCGCCATCAACGATCTCAACGATGACTGAGCGACCGGCGATATCGGTGGTGTTCCAACTGACCTGCTGGGCCGTGTCGTTACGAGGCGGGATGGCTTCCCGCAGCAGTTCGCCGCTGGCAGCGTCGAGGAGGCGAACGGCGTTTTTCGAATGGGCCGGCATGTCGGGGTAGCCCGCATGTCCGGCAAGAAAGAATGAGAACTGTTCGCCAATCGGAAACGCAGCCGAACGGGTCTGGCCACGCCACTGCTCACCTCGCAGGAGGCTGCAGCGAAATGTCGCCTCAACCCCATCCGCCGATGGCCTTGGCTGAAGCGGCCACGGCTCGCTGTCGCCCGGGATACCGGGCAACGCTGAGGCAGCCCACGAGAGAGGAATCGTGTGCTCGGCTGGGCGGTCCTGCTCATCCAGCTGGAGCAGCTCGCGGGCCGTGGCGGCTGCCCAGTTCCTCAGGCTGTCGCTGGCAGGCTTCCCTTGGCGGTCGAGACCGCGACGGGCCGCCTCGAGGAGTTCGAGCTGAAAACTCAGGTTGTTGGCAAACTGCTCCTGGGCCACGGAGGCCAGGGTTGCGAGTCCGTCTGCAGAGGCGCGTGTGGCCGCGTGCTCCACAAAGCTCCGCAGGCGAGCTGGATCCTCTTCCCCGTGGTCCGCGAGGTAGTTCACGATCAGGTCGGCAGCCTGTTGTGAATCGAGCCCGAGGCAAATGTCAGCGACCGTCGCTGCGGTGGCTGGGTCGCTGGCTTCGTTCGCCACGGTCTTGAGTGTTGAGGGATTCCGCAGGCAGTCTCGCAGGGCGATCCTCAGGGCATGACGCAGGTGCAGGTCACGCGATGAGGCGTGCTCAAGCGATGCGAGTAATGCCGCGATCACGTCTGGGGTGGGTGTGGCGTCTGAAGCGGCGGCGAAGAGCATCGGCACCGCCATGGCTGCTGCTCGCTGTACCTGTGGGAGTTCGTCGCTTAGTCCGATGCAGATGATCTCTTGCAGCGGCTCGCTCGCAGTGAGCAGGCCAGAACCTGCAATCCGCATGGCATGCTCGCGAAGCAGCGGTGACGCATCATTCGCAAAGCCCGTGAGCTCTGCGGCGGAGAGCTCGCCCCGGCGGGCTCTACACCAGCTGGCTGCCACACGCGACTCGGCACTGCGGAAGCCTTGCAGTGACATTGCAGCCAGCCGCCCAGGAATGTTCGGCGTGGTCGCGGTCACGAGCCGTTCGATTGCCAGCGAACGCCTGAGCCTGTTGGGGTCGGCCAAGGCGTCGACAAGAACAGGAGAACTCAGCTGGTCGAGCCTGGTCGCTGAGAGGGGAGGCGTCACCAAGGCGTCTTTGCCTGTGTAGCGAATCCGCCAGATACGTCCGCGGGTACGGTCACGACCAGGATGGTCGAGCGGCACCTCGTAGTGGCCAATGATGCGGTTGTAGAAGTCGGCCACGTAGAGGGCTCCGTCGGGGCCCATCCGGAGATCGACCGGCCGAAACCAGGGGTCACTCGCGGAGAGAAAGTCGTCCTCGGCAACCGCTTGAACCGTTGCCCCCTCATGCTCAAGTCGGTTGCGGTTGATGCGACTGGTCATCACGTTGCCGCCAAAGCTGCTGCCTCGGTAGGCCTCGGGAAAGCGGACGTCGTCGTAGATCGCAATGCCACCGATCGCAGTGGAGCCATGCAGGTGGTCCATCACCGCCGGCACAAACCCCAGTCCGTCGTGTGGCTTCCCAAAACTCTCGTAACGCCCGTCAGGGAGGAGCAGGGTAACCGGCTTGGTGTGGCAGTCGGCAGTGAACAGGTCGCCGTGGGCGTCGAAGTCCATGCCGAATGGATTCACCTGCCCCCAGGTGTAGTGTTCGATGCGGCTGCCATCGGGCCGGAAGCGAAAGGTGTTGCCCGACTGCATCGTGATGGCGTGACCATCGCGACCGCTGACGGTGGTTTCGTTGTTGAAGCCATGGCAGGCATAGATCCAGCCATCGGGGCCGGGCCGAAAGGCGTTGCACATGCCGTGTGTGTCGCGCTCCCAGCCCATCGGGCCATAGAGCACGTTTCGCTCGTCGGCGCGACCATCGCCGTCGGTGTCGCGAAGATGCCAGATGTTGGGAATGCTGAAGCAGATCACGCCGTCGCTGACGGGCACGAGTCCGATCGGGATGTTGAGGCCATCGGCGAAGGTCGTGGCCGTCTCGAAGGTGCCATCGCCGTCGCGGTCTTCGAAGACCTTGATGAAATCGCGCGAGGGTGCGTCGAGCGGGGCCGCGTAGGGATACTCCAGCGAGCAGCTCACCCAGAGTCGACCACGATCGTCGAAGGCGAGGTTCATCGGCTTCGCGATCTGGTCTTCTGCGGCAACGAGTTCTGCGACGAAGCCGGGAGGAAGCTGAAAGCCAGCCCGTTCCTCTTCAGGCGACAGTGGGTCTGTGGGACGCACATGAGAGGCGAAGGGATCTTCGTCGGCAGCCAGCGTGTTGGGCACCGCCACCACCAACGCCAGCAGCATCAGGGCCGGGAGACACCAGGCTGTCTGCGACCAGCGTGATACAACGGAACAGGATGGGCGACAGATCTGGTTGCGTACAGACACGATGGCCGAACTCCCCCGAAAAAGGTCCACAGCCCCGCCGGCCCACCCCGGCGGTGGCCAGCAGCAGTGTTCTTATGGATACTCTGCCTGTGATTGTAGTCCGCGTGGGGAGAACAGAAGGGGAGCCTCGATGAGACCGACGATTTCTGCAGCCTGGATTCATGCCCTGCTGGCTTTGTCAGCAAGCATGGTGTGGGGAATGCCTCAGGCGGTGGCGGCCAAGGAGGCCGGGCGGCCGAATGTGATCGTGATCATGGCTGACGACATGGGCTTCTCCGATATCGGCTGCTTCGGGGGAGAGATCCAGACGCCCGTGCTCGATGGCCTTGCCGCGAATGGCCTGCGGTTTACACAGTTTTACAACACGGCCCGCTGCTGCCCGACCCGGGCCTCGCTGCTGACCGGCCTCTATCCGCATCAGGCGGGTATTGGCCACATGATGGACGACCGTGGATACGACGGCTATCGCGGCGATCTCAACCGGGAGTCGGTGACGATTGCCGAGGTGCTCCACGATGCCGACTACGCCACCTTTGCCTCGGGGAAATGGCATGTGACCAAGAAGGTGCGACCGGAGGAAGATCATCAGAAGCACAACTGGCCGTTGCAGCGTGGCTTCGAACGCTTCTACGGCACGATCCACGGAGCAGGGAGTTTCTTCGATCCCAACTCGCTGACCCGTGACAACACACTGATCTCCCCGGAGTCAGATCCACACTACACACCAGAGACCTACTACTACACGGATGCGATTGGTGACAACGCGGTGAGTTTTGTCGCAGAGCATGCATCGTCGGGGGATGAACGTCCCTTCTTTCTCTATCTGACCTACACCGCGGCCCATTGGCCGATGCACGCTCTCGAGGAAGACGTTGCTCGCTATCAAGGGATGTATGACGACGGGTTTGGTGCGATTCGTGACGCGCGTTTGGCGAAGGCACGCAGCCTGGGACTGCTCGACGCAGACTGGGCAATGAGTCCGCAAGCGGTGGAGTGGGACTCGGTGGGTGACAAGGCATTCGAGATTCGCTGCATGGAGGTCTATGCCGCGATGGTTGATGCGATGGATCGCAGCATCGGGCGGCTTGTCGATGAACTCCGTCGTCAGGGCACGCTCGACAACACCGTGATCTTCTACCTGCAAGATAACGGCGGCTGTGCTGAGGGCATGGGGCGTGGGAATCGAAAGCAGCCTGCGCAGGCTCGGCTCGCAAGTCCATCACTCCCGCCGATGGCAGCCGATGCACTGCAGTTCGACATGATTCCCAAGCAGACCCGTGATGGCTATCCGATGCGGCAGGGCTATGGCGTGATGCCGGGCGGAGCAGACACCTACATCGGCTACGGCGAAGGCTGGGCCAATGTCAGCAACACGCCGTTTCGCGAGTACAAGCACTGGGTCCATGAGGGAGGTATCTCGACTCCGCTGATTGTGCACTGGCCTGCCGGGATCGCCGAAGAGCATCGCGGCCATCTCGTGCAGACGCCTGGTCACCTGATTGACATCATGGCCACCTGCGTCGATCTCGCGGGTGCCGACTATCCCAGGATGCGTGAAGGGCACACGATCAAGCCGGCGGAAGGAGTGAGTCTCACGCCTGCGTTTTCTGGGCAGTCAGTGCAGCGAGGCACGCCGATCTTCTGGGAGCACGAGGGGAACCGGGCGATCCGAGACGGCCGCTGGAAACTGGTGGCGAAGGAAGGACGGCCGTGGGAACTTTACGACCTCAAAGACGATCGCACCGAACTCCACGATCTTGCTGCTGAGATGCCTGAGAAGGTGAAGCAGCTGGCCGACGCGTGGGATGCGTATGCCGAGCGAGCAGATGTGCTGCCACTGGGGGCATGGCGTGCCAAACGCTGAGGTGCTGACGACGCTGAACTGCTGACCTCGGCGGCTGCACATCCAGACACAGAAAAGGCCGTAGCCCAAAGGTGGGCTACGGCCTTTTGTTATCGCGGCCTCTCGTTCATCGCGACCGTTCAGTCACGGACGATGGCTCGGCCGTGCTTGGTGAGGACCACGTCCACGCAGTAGTCGCAGCTCGCCCAGCGGTAGGTGAGGATCTTGCGACCGAAGCAGCCAGGACGGCAGTCGACCAGGCAAGGCTTTTCGTTGGCGCACTCACATGGCACGGAGACGCACACCTCGGTGGCACAGCCGGTGCAGGGATCGACCACGCAAAGTGGCACATCGACTGGCGGCGGAGGGCATGGCTCGCAGCAGGGATCGGTGCAGCAAGGGTCACAGCAGTCCCGACGATGGTGACGAAGGCCAGCCTCAGCGGTGGAGGCCGCATCGAGCATTGGCACCGACATCAGGCCGGAGCAGAGAAGGCAGGCTGCAAGAAACGCGGAGAGTTTCATGGTGTCCTTTCTAGAAGGCAGGAAGAATCGAGGCGGGACGGACGCATTTCTGCGTGTGACCAAGCCAGCAGCACTGGCCGGACCTTCGAAAGACGCCCGCGTAATCGGTACGGTCTACCCTTTCAGAATACTCTCCCTAGTTTCGGTATTTCAACGAGCAGCGGAGTGAGTTTTGCGTTGTGACGCAAAAACGTGCTGGCAGTTGCTCGCCAGAGTGCCGTCGGAGCAAACCGGTGCGGTGGGCTATGCTGCGAAATGTCGGTAGAAACCGGCACTCTGATCCTCGCGGGAGCGACCTCATGGGACGCACAGTCGACAGCCAAGGGGCGATTTTTCTGTCTTCGACCGACTTCGCGCTCCCCAAGCCAATGCCCGAGGGGTTGGCGAAGTACGTCGGCTTTCGCGAGATGGCAACGGGTGGGACAGGCCGGCTGCGAAGCTGTTTTGATCAGATCACCGGACGCACCGTTGTGGTCAAGACCCTCCAGTACAAGTTTCTCCTCGACCAGAAAGAAAGTCGGCGGCTGCTGAGAGAAGCCCGGGTGACCGCGCAGCTGCAGCATCCCAACACCGTACCGGTGTACGAGATTGGTGAAGATAAGGTCGACGGCATCTACTTCACGATGAAGCGGGTGTCTGGGGAGAACCTGTTTGAGATTCTCAAGCGGGTGGCCACCAACGTTCCGGAGACGGTTGCAGAGTTTCCGCTGGCACGGCGTGTTGCGATCGTCACCGATGCGTGTCAGGCCCTGATGTATGCCCATGCCCGCGGGGTGATCCATCGCGATGTGAAGCCCGAGAATATCTGGGTAGGCAACTTCGGTGAGGTGCTGCTTCTCGACTGGGGCGTGGCGAAGGTCTGGGGCCAGCCTGACGATATGCCGCTCCATCCAACAGTTGCACGGCAGCAGGAAGCCCAGCAGGTGCAAGAACTCACGATGGCTGGAGACCGGCCGGGAACGCCGCTCTACATGTCGCCCGAACAGGTGAACGTCAACCGGTCGCAGGTGGATGAGCGGAGCGACATCTTCAGCGCGGGGGTCGTGCTCTATGAAACTGCTGCACTGCGAGAGCCGTTTCGGGGACGGGTGGTTCAGGAGACGTTTGACAACATCATCCACGACACCCCCCCACCGCCCTCTGAGCAGAATCCAGAGCAGGGGATTCCGAAGGCCTTTGATGATGTGGTGATGAAGGCGATCAGCAAGGTGCCGGCAGACCGTTACCAGACGATGCGACAGATGCTCGACGCACTTCGTGACATCGATCTGGGGCCACAGGCATGATCAAAAAAACACCCCCGCGAGCCAGGTGGCCCGCAGGGGTGCATGAGTGGCATTTTCGGAGCGTCTTGCCTTAGGCAAGAGCCTCCTTGACCGTCTTGATGATGGCTGCAGCGACCTTGTATGGGTCGGCATTGGATGCAGGACGGCGATCTTCCAAACGGCCCTTCCAGCCGTTTTCAATCGTGCCCACGGGGATCCGGATTGATGCACCACGATCAGAAACGCCGTAGCTGAACTGGTCGATCCGCTGCGTCTCATGCTGACCTGTGAGCCGCTGGTCGTTGTCGGCACCATACACGCTAATGTGACGGTCGACGACACCACCAAAGCCTTCGCAGATCTTCGTGAAGATGTCCTTGTTTCCAGCGGTCCGCATCACATCGTTGGAGAAGTTGGCATGCATGCCCGAACCATTCCAGTCGGTCTTACCGAGCGGCTTGGGGTGCCACTCGATGGCGTAGCCGTAGTTCTCGCCGATCCGCTCAAGCAGATAACGGGCGATCCAGATTTCATCGCCGGCACGCTTGGCACCCTTTGCGAAGATCTGGAACTCCCACTGTCCAGCGGCAACCTCAGAGTTGATGCCTTCGACATTCAGCCCTGCCTCAAGACAGGCGTCGAGGTGGTCTTCTACGCACGAGCGGCCATGGGCATTTTCGGCACCCACGCTGCAATAGTAGGGCCCCTGAGGGTTTGGCCATCCGCCACGAGGAAAGCCCGGAGGATTGTTGTTCTCAACTGACCAGAGGAAGTACTCCTGCTCGAAACCGAACCAGAAGTCCTCGTCGTCGTCGCTGATCGTGGCTCGGCCGTTCGACTCATGTGGCGTACCATCGGCGTTGAGCACCTCGGTCATTACCAGATAGGCGTTGAGGCGACCTGGATCGGGGACGATTGCAACTGGCTTTAGCAGACAGTCGGAGGAACCGCCTTCGGCTTGTTCGGTGCTGCTGCCGTCAAAAGACCACATCGGGCACTCTTCGAGGGTGCCGCCAAAATCCTTTTCGATACGGGTCTTCGACCGCAGGCTTTGGGTGGGCTTGTATCCATCGAGCCAGATGTACTCAAGCTTCGACTTCGTGCTCATACTGACGCTCTTCCTTACGCTATGGACAAAGGGATGGGAAACGTGATGGCTTGGTCATCCGCCGGACGTCGCTACATCATTCCGCAAAACGCTGCACAGCCGCTTTCGGTGGCGTCGGTTCATGCCGAACTCCCCTTCCGCGGGCATGCCCACGTCTGAATGGACAAAGCCGCTGCTCTAACTGTCTGCAAAAATCGTACCAGATGGAGCCTTGTTGGGAATCCCACGGAAAACGCGGGGATTGCCAGCATTTTCGCTCGCGCTACGCACAAAAAAGTAGCACGCAGACACCGCAGTTGCCTCTCTGCGCGGCAGACCGCGGTGACGAACTGGAGTGTTGTGCTGCTGCTTACCGACGGTGCTCGGCAAGGTGCCGCCGGTAGTCGCCGTGTGGAATCAGACCTTCGGCTGGAGGTTCGTGGTTGTAGATGTAGATCCAACACTCGATGGGCTTGGTGTCACTGCAACAGGTGACGGTGCGGCACTCTCTTCGATACAGCGGGTTGCGGCCGCCGCACTCCTCGTAGGTGTCGAGGACTTCAAGATCTCCGTCGGTGACCGCAAGGAGATCACCGATCACACGCGAGGGCTGTGAGGAAGCCGGCCGGCGGGCGTTGGCGGATTCGATCGCAAAGTCTTCGACAACTCCGGGGTATTCCCCAAGATCGAAAAGCAGGCCTGCGAAGACCGCTTCACCGAGATGCGTGCGGGTCTCAACGACCTGCCGTGGGGCTGCGGTTGCCCGATGAATCAGGCAGGGCCGCAGGGTGCCATAGACGAACAGTGGGAATGCTGCGGCCATCTCACCAGCCCCCGCCACCCCCACCGCCCCCGCCCCCGCCCGAGGAGCCCCCACCGCCGCCACCGCTTCCGGATGATGGACTGGTCGCAGCCGCCGCAACAGCCGAAGTCATCGCGGCACCGAGTCCGGCAGCTGCAACACCGACATTCGTCGGAGCCCAGCCTGAGCCGTGGTACCAGGCGGGATGGTAGTGCTGGGTGCTGCCATCGCTGTCGTGGATGCTGGCCGCGGCGATCAGGTCTTGGAACTTGGCTGCCCAAGCATTCGCCACACCGAGGGCAACCGCGTATGGCAGAAACCGCTCGAAGAGCTGAAGGCTCCGTGGTTCTGGCGAGGCAGCCTCCGCAGCAAACGCCTGCTCGGTGACTGCCTCAAGCCGTTCCTGCTCGGCCGTTTCGAGATACATCCGAAAGCCGTCGATGCGGTCCATCACTGCTCGCCCGGTAGCCGTTGGAGCCTTAATCAGTTCGTAGAAAAGGGCCACGATCGAGACGATGCCGAGCACGATCGGAATCATCCACAGCGAAGTGCTCTGAGCCAGCATGTAGAGAGCGATGAACTTGCCAGCGACGAAGGGCGTGGCAAATGCGGTGGTGAAGAGGGACTTTCGCAGGGCGATGGCTTTCTCGCCCGCCCCGCTGCTGGTGAACACCGATCGCCAGGCGGTGAGCGTGCCATGCACCAACGCGACGACCGCGATTGACCAGAAGGAGAGCCAGAGAGTGAGGAACCCGGCTTGCAGTGAGGCTTCCGCGCCGCCACCAAGAAAAACTGTGATGATCAGCGTGACAAACGCGATCACCACGCCACCAAAAAACCAGACGCGGTTGCGATGGAAGAGTGTGCCCTCAAACTCGCGAACGAGCGCATCGTTGAGGTCAGAGATCGCCTTTGAGAAGGTGGCGTGGTACGTCTGTTTGACTTCGAGCTTCTTACGGCTGCGAAGCAGAGCGTCGAAGACCTTCTTCTCTCCCGCAGATGCGTGGTCTGGCAGTTCACCGGCGCGTTCGAGCGTGTACTTTCCTTTCTTGTCTTCAATGACAAGCGTGCCGTAGGAGCCGAGCGAAAGCAGGGCGACTGAGAAGCAGCTCTTATCAAAGCCCATGCGACTGATGAACCGGCAGGCGGCAGGACTGAGATTGTCTGGAGGGGCGAAGAGCGGGATCACAACCCCCGTGGCCGGATCGCGGCCAACAAGTACCCAGGCGGCCACGAAGTAGAGGGCCACAATCGCCAATCCACCAATGCCGATCGGCACATAAGGATCTTCCAAGATCCGTGTGGCTGCGGAGAGTTCGGTGACGAAGCCCTTGGGAAACTGGACCACGATGGTCATGCCAGACCTGGGCTCAAGCTGCTGCGATGTGGAAAACTGCGTTCCAACAGCATCGTCGAGTGGAGCGATCTCAACGCCGGCCTGGTTCTTTGATCCCAGGGGGCCGAGGTAGGCCTCTGCCTGGACAGCCTCTTGTGGAACACCTTCGGGGAGGAGCACGCGAGCTGTGGCCTGCTCGATCGGAAAATCCCAGGCGTTGCCGGTGGCATTCCAGTAGACCTCATCGTGGTCGTCAAAGAATCTCAGCTGCCGTGTGTCGTAGGAGATTATGTAGGTGTGGGTTCCGTGCGGCACCGTCGTGTCTTTGTCACCGATGTAGATCCGCTTGGTCGTGTCGCGGTTTTCGGCGCGATACGTGGCCGGTTTGCCGTCGTACTCGATCGCAGTGATTGTGAAAGGGATGTTGGTGCCCAGCCCGAGCCCGCCATCGGAATAACGGATCGGAATGTCGCGGTAGATACCGTGCTTGATCTTGTTGCCCTCGGCGACGACCGTGATCGTTTCCGTGATCGAGAGCATGCCTTCCTCACCCACGACGACGCGGCAGTCAAAGCTGGTGATCCGCTCGACGGCAAGAGCTGACCGGTGGCAGAGCAGGCTGCCGATAACCAAGGCTCCGACGCAGATGAGTAAAGCAAAGCGATCGCAGGGGCGGCGAGTTGGTGTGATTCGGAGAGTCATGGGCCTGGCGGGGTGGAGGAAACAGGGGACGCTGGCGTCGAGAGGCTGACGGCGGGAGCTGCTCGTTCTGCGATGGAGTCGACCTGAAAGTAGTCGGCTACTTGAAAGCCGAACACACCGGCAACGAGGTTCGACGGAAATGCTTCAACAGCGATGTTCAGGTCTCGGACCGCACCGTTGTAGTAACGACGGGAATACTGCAGCGCATCCTCGGTGTCGACGAGCTGCCTGGACAGCTCTGCAAACGAGGTATTTGCCTTGAGTTCAGGATACGCTTCGACGCGAGCAAAAAAGGAACTCAGGCCACGGTTGAGCGCTGTTTCACGGTTGTTCACATCGGCCATCGACGAGGCCTGGTCGGCTCCCTCACGAAGGCGAGTGAGGTCTTCAAGCAACGACCGTTCGAAACCGGTGTAGCCCTGGACGCAGGCCACCAGGTTGGGGATCAGTTCGTGTCGGCGTTTGAGCTGCACATCGATTCCGCTTTTGCCCTCAGCAACCAGGTTGCGGCGACGGACAAGCCGGTTGAAGGCAGCGATCAGCGAGAACACCGCCACAGCACTCGCCAGGCTGGTTACGAGTACAAGCATGCCGCTGGAAGTCACTGTCATCGTGGATGCCCTTTCATGCCCCGAGTCTACGCCTTTCAAACGATTCGCCCGGGTGCTGTTGAGTCCGGCGGCGTTCGTTCGTAGGATGGTTTTTCCCTCAAAAAAGGGGGTGGTGTCTTGGTGTTCAGCGGAGTCAGGTGTGGCCTGCAAGGATTCTTACTGTGAGCAAGCGGCGGCAGATCGAAAAGCTCTACGCGCTTGGCAGTTATGCCGAGGCTGTGCCGCTTGCTGAAGCGGCGGTCGACGAAGCGGCTGCCGAGCATGGTCGCGATCACGCAGAGACCGCTCGGGCGATGAACGATCTCGCGGTGCTCTACGATGCGATGGCACGCTATGGAGAGGCGACAACGCTGTATCGCGAGGCGTTGGCGATCCGCGAACAGCAGCTCGGAGAAGAACACCCGGACACAGCGACGAGTCTCGTCAATCTCGCCCATGCCTGCTATCGGCAGGGGAACTACGATGAGGCCGAAGCTGCTTACCAGCGGGGGCTGGCGACCTATGAGCGGCTCGTCGGGCCCGATCACCCAGACACAGCCACATGCCTGAACAACCTCGCCCTGCTCTATGACGCACGTGGCCGCTACGACAAGGCCGAAGGGCTCTATCAACGCGCCCTCGCAACGTATGAGAAGGTGCTGGGGCCAAGCCATCCGGATACAGCAACGAGCCTCAACAACCTCGCACTGCACTACGACACGCAGCGTCAGTACGACAAGGCCGAGCCGCTGTTTGAGCGAGCCCTCGCTATCTGTGAGCGGATCTTAGGACAGACGCATCCCCGTACTGCCACAAGCATGAGCAACCTGGCCACGCTCTACAGCCATCAACGACGCTATGACGATGCGGAAGATCTTTTTCGCAGAGCGTTGACGGTGTTTGAAACCGCCTTTGGTTCTGACCACGGCAATATCGCAGTGACGGTCAACAGCCTCGCCAACCTGTTCTGGCTGCAGGATCGCCGCGACGAGGCGAAGCCACTCTATGAGCGGGCGCTGCGGCTGCATGAAAAAGTGCATGGTCCCGATCATCCCCGCACCGTTACATGTCGGCAGCGGCTCGCCGAAGCCCGGGCTGACTCTGCTGGCAAAGATCCCGCGTGACCCACGTCCTCTGCTGCGAAGGTGCGAGGCACCACGGGGCCTGACTTCAAGGTGCGAGGCCCTCACGAAGTTGCGGTGAGGAGTCGCGGCTAGTTGCGGCGAGAGGGCCGGAAGGGATGCACCCACGAGAGGAATGACTGCACGTGCCGCGTCTGTACCCAGAGCCGACCTTGGCCACGGAACCGACAGACGAGCCCTTCACCACCGAAGAAGAACGTCTTGAGTTTGCTGCCCGCGCGGAGGCCGGGAAGCACAGATACGCGATAGTCGAGCGTGTCTTCGAAGGCCACGATATAGCCGGTGTCGACGATGTATTCGTCTTTCACGTCAACTGGGAGGATGGCTCCGTATGAGTTGAAGAAAAGATCCCCCTGGCCACTCGCTTTGAGCAAGACCAGCCCCTCGCCGCCGAAGAAACTCTTGGCTCCTTGCCACTTGCCTGAAATCTCAACACCTGGGCCGTGGCAGACAAACGCTCCTCGCTGCATCAGCAGGCTGCCGCCATCGAGCCGGTAGTGTGCTGCATCTCCGGCTGGACCAGGTGCAAACACGACCTCACCAGGCCCTCGGTCTGCCGTGAACGTGTTGACGATCATACTCTCGCCGCCGAACGCACGGCCAAGCGTTTTGCGGAGCCCACCTTTGAAGCCTGCCTTGAGGCTGACGGCGGGCGACATGCTGGCCATCGCAGCAGGCTCGGCGAACACACGGCCACCCTCTTGCAGCGTCAGGGTGATCATGGCGAAGTCAGGACGCTGGGTGATCTCATAGCTGAAGAGGTCGCCCGATCCCCGAATCACTGCGGAGGTTGCGTTGGTGTCGGGCTGATCGGTATCTGGCGGAGCAGTGCCAGACGGAGCAGTGCTTGACTGAGTTGGGGAGGCCGCCGCTGCGGTCGCGGAGGCCGCTGGGATCTGAATCGCACCGCCACACTGCTTGCACTTTGCTGTTTTTCCAGCATGCTCCGCTGCCACGCGAAAGGTGGTGCCGCACTGGTCACAGGCAAACTCGATCATGATGCATTGCTCCCGGCAGAGGGGGTTACCGCGGCTTGAGTTTTGGGCCGAGCAAGGCGCCGAAGCTCGGGGGATTGTGCGACTGGCACAGCAGCCGGCCTTTCCCTGAGAACCGGCAGACGAGCCCTTCGCCGCCAAGGAAGCTGCCGATCCAGCTCGCCCCTGCTTTTCGAATGGCGAACTGCAGCGTGTCGTCAAAGGCGACGATGTGTCCGGTGTCGACGACATAGTCGCCATCGACTTCCACCTCGTAAATGGCACCAAAGCTGCTGAGGAAGAGGTCACCCTCTCCGCTGCATTTCAGCCAGAACAAGCCCTCGCCGCTGAAGATCGCTTTGCCAAATCCCTGCCAGGTGGCATCGATGTCGATGGCGGTGGAGGACGCCAGCCAGCTGCTGCCCTGCACAATCATCGAGCCTCCCTGCAGCCGGCGGTGAATCACGTCACCGAGAAGCCGCGGGCCGACCAGCAGCGTCTGGTCTGGCTTCGTGGCGGTGAAATGGTTGAGAAACAGACTCTCGCCAGCGAGCATCCGTTTGAGGCCCTTGAGCAGGCCGCCGCCGCTGCCACGTTTCTTGCGGGTGGTGGTTTCCACCGTGAAGTCTGGCGACATGGCAATCATGCCACCGACCTCACAGGTCAGGGATTCGCCTTCGTCAAAGGTGAGACGTGCGACCGCTGCCGCGGGACGTGACACGATGTCATGACGCATGGGATTACCAGAGGTGTGCGTTGGCCCAGGCGGCAAGTCCGCCAAACGAGCGAGACTGGAGATAGATCCGGCCAGGGCCCCGCACGCGTGTGACGAGGCCTTCTTGGCTAAAGATGCTTGAGAACAGGCCCCCGGCCATGCCAATGCGGACATCAATCGTCGGCTCGTAGGCGACGAGATGGCCGGTGTCGACAATGTATTCGTCCGTGACCTCACGGCTGAAGATGCCGCCGTAGGCGCCAAACCAGACCTTGCCTCGACCGCTGACACGCAGGCGAAAGAGACCCTCGCGTGCGATCGCCATCCGCAGCCCAGCCCAACCCAAACCGAGGCGGACTCCGGGCTCACAGGCGATAAAGGCTCCAGGCTGAAGGAATAGGCTGGTCCGCTCGAGTTCGAGGCATTCGATGTCACCAGGAAAGGGCTGTGTCAGCACGAGCTCACCTTCCGAGGCTGTTGAGAACTCATTCACAAACATCGACTCGCTGCCAAACCCCCGTCGCAGCAGGCCTTGCACCGGTCCGCCGCTAAACCGAGTTCGCATGTCGATCGTCGAACTCATGCTCGCCATGGCGTCTGCCTCAGCGATGATGCGGTCGCCCCGCTGAAGCTGCAGATGGATGTTGGCGAAGGACGGTCGATTGCGGACGACGTGTTGCATTTCGTACCTCTCGCGTCCCAGTGTGGTTTGCCGAAAGACAGTGTGCGTTGCCGAAAGACTCAGAGCTCACTGATGTTGGTTCGTTGCCCGTGCTGCCTGCGTGGGCTTCCTACTCGCCCGCTGTGAACTCATCACTGCTCGCGGCAGTACGTACACGTTCCCAGTCGATCTCGAAGGGAACATACTCCTGCTGGGCAAGTCTGCCTACCTGATCTCGGACGGCAGCGATGCGAGCGGCATGGTCAGGGTGAGTGCTCAGCCAGGTCAGGCCTGCTGGGAGATCGCCTGCCTCGCGTTGCATCGTCTCGAAAAAGCGAGCGAGGGAGAGTGGGTTGATTCCCGCTGCGTGGAGCATCCGCACGCCCTCTGTGTCTGCGTCTGTTTCCTGCTGTCGGCTGTAGCTGTTGATTGTGGCGAGTTTGAAAATCTCGGCTCCTGCTACCACGAGGCCCTCGACGTTGCCGATGAGCAGATTGACTGCTGCTGCGATGCCGACAGACTGTGTGACCTGCCGCAGTCCGTGACGCAGTGATGCGTGGGCCATCTCGTGGGCAAGCACGCCGGCAACCTCTTCGGCAGAGCCCGCTCGCCGCAGAAGTCCGGTGTAGAGAACGATCGTGCCCCCTGGGAGGCAGAAGGCGTTGCAGATGTCAGCATCGATGATGTGCACATCAAACTGCAGGCCCTCAGCAGCCGCGTGAGGTTTCAGCCGGGCGACAATGCCTGAGACGGCATTGGTGATCACCTCGTCGTCGACCTCTGGACCGTCATGGTCCATCAGGCGGTAGGCCTGTTGACCAATCTGACGATCGACGGCCATCGGGACGGCGGTGATCGAGGCGTCAGCAGCGAGGCGGATGCCGTAGAAGCAGGCCAGGAGAAAGCCCGCAGTGACGGCGACCAGTAGCAGGCCCGCGAGCCAGCCGCGACGGTGTGCCTGTCGCTGCGTGGCGGCGGTTGCGTCGAGCTGTTCGTCGAGCAGGCCGCCTGCTGCCCCTGCGAGTGCTCGGGCAAAGCCAGGTGTGTCACAGAAAATCGTCAGGCTGCGGTCTGCTGTGCGGCAGAAGATCATGCGGCCGTTGTAGCCGCCAATGTCGACCTGACAGTCGCGGTAGCGAATCGCAAAGTCACGGCCGCTCGCCGACGCACGCCCCGGGGGCACCGTTGCCACGAGGCTGTCTGTGGCGAACTGCAACTCAGCACCAGCGCGACCGCCTGCCAGTTCGTCACTGAAGACACCGCCATGGAATGTGTCGACGTCGTCGGTCATCGTGCGGCTGTCGCGGTGATGAAAAGATGGCCAACGTGTCACAGCTGGCACCGGAAATCTCGGAACTCGGTGGCGGACGACAGACCATCGCTGGCTCCTGCCCGAAACCGCTGCAGACATGGTACTGTGTTGCCCGCGGTGAGGGGTACGAGAAACGAGTGTCTTGCGGAGGCTCTTCGATGCTGCAGGGGGCAACCAAAGTTCTGCGTGGGCTGGTGCTGCTGTTGGTATGTGTGATCGGCGGATGGACAGCCGCGATCGCAACGGCGGAGGACTTGTCTGCTGCCGCCTGGAGCCAGCGCGAGTTTTGGGAGACGCCCGCCGGCGGACAGGTTTCGGAGGGCTGGCAGTTTGCCAACGGCGAAGTGTCGCTGGTCACGCCTCGGCAGGGTGGCAATATCGTGAGCAAGCCATTGCCACCGCACTTCGAGCTGAGCTGGAAGTGGAAGATTGAGAAAGGGGTCAACAGTGGGCTGAAGTATCGCGTGCGGACATTTCACGAGAGAGCGATGTCGCGAACGATCGGCCTTGAGTATCAGATCATCGACAGTCCCCCCGGCGACACATCGCTCGGATCGACGGCGGCGATCTACGACCTCGTGGCGCCTGTAGCAGACAAAGTCCTCCATTCACCGGGAGAATGGAACAGTTCAAAGGTGGTGGCCGTAGGGCCGCGGGTGGAGCACTACCTCAACGGCCAGCTCGTGACAGCCGCAGACCTCGCGGGGCCAGCCTGGGACACGACGGTCGCACTGAGCAAGTTCTTCGACGCGGAAGACTTTGGCCGGCCGCGGGCTGGTGATCGTGTGATGCTCACCGATCATGGTGGGCGTGTGACCTACAAGGATTTTGAGTTTGTGCCGCACGATCCACCTGCGGCGGATCCCATGGTCGAAACCGGTCCATTTCTGGCCAACGGCAGTCGGAACAGCTGGGCTGACCAGACGAGCATCGTGATCTGGACGCGGACGACAAAAAACAAGCAGATGCGGGGTGATGGCCTGCCGTTTGTCAGCCTCTCGGTGAAAGAGGCCAGGCAGCTGGCTCGCGAAACCGATCCCGCCAAACTCCTCAGTCCACAGCTGCCGGAGGGAGCATCGCTTGATGACATGCTTGGAGCCTGTCCTGGAGCTCCGGGCCGAGTGCGACTCTCCTACTACCCTGAGCATCAACGCAAGCAGATGCGGCAGACGGACTGGGTGGTGACAAACGGAGACGACGACTACACAGCGCAGTGGAAGCTTGAGGACCTCAAGCCTGGCGCTCGGTATCTCACGGTCATTGAAGCCCAGACGTCTGAGGGGGAACCGTCAGCCGTTGCTTTGGGGGGATTCCGGACGGCCTTTGCGGCGAAGGCGACGACGCCGCTGCGATTCTGCATCACCACCTGTCACGACTTCATTCGCCGTGACGACGGACTGCGTGGTCACAAGATCTACACGGCGATGCGGGAGATCGATCCCGCGTTCATCGTCCATGCCGGCGATATTGAGTATTACGACAAGCCGGATCCGTGGGCGTTGACCAAGGAGCTGATGCGTTTTAAGTGGGGACGGCTGTTCGCGCTTCCGGCCAATCGTCAGTTCTACAGCACGACGTCGACCTACTTCATCAAAGACGACCATGACACGCTGATGAATGACTGTTGGCCCGGACAGACCTACGGCTCGGTGACGTTTGCGGAAGGAGTGAAACTGTTTAATGAGGAGCAGTTCCCCGCTCGCTCACCGCGATATGCCACGGTGCGGTGGGGGCGTGACCTGCAGTTGTGGGTGCTCGAAGGCCGAGACTACCGCAGTCCTCACACGATGCCCGATGGGCCTGACAAGACGATTCTCGGGGTGGATCAGAAGGCCTGGCTGTTCGACACGCTGCAGGCCTCAGATGCCCGCTTCAAGCTGGTGGTTAGTCCAACGCCGATCGTGGGGCCAGACCGTGCGAACAAGAAGGACAACCACGCCAACGACATCTTTGCCTGGGAAGGTGAGGAGCTTCGCGCCCAACTGTCCGCTATCCCGGGCGTGATCGTCTGCTGCGGTGATCGCCACTGGCAGTATGCGTCGGTCGATGAGACGACTGGCCTGTGGGAGTTTGGCTGCGGGCCGGGAAGCGCAGACCACGAACTGGGCTGGCGGGAGGGGGATACGCGACCCAAGCATCGTTTTCTGCGGGTGGCTGGCGGCTTTCTGTCTGGTGAGGTACGAGTTTCTGGGGAACAGGGGGGCTCGACGCTGGTCGTCCGGCACCACACGGTCACCGGTGAACCGCTGAACAAGTTTGTCTTTCCTGTCGTAAATCCCTGAGTGCACCTCACTTCTCATGGCAACTGAGGTTGACCGTCCGAACGGGCGGCTCCTAGGCTCAGTATCCCTCTTGAGAGGAGTTTTTCGGGAACGGTTTGCGCTGACCGATAAGTGTCGGACTCAAGACGCGACCGTTATCGTGAATGCACACCACACGAAGCAGGAGCAGTCGTTATGGCGAGGCCAGGCAGGACGTCGAAGGCACGTGGTGAGAGTCGCACTCGTCGCCGTTGTGGCACGCAGACGCAGACCGCATCCTTTCGAGGGCTGTCATTGGGCACCGTCTTGGAGCGTCTGGAGTCGCGGGCGATGCTTGCCGCAGATGTCGCCAGCGTGGCTCCCACGCTCGATGCAATCGCCGATATCACGATCGACGAAGATGCGAGTGAGCAGACAGTGTTCCTGCAAGGCATCTCAGCAGGTTCTGGTGAGTCACAGCCGTTGCGAGTCACAGCCAGTAGCAGCGACGCCAGCGTGCTGCCTGACCCCACGGTGAGCTACACATCACCTAAGTCCTTCGGTGTGATGACCTTCACGCCCGTT
Source organism: Pirellulales bacterium (assembly GCA_016779265.1). Taxonomy (GTDB): domain Bacteria; phylum Planctomycetota; class Planctomycetia; order Pirellulales; family UBA1268; genus M30B53. Next base: position 18,937 of record JADHNY010000004.1, on the reverse strand, counting down.
GCCGACGCTAGCGGAACGGTGACGGTCACGGTGCAGGTTGAGGATGGTGGTGATGACGGTGATCTTGCGACCTCTGGCGATAATCAGACGACAACACAGGCCTTTGATGTCACGGTGCTCGCGATCAATGACCTTCCTGTGCTCGATCCTTCTGCTGCGTTGACGCTGGGGACTGTGACAGAGGATGCTCCTCCGCCGACGGGCGCGGTCGGCGTGCTCGTGTCGACGCTCGTTGACACTGATGCAGCTCTCTCGAACTTTCAGGATGCCGACGGTGATGCGCCAGGGGTTGCCGTGGTGGGGGCCAACCTCGACGGGGGAACGCTGTGGTCTTCGCAAGACGGTGGTAATACCTGGACGCAGGCGAGCGGTGTCTCTGAGGCGAGCCCACTGCTGCTGGTCGCCGACGCGAGCACTCGGCTGTATTTCCAGCCTGCCGCCGCCTGGACTGGCAGCATTTCTGACGTGATCACCGTGCGCGGTTGGGATCAGGGGACGAGCTGGCAGCAGGTTGGGAACACACTGGCAGGCGCAGCCGCCCAGGACTACGCCGGACGCGCAGTCGCCATGTCTGCCGATGGACAGATTGTTGCGATTGGAGCGACTGGCAACGATGCCGCTGGAGATGGAGCTGGTGTGGTCATGGTCTCTCGCTACGACGCCGCCACTGGCGTCTGGCAGCCCATGGGAGCCGGCATTGCTGGAGTGGCTGCTTCCGACGCAGCGGGCACAGCCGTCTCAATGTCATCCGATGGCCTGACGATTGCGGTGGGGGCGCCGGCGAATGATGACGGCGGTCGCGATGCCGGGCAGGTGCGTGTCTACAACTGGAATGCATCCCTTGAGTCGTGGGTGCAGGTCGGTGAGCCGATCAATGGTGAAGCCTCGTTGGATCGCGCTGGCTCCGCGGTCTCGCTTTCTGGCGACGCCACCACTCTGGCGATTGGTGCGTTTGGCAACGATGAAGTGGGGCCCGATGCAGGGCATGCCAGGATCTTTCGCTGGAATGCTGGGGCCGGTGCCTGGCAGCAACTCGGTGGCGATATCAACGGGCTGGCGGAAGGCAATGGTGCTGGCACAAGCGTGTCACTCGCCTCCGATGGCAACGTCGTCGCCGTCGGTGAGCCACGGTCGGGGGCTGCACGTGGCCAGGTCCGCGTGTTCAGCTGGAACGCGAACACGTCAGCCTGGGATCTCGTGGGAGCGGCTGTCGCTGGCGAAGCGAATGCGGACAACTTCGGTGGCAGTGTGTCTCTCTCTGCGGATGGCCTGACAATGGCCGTTGGAGGCCCTGGGAACGCGGGGAACGGCTTCGGAGCCGGCCATGTTCGGGTCTATTCGTTCGACAGTGGAAGCTCGCAGTGGGTTCAGCAAGGGCAGGACCTTGATGGCGAGGCGATGTTTGACAACGCCGGCGTGTCGGTTGCTCTTTCGGCTGATGCCAGCGTGGTCGTGGTCGGAGCGGATAAGAACGCCGGGCCTGGAGTAAACGGGGCCGGGCATGCCAGGGTGTATCGCTGGGACGCAACTGGGGAAGCCTGGGTGCGGCTCAATGCAGACATCGATGGGGAAGCTGCAGACAACAGCGCAGGTATGTCGGTGGCCGTTTCTGCCTCGGGCAACTTTGTGGCCGTCGGAGCTATCGGGAGTTCTGACGCGGGCTTCCAGTCTGGCCAGGTCCGTGTCTTCGAGAGTCGTGCCACGCTTTCGGATGCCAGCGACGTGGTGAGCGTTGAGGTGCTGCGGTACAACCGACAGCCGACACTCGATGCCATCAGCAATATTACCGTGGATCTCAGTGATGGTGAGCAGACCGTGGCGTTGACAGGCATCACCGCTGGCAGTGGTGATTCCCAGCCGCTGCGAGTGACGGTGACCAGCAGCGATCAGGCAGTGGTCGGCCAGCCAGACGTCGTCTACGCATCGCCCGATACAGACGGCACCGTGCGTCTCGTCCCGCTGCTCGCTGGCTCAGCAACGATCACCGTCACCGTCGAAGATGGCGGGCTCGATGGGAATCTTTCTACAGCGGCCGACAATGGGTCGGTCGAGCGGTCGTTCACATTCACGGTGACCGACAACTCTGTCGATCCGCCCACCTTTGATTCGGTGATGACCTTCACCTCAAACGGGTATTGGGTGCTCAACACCAGCAATGGTACGAGTTTCACCCAGACGACCTACGCCGCGTGGGCCATCAATGACCGTGTCGATTGGACGTCTGTTGTTGAGGGGGATTTCAACGGCGACGGACTGATGGATGTGGCAGGGCGGACAACGATTGGTCAGTGGTGGGCCTCGCTCAACAACGGCAACGGCACCGGTGGTGATGGTCTGGGCGGTACGGCACCTGTGTTGATGACCTATTGGCGGCCTACGCTCGGCATTGAAAACATCGTCACGGGCGACTTCAACGGTGATGGAGCGACGGATGTTGCAGGCATGGCCAGCAACGGCGCCTGGTGGGTGGGCTTTGCGAAGACGGGCGGCGAGGTCGGCTTTACCAACCTGCGTGTTGGTGGCTGGCTCACCAGTTTCACGTTTAGGTCGATTCAGACCGGCGACTTCAACGGTGACGGTAATACAGACATCGCTGGCCTGGCCACCACTGGACAGTGGTTTGGATTGTTTGGCCAAGAGGGGCGAGGCTGGACGTCAGAGGTTCTCGGATTCTGGAGCCCGACTCTGAACTTCACCGACGATATCGTCGCTGCTGACTTCAATGGTGACGGCAGGACCGATATTGCCGGACGAAGTGCTGCGAATGTCTGGTATGTGGCGACTGCCAATACCGACACCATCGGTTTGACAACGACGGTGTTGGGGGTGTGGGGCAATACCACCTGGTCTAGCACGACCGTTGGTGACTTTAACGGCGACGGGCAGGCAGAGATTCTTGCCCGCGCGGCAAACGGGCAGTGGTGGGGGCTGGTCTCCGATGGAACGAGTGGAACTCGGACCAATACGCTGGTGGGTTACTGGAACCCCAACGTGATCTGGACTGGCATCATCGCTGGTGACGCTGATGGTGACGGTCGCGATGAACTTCTCGGACGACGAGCGACGTCGGCAGAACTCGCTCGCGGGGCGCTCTGGGTTGCCAACGTCACAGAAGGACTGATGCGGGCAAACCGTTGGGGCTTCCAGAACGTTGCCGCGGACGTCGAAGCCCGGAACCTGTTCTTCTCGAAGTACTAACGTCCGTAGCGAGTGCGTTCGCATGGGCATTCAACGCTGAGCCGATCTCCAGTGCGGGCTCCTTGGTGTGGTCATGATTGGGTAGACTCCGAGTTCTCGGGGGGCTCTTTCATGAACCAGGTGTCGGAATCTCACGAATCAGTGACTGCTGCGGCTGAGAAGTCGCGGAGATGGTCTTGGTCTCGTCGCTTCTTTGCTGTGGCAGGGGGCGTTGCAGTTGTTGGCTGTGTGTTTCTTGCGGTGGGCCTGTGGAAGCTCAGAGCGAGTCTGCCCATCCTCGACGGCAGGCAGCCGCTGGAGGGACTCGCGGCTGCTGTGACGGTGGAGCGAGATGCCCGTGGTGTGCCCACACTGCGAGCTGAGAACCGGCTCGATGTCGCACGTGGGCTGGGCTTTGTGCATGCCCAGGATCGATTCTTTCAGATGGACCTGCTGCGTCGGCAGAGTGCTGGAGAACTGTCAGCACTGGTCGGGGCCGCGGCGGTCGGTCTAGACCGGCAGCTCCGCCTGCATCGCTTTCGCTACAGGGCGAATGGCGTCGTGGAGCGACTGCCTGCCGAAGATCGTCAGCTGCTGGAGGCGTACACAGCCGGGGTCAATGCCGGGCTTTCGGCACTTGCCGTGGTGCCGCCGGAGTATCTGGCTCTGCGGGTGTCGCCGCAGCCCTGGCTGCCGGCCGACACGATACTGACGGTCTACTCGATGTTTCTCGACCTACAGAACGAGACAGGCGGGCATGAGTCGGTCCGTGGCTTGATGCATGACCTGCTGCCGCTAGACCTGGTGGCATTTCTCCTGCCATCCGGGTCGCCGCTCGACGCACCGCTGGAAGGGCCGCCGCTTGAGTCTGCGGATCTGCCGACTCGTCAGGTGGTCGATCTCCGCAGCCAGCCTGTCCGTGACCTGCTCGTCAGCGAATCCGTCGTGGCCCAGCCTGGATACTGGGATCGCTTTCTGGATAGACACACGCCACCTGAGGTGGTCTATGGCAGCAACAACTGGGCTGTTGCTGGCTCACACACCGCTGATGGACATGCCCTGTTGGCCGGCGACATGCACCTGCGGCTGGGAGTACCGAGCATCTGGTACCGGGCGGCGATGCACTGGCCGTCTGTAGAAGGTGATCGTCGGGTGGTCGGGGTCACCTTGCCCGGAACCCCCTGCGTTGTGGCGGGAAGCACCGGCAAGATTGCCTGGGCATTCACCAACAGCGAAGGCGACTGGCTCGACCTCGTGCTGCTTGAGACCGATCCGGCTGATGCCGACCGCTATCTCACGCCAGACGGCTGGAAGACCTTCTCGCATCACCAGGAAACGATCGAGGTGGCAGGGGGCGAGCCCGTGCTGCTCGAGGTGCGTGAGACCATCTGGGGACCGGTCGTGGATCGCGACCATGCCGGTCGACTGCGGGTCGTGCGGTGGACCGCACACGATCCGGAGGGAGCGAACCTCAACCTTGTGCGGTTTGAAGAGATAGAGACTGTCGATGAGGCCTTAGCCCTTGCGGGTGAGGTGGGCGTGCCCTGCCAGAACCTCGTCTGCGTGGATCAGGAGGGACGCGTTGGCTGGACGATCATCGGGCGAATCCCCAGGCGGGTTGGCTTTGATGGTCGACGCCCCACCTCCTGGGCTGATGGCACTGCCCGCTGGGACGGGTGGCTTCCCGCAGATGAGCGTCCAACGGTGGTGGATCCGCAGACGGGGCGTCTCTGGTCTGCGAATGCCCGAGTGGTGCCTGCTTCCGGGCATGGTGTGATTGGCGATGAAGGCCAGGACGTGGGGGGAAGGCAGGGGCAGATTCGCGATGCCTTGCTTGCCATCGACTCGGCGACCCCTGCCGACATGCTTGCGGTGCAGCTCGATGATCGCGCGGTGTTTCTGACACGCTGGCGTGAGCTGTTGCTCGACACGCTCTCTGCAGATGCCGTCGCAGGCGATCAGCAGCGACGTGAAGCACGTCGGCTCGTCGAAGACTGGGGTGGTAAGGCCTCAGTCGAGTCTGCTGGCTATCGCATCGTTCGTGAATGGCGACTGGAGGTTGCGGCGGCAGCCCTGCGGCCACTCGTGGTCGAAATCGAGTTCGCCGATCCCCGCGCTGACTACCTGCGAGACTTCCGTCGGTTTGAAACACCGCTCTGGACGCTGCTGAAAGAGCAGCCACCACATCTGCTTGCACCACAGTTTGAGAACTGGGACGACCTGCTGCTCTCCGCACTCGACGCCACGCTCGCCGACCTTGCTGACGATGGACCGCTCTCAGGACGAACCTGGGGAGAGTGGAACGTCAGCCGTGTTCAGCATCCGCTCGGGGCTGCAATTCCGCTGCTCGCAGACTGGCTTGATATGTCGCCACGGCCGTTGCCGGGTGATGCCAATATGCCGCGGGTGCAGCTGCCCTGGGCTGGTGCGTCACAGCGAATGGTGGTCTCCCCTGGTCGAGAAGACGAGGGATTTTTCCACATGCCTGGTGGGCAATGTGGGCATTTCCTCTCACCGCACTACCGCGATGGGCACGAGGCATGGGCGAAGGGACAAGCCACGCCGTTCCTGCCTGGGCCACCGGTGCACACGCTGGAGCTGGTGCCCACACCATCGGTCACAGGAAACGACACGAGCGAGCAAGGCTGATGATGCGTTGGAGTCTGATCTGGGCCGCACTAGTGGTGGCATGCGTGGGGGGTGGGAGTGGTGCTGAAGAGCCAACGGAGCACTGGCCCGAGTTGACCGCCCAGTGCAAGCCGTGGACACGCTGGTGGTGGCTGGGCAGCGCGGTTGATGAAGCTGGGCTGAAGCACGAACTCGCCGCGTTTGCCGAGGCGGGCTTTGGTGGTGTCGAGATTACGCCGATTTATGGAGCCAAGGGGGCCGAGGATCGATTTCTGGAGTTTCTCTCACCTGAATACATGCAGGCACTCGAACTGACCTGCACGGAAGCCAAGCGGCTTGGGCTTGGTGTTGACATGGCGACGGGCACCGGCTGGCCATTCGGTGGTCCTATCGTGGGTGAAGCGGACGTTGAGCTGCGGATCGCTGGAAAAGACGGGCGGTTTGCACCGCAGCCAACGGGCTTCAAGGTGAAGCGAGCGGCCCCTGGTGGTGCTGGCTTCGTGGTCAATCCATTCTCACCAGCGGCGGCGCGACGGTATCTCGAACCGTTTCACAACGCGTTTCGTCAGCTCTCCTCCGGTGGCCTGCGTAGCCAGTTTCACGACTCATTTGAGTATCAGGCCAACTGGTCAACGGAGGTGCCTGCTGCGTTTGAGTCGATGCATGGCTACACGCTCGAGTCACAACTGGACGCGTTGGAGGGGAATGGGGATTCCGACACCGTGGCCCGCGTGAAGGCTGACTACCGAGCGACACTTGAGCAGCTGCACATGGCCTATCTCAAGGAGTGGGTGGAGTGGGCGCATGACGAAGGGTGTCTGACCAGAGAGCAGGCCCACGGTGCCCCTGCCAACCTGATCGATCTCTATGCGATGGCTGACATCCCTGAGACCGAGGTGTTTGGGGCGAGCCGATTTGCGATTCCGGGCCTGCGTCGGGATGACTCTCAGGTGAGCAAAAACCTGCCGCAGCCGCTCGTCACACGGCTTGCGTCGTCGGCGGCGCACCTGGTGGGGCGGCAGCTGGTTTCGTCAGAAACCTTCACCTGGATGCGGGAGCATTTCTGCGGAGCCCCGTCGCAGATGAAGCCGGAAGTGGATCAGCTCTTTCTGGCTGGCATCAATCACATCTTCTATCACGGCACGGCCTACTCGCCGGAGGATGCCGTCTGGCCAGGCTGGCTGTTCTATGCCTCAACGCAGGCCAACGACCGCAATCCGCTGTGGGATGATCTGGCCTGCCTCAACGCCTACATCGGCCGGGCTCAGTCGCTGCTCCAGGCGGGCACGCCGGACAATGATCTGCTGGTCTACTGGCCAGTTCACGATCTCTACCACACGACGGAAGGCTGGCAGAGGGCCTTCTCGATGCACGAGAGTGACTGGCTCACCGAGGCTGCGAGTGGCAGGCTCGCTCAAGGTCTCCTCGATGCTGGTGTCTCGTTTGATTTCTGCTCCGACGCATTGCTGTCGGAAGCCGAGCGGTATCGGGCGGTGGTCGTGCCGTCGTGTCGGCTGATGCCAGTCAGCACCCTGACGCGGCTGATTAACTATGCCACTGCCGGCGGAAAGGTGATCTTTGTCGACCGGCTGCCTGAGGATGTACCAGGGCTCGGGCGGCTTGAGGAGCGACGCGAAGCGTTTCGCAAGCAGCTTGCCCGGCTTGCTTGGAAGTCTGCACCTGGAGGAGAGGCTGCGGCGGTTGGACAGGGGGGTGTGCTGCTCGTTACCGACGCTGCCGCGGTCGTTGAGCGGGCGGCCGCCCGAGTCGAGCCGCTGGTGGCAGAGGGCCTTTCCTATCTTCGGCGGCGTGTGGCGGACGACACGCTCTATTTCCTAGTGAATCATCAAGCGGACGCGGTTGATGGCTGGGTAGGCCTGGCCACGCCTGGTGCTGCAGCGGTCCTGATGGATCCCCTCACGTGCCGCATTGGCAACGCGGAGTTCCGAACGGTGGATGGACGGGTGGAGGTGCGGCTGCAGCTCGAGCCCGGGGAGTCGGTCTTTCTGAAACTCCAGCAGCTGCCTGCAGGGAAGACTCAGGCATGGCCCTACGCGGAGCCTGTTGGTGAGTCGCGGGAGCTGGCCGGTGAGTGGCGGGTTACACCGCTTACGGGAGGGCCAGAGATGCCCACGCCGTTTTCGACCACAACGCTTCGCTCATGGACTGAGCAGGGCGGGGAGTGGGAACGGTTTGCTGGAACGGCGGCCTACGAGATGGTGTTTGAGCTTGAGCAGTCGGACGTGGACGCGGCCGGTGATTGGAGACTCGACCTCGGTGATCTCCGTGAAGTCGCTCGCGTGAAGGTCAACGGTCAGGAGGTTGACTGCGTCTGGAGCCTCCCGTTCTCGTGTCGGCTCGGTGGGCATCTGCGGGCAGGCCGCAATCGACTTGTGCTCGAGGTGACCAACCTCGCTGCCAACAGGATTCGTGACCTCGATCAGCGAGGTGTGGCCTGGAAAAATTTTCATGAAATCAACTTTGTCGATGTGCACTACAAGCGGTTTGACGCTTCAGGCTGGCCGCTGCAGCCGTCGGGGCTGCTCGGGCCGGTGCATCTCGTTCCACTGCGGTAAAGACGCGGGTGGTAGACGTCGGCGAGCTTAGGCAATCCAATCTGAGATCACGTTGCCTCCAACATCCGTGAGCCGGAAATCACGGCCCTGGAAGCGGTAGGTCAGCCGGAGGTGGTCGAGCCCAAACTGGTGAAGCATCGTGGCGTGCAGGTCGTTGATATGCACGGGCTTGTCTTCGATATGCCAGCCGATGTCATCAGTCGATCCGTAGGTCAGGCCGCCTTTGAGCCCGCCACCTGCCAGCAGCATGGTGTAGGCGAAGGGATGGTGGTCTCGCCCGGTGTTCGCATCACGCCCCTGGCGGTTCTCGCCGAGGGGGGTGCGACCAAACTCGCTGCCCCAGACAACCATGGTGGAGTCGAGCATGCCCCGCTGCTTGAGGTCTTTGATCAATGCAGCGATCGGCTGGTCCACGCACTCCGCGTTGTGAAAGAGGTTGAAGTCGAGGTCGCTGTGCTGGTCCCAGGAAGCATGGATGATGTTGATAAACCGCACGCCTCGCTCGACCAGCCTCCGGGCGAGGAGGCAGTTGCGGGCAAAGGTGTCGTAGGTGCGGAGGTGGCCAAGTGACCCTCGCCAGGTTTTTTCTGGCTCTGGTCGGCCCACGCCATACATCTCGAGCGTCTGCTGTGATTCCTGGGAAAGGTCAATCAGCTCGGGCGCTGCAGACTGCATCCGGTTGGCGAGTTCATAGCTGGCGATGCGACTTGCGATTTCAGGGTCGTGGACCTCCTGGTAACGGCGACTGTTGGCTCGGGCGAGCACATCGAGGCCGGCCCGCTGCAGTTCTGGTGGCAGCCCGCTGGGATTGGTGAGGTTGAGGACAGGCTCACCCTGGTTGCGAAACAGAACGCCCCCATAGTTCGAAGGCAGGAAGCCGCTCTGATAGAGCGTGGCTCCGCCGCTGCTGCCCCTGCCTGCGGTCAGGACGACATAGCCGGGCAGGTCTTTCGACTCACTGCCAAGGCCGTAGTTGAGCCAGGAACCCATAGTCGGCATGCCAAAGCGTGACACGCCGCATTGCATCATCAGCTGCCCTGGATGGTGGTTGAACTCTTCGCTGTGCAGGCTGCGGACCATCAGCAGATCGTCAGCCACGCTCCCTAGCTGCGGCAGCCAGTCGGAAAACTCCATTCCGCACTCACCATGCTTGGTGAAGGTGCGAGGCGAGCCCATCAGGGTGGCGGTCTCAGGCTGGATGAAGGCGAAGCGTGCGGAGTCGAGGATGGACTGGGGAAGTTTCTGGCCGTGAAGGTCGTTGAGTTTTGGCTTGGGCGTGAACAGGTCGAGCTGTGAGGGAGCCCCCGCCATAAAGATAAAGATGCAAGCCTTGGCCTTGGGATCAAAGTGGGCGGGCTTGGTCTTGCCGGCTCCAGATGGCATGTCGATCGCATCGTCTGCCCGCAGTACGCCCTCGTCGGTAAGCATGCTGCCGAGGGCCATGCCACCAAGTCCACTGGCGGTGGTCGTGAGAAACTCACGCCGGGTGCGGTGGTGAATCGCTTGAGCTGGATGCATGGGCCGTCTACTTCAGGGGAACAGAAGGTGCGAGGCAGCGAGGCGTGGCTACTCGCGGGTGAGAAACTCATCGAGGTTGAGCATGATCCTCACAACACTGATCCAGGCGGCATTCTCCGCTAACCCGGCCTCTGGGGCCGGCCGCTCGCCGACCAGTTCTTTCGCCTGCTCTGGTTGCTCGGCATACCAGGCTCGGCTTGTGGCCAGCAGTGATGCGAAGTCATGAAGCTCATCGTCGGTTGGCCTGCGGGCGACGCAGCGACGCAAGGCATGTGTCAGCCGTTCGGTGTCGGAAGCCTCCGGGACAGCGAGAACCAGCTGGGCAAGTGCCTGGGCTGCCTCCACAAACGTGGCGTTGTTGAGGGTAACCAAGGCGGCGATTGGCGTGTTGCTGCGATCACGATCGACGTTGGTGACATTGGAGTCGGGGCAGTCGAAGGTGATCAGGTTGGGGTGCGGAGCGGTTCGCTTAAAGTAGGTGTAGAGGCCGCGGCGGTAGCGGTCTTCGCCATCGCTGATCTTCCACTTGAAGCTGCTGTTGTAGGTCAGGTCTGTGACTCCCTCAGGAATCGGTGGGAAGACGCTTGCTCCGCCGAGTGTTGGGGAGAGGAGGCCGCTGGCGGCCAGGCTGATATCACGGATGATCTCCGCTTCAACACGAAAACGATTCTGTCGCGCAAGCAGTCGGTTGGTTGGATCGATCTCAACGAGATCGCCGCGGTGCTGCGACGACTGCCGGTATGTGGACGACATCACGATCTCTTTGATCAGTGCTTTTCGTGACCATCCACTGGCGATCAGCCGGGTGGCAAGATAGTCGAGCAGGGCTGGGTGGGACGGACGGTCTCCACGCACGCCAAAGTCATTCATGGTGGGCACAAGGCCTTCACCGAAGAGATGTTTCCAGAGGTGATTCACCGCCACCCGCGGCACCAGAGGATTGGCTCCACTGACAAGCCACTGGGCGAGGTCAAGCCGATCTGGTCCAGCGTTTTCATCTCGCGGGGTGAGCGGTGGGAGGGTGGCGAGCGTGCCTGTTTCCACTCTCTCAAGCGGCTGCTTGAACTCACCCCGGCGGAGAATGTGGGTGGCCCGACGGTCGTCGGTTCGCTCACGAACCACCCGCACCGAAATGGTCTCGTCGGCGTCTGGGAGCGTTGCGTCAGCTTCGTCGGCGTTGTTGAAGAAGGCGTAGAGTTCGTAGTACTCCTGCTGTGTGATCTGGTCGTATTTATGGGTGTGGCAGCGGGCACAGCCGACACTAAGCCCCAGCCACACCGTGCCCAGCGTCTCAGTGCGGTCCATCACCGCGGCGACGCGGAACTGCTCGCGATCAACACCCCCTTCGGTATTGGTGAGCGTCTGTCGGTGAAATGCGGTCGCCAGCTGCTGGCTGGGGGTGGCCTCCGGCAGGAGGTCGCCTGCGAGCTGCTCGATTGTGAACTGATCAAAGGGCATGTCGCTGTTGATCGCGTCAATCACCCAGTCGCGATACCGCCAGGCATCCGGGCGATGGTTGTCTTTTTCATAGCCGTCGGAGTCCGCGTAGCGGGCTTTGTCGAGCCAGTGGCGGCCCCAACGTTCACCGAAATGGGGTGATGCCAGAAGACGATCGACGAGCCGTTCATAGGCGTCTGCACGGTCGTCGGCAACGAACGCGTCGACCTCGGCGGGCTTCGGAGGCAAGCCGATCAGGTCATAGGAGAGACGCCGCATCAGCGTGGTGCGGTCTGCCTCAGATGATGGCGTGAGCCCTTTCGCTTCGAGCTTTGCCACCACAAAGCGGTCGATGTTGGTTGCCGCCGCCTGCTCGTGGTGGACGGTCGGAGCCGCAGGGACCGTGAGAGGACGGTAGGCCCAGTGGGTTTCCCAGGCGGCGCCTTGAGCGATCCAGGCTTCGAGGAGATCGGTCTCTGCCGGCGTGAGCCGGTCCCCTTCAGGAGGCATCTGTAGGAGAGGGTCGCGAGAGGTGACACGGGCAAGCACCTCGCTGGCTGCTGGATCTCCAGGGACAATCCCGTGGCTTCCAGACTCAAGGAGGGCTGCAGCGGCCGCCTGGGTGTGTAGACGCAGGCCGCCCTGGGCTGCATCAGGACCGTGGCAGAGCAGACAGTGCTTGGCGAAGAGCGGCTGGATGTCTCGGGTGAAGTCGATCGCTACCGCTTCGGGGCCAGCAGCAGCACCGGCCTCAGTTCCCGTCACGCAGATTAGCATGACGACAAGGCGTGTCAGTGTCTGGCCTTTCACGGTTTCGCTCCTTCGCAGGTGGCGTGGATCCCGGTTCCCTTCCTCTCGTCAATCAGTTTACAAAACGTCTTCGGCCAGTGTGTCGCTGCTCGCGTTGCATGGTGAGCGATGCAGGTTGCTCGGCGCGTAAGCAGGCGGCAGCTCGCTTCAGGGAACAGACGGAATCGATCTCAGCCGGAGAGATGCAGGTGAGCCAGCGGGTTGACGTGGTGATTGTTGGTGGCGGTCACAACGGGCTTGTGGCTGCCTGCCTGCTCGCACGGGCCGGTCTCGATGTGGTCGTGTTTGAGCGTGCTCGCGAGACCGGAGGAGCCGCGGTGTCGGCGGAGATCTTTCCTGGTGTGCCGGCACGCGTGTCGAAGTATGCCTACCTGCTCTCGCTGATGCCGCGGTGGCTGATGCATGATCTTGGGCTGCAGGTGGAGGTGGTGCGACGGCGTGTGTCTTCCTACACGCCATGCCCCACCGATCCTGCCAGAGGGCTTGCCGTTGTTGAGGACCCGTTCTCGCTCGCGGAGCAGTTCGCGGCCGCGACGGGCGACGCGGCTGAAGCAGAACGCTGGCAAGCCTTTTATCACCGCACAGCGAGGATGGCGAAGGCTGTGTTTCCAACGCTCACGGAGCCGCTGCGGACGGCCGCGGAGATGCAGGCCCTGTGTGAGCCGAGTGACTGGCATGACTTTGTCGAGCGACCACTCGGAGAGGTGATCGAAAGTTCGCTCAAGACGGATCTGGCTCGGGGCGTTGTCGCGACAGATGCCCTGATCGGCACCTTCGCCGATCTGCACGATAGGTCGCTGCGGCAAAACATCTGTTTCCTCTACCACGTGATTGGCAACGGTACCGGCGACTGGGATCTGCCGGTGGGTGGAATGGGGGCGGTCACGCAGCAGCTGGCGGCCCGGGCGAGGCAGTACGGGGCCCGCATCGTGACCTCAGCTCGGGTGACAGCGATTGATGCGGATGAGCAAGCTGCCGCGGTGCGTGTAGAGATCGACGGGAATGAGCAGCTCGTGCAAGCAGGTTACGTGCTTGCCAACTGTCCGCCGGCGGTGCTCCAGCGGCTGCAGGGCAGGAGTCCAACGCCTCCGACAGGTGACGCGACCGGTGCCCAGCTGAAGGTCAATATGGTGCTGCAACGGCTGCCACAACTCCGGGACACGCGTGTGGGTGTTCGCGAGGCGTTCTGCGGAACCTTTCATGTCAACGAGGGCTACGGCCAGCTGCAACGAGCTGTTGGTCAGGCACGCTTGGGACGACTGCCGTCACCATTGCCAGCGGAGATCTACTGCCACTCGCTCTCCGACCCATCGATTCTTGGGCCGGAACTGCGGGCGGCCGGCGCACAGACGCTGACAATGTTTGTGCTGCATACGCCTTATGAACTGTTCACCGGAGCTACGCCGCCGTCGCGCATGGAGTTGCGAGCAGCTGTGCTCCAGACACTCGACAGTGTGCTGGCGGAGCCGCTGGAAGACTGTCTGCTGCGGGATAGCCAGGGGCGTGAGTGCCTGGAGATCAGCACGCCTCTCGACCTAGAACAGAGCCTGGAGATCCCCACCGGCAACATCTTCCATACGCCCTTGGAATGGCCCTGGGCGACAACGGCGAGTGAAGCTGGTCAGTGGGGCGTGGAGACCGATCAGCCGCGTGTCGTGCTCTGCGGCAGTGGGGCTAAGCGAGGCGGAGGCGTGTCTGGCGTTCCGGGCCACAATGCAGCGCGGTATGTGCTTGGAAGTAGCTGAAACCACGCTGTTTGATAGGAACCAGCGTTTGCCATATCGCTTGGCTGCCACGAAAGAAAGCGGCAGGAGAGAAAAAGTAGCGGCGTCCGGACTTGAACCGGAGACCCCAGGCTTATGAAGCCTGTGCTCTAACCAACTGAGCTACGCCGCCAAGATCGCGGCCGACCCCATGTGAGGCCGGCCGCGATGAGTATACCGGACTTTTCAGACCATCGAAGGGGGCCATAAAACCACCGACGTTGGCTGTATTTCACTCAGTCAACGAGGCTGCAGGCAGCGTCAGCGACGGCACCAATCTTCTCGTCGGTCAGTTCGCCCTTGGCAAAGGCGTGGTTGGCCACGACCGTGCCGTTCTTGTAGCAGACGACAGTGACGTCGGCGTCAGGAGAGATCTTGAACTCTGGTGGGCCGTTCTTGGTGTCGTCAGGCACCACGAAGGCAACCCGCTCAACGCCATTGCTCTTCACGAACTTTGCAGCAGCAGACTTCAGACTGGAGGCGTCGGTGCCGATCATGTTCACGAAGCTGGTCAGCTTCTCTTCCTGGTGCTCGGCGACCTCTTCCTCGATCTTCTTCACCAGCTTGGCGAGTGAGTCGTCACCCGAGCGGGCGAAAACCATCACCACGGGGCGTGAACCCATCTTGCAGCGGTAGCAGAGGGCCTTGCCGTCAGCCACGCCGTCTTCGGCGTTGCCAGCGACCTTGGTCACGATGAAAGCACCGACGCTCTCACCTGGCTGCGGACCGCTGGTCAGTTCGGCCCGAGCGGTTGTGGCAGCGACCACAAGGCCGGCACACACAAGCAGCATGGAAGCAAAACGCATTGGGAATCTCCTAGAAGCTTTCTTGATATCACGGTTCCCCGCCCGTTTTTGCCATTCCATGGCCGACGAGGACACCCACTAGGGTATAGGAGTCACAACGGGATCGGCAAACGAAGGTTGCGGTGTGGCGACTGGAACGACGACTCTGCGGTAGACTTCTGCCGATGTTTGGGGTTGGATTCACCTGGAAAACAGGCCCCGCCTGCGGGCCAGACACGTCAGCGAAAGGGAGCAAGATGGCCACATCAACGCCGCCGGGAGATGAGACTGAGGTGCAGATCCGCCAGACGCAGTGCTTCATCGGTGGCGAGTGGGTGCCTGCCCGCAGTGGCAAGACCTTCGAGACGATCGATCCCGCCACCGAAGAGCCGATTGCGAGCGTGGCGGAAGGCGATGCCGCTGATGTGGAGGCTGCGGTGCGGGCTGCCCGCGAAGCCTTTGACAACGGGCCGTGGCCGAGAATGGATGCCCGCGAACGCGGCCGGCTGATCCATCGCCTCTGCGATCTGATCGAGGAGGAAATTGACGACCTGGCTGCCCTCGAGACCCTCGATAACGGCAAGCCGCTCTCCGACTCACGGCAGATCGATATCCCGCTGGCGGTTTCGGTGCTGCGGTACTACGCCGGATGGACTGACAAGATCCATGGCCAGACGATCCCTGTTGCTGGCAACTACTTCAGCTACACGAGACGTGAGCCTGTCGGTGTCGCAGGGCAGATCATTCCCTGGAACTTCCCAATCCTGATGGTGTCGTGGAAGTGGGGGCCTGCCCTGGCTGCCGGCTGCACGATCGTGATGAAGCCAGCAGAGCAGACACCGTTGACCTGCCTGCGTCTGGCGAGGCTCGCTCAGAAGGCCGGGATACCCGATGGCGTGATCAACGTGGTGCCTGGCTTTGGGCCGACGGCAGGCGCCGCGATCGTGAAGCATCCGGGGATCGACAAGGTGGCCTTCACGGGCTCGGGTGAGACCGCGCAGGTGATCATGCGGCAGGCTGCCGATGGCCTCAAGCGGCTGACGTTTGAGCTTGGTGGCAAGAGTCCAAACATTGTGTTTGCCGATGCAGACCTTGCGGCTGCTGCTCAGGGGGCGCACGTGGGGATTCATCTCAACCAAGGTCAGTGCTGCTGTGCTGGCTCGCGACTGTTTGTTGAAGACTCGATCTATGACGACTTCGTGGCAGAAGTCGTTGAGATGAGCCGTACGCGGCGCGTGGGAGATCCCTTTGATCCGGCCACCGAGCAGGGGCCACAGGTTGATCGTGCTCAGTTTGAAAAGATCATGGGCTACATCGAGAAGGGGAAGGCCGAAGGAGCAACCTGCGCCACGGGTGGCAGTCGCCATGGCGACCTGGGCTACTTCATCGAGCCGACGGTGTTTACCGATGTCACCGATGAGATGGCGATCGCCCGTGACGAGATCTTTGGACCGGTGCTCTCGGTGTTGCGGTTTCGGGACACCGAAGAACTGGTGCGACGGGCGAACGCCACGAGTTTCGGCCTGGCAGCGGCCGTCTGGACACGCGACGTGGCCAAGGCACACGACATTGCCCACAGGCTTCGAGCCGGCACAGTCTGGGTGAACTGTTACGACGTGTTTGATCCGGCCGCTCCCTTTGGTGGGTTTAAACAGTCGGGCTTCGGACGCGAGCTTGGTGAGCGAGGGCTCGACCCCTATCTCGAAACAAAGACCGTCACGGTCAGTCTTGGGTAGGCAGCCTAAGGCACCACAGAAACAGCAATCGGCGGAGCGCCAGCTCGCTGGTACAGGGAGACGCAGATGGGCAAGGTGAAGACAGGCGGCGGCTGGCGGGCGGTGCTCTACACGCTCAAAAAGGCCCGCGAGGCTGGTGGGCTGTGGACTCTCTGGAAAGCGATGCGGACCAAAAACGCATGCAAGACCTGCGCCCTCGGTATGGGTGGGCAAGCGGGGGGCATGGTCAATGAAACCGGGCACTTTCCCGAGGTCTGCAAGAAGTCGTTTCAGGCGATGGTCGCCGACATGCAGGGCGCGGTGAAGCCATCATTCTTTGAGACCTACTCGATTCCACAGCTGCGTCGCTTTAGCCCACGAGAGATGGAGCATGCTGGCCGACTTGTGCAGCCGGTGATCCTTGAGAAAGGCTCACAGCACTACAGGCCGATCGGCTGGCGGGAGGTGATGGAGCGGATCGCTGCCAAGCTCAAGGCAACCACCCCCGAGGAGTCGTTCTTCTACTTCAGTGGTCGGTCGAGCAACGAAGCAGGCTTCCTCCTGCAGCTGTTTGCTCGGCTCTATGGCACCAACCATGTCAACAACTGCTCTTACTACTGCCATCAGGCCAGCGGTGTGGGCCTCTCGAGTGTGATCGGCTCTGGGGCGGGCACGATCCATCTCGACGACATGGAGAAGAGCGACTTTGTGATGCTCATCGGAGGCAACCCGGCGAGCAACCATCCCCGCATGATGCGGACGCTGATGATGGTCCGCCGCAGTGGTGGCAAAGTGGTGGTCGTCAATCCGATTGTGGAGACTGGACTGGTCAACTTCTCGGTGCCGAGCGATCCGTGGGCCCTGCTCTTCGGGGCGGAGATCGCAAGCACCTACGTGCAGCCGCTGGTCGGTGGTGACCTCGCGATGGTCTACGGCATGATGAAGCGGCTGCGAGAGATGCATGGCCAGCAGCCGCAGAACGCAGCTGGAGAGCCACTGATCGACGAGGCTTTCTTGACGGCCCACTGCCATGGCTGGCCTGCGCTGGCCGCTCACCTTGACAGCCTGACCTGGGACGAGATTGTCGCCAAGTCGGGCGTGTCGAAGGCAGACATCGACGACATGGCCAGGCAGTATGCCGAGTCGAAGCGAGCGGTGTTTGCCTGGACGATGGGGGTGACCCACCACCTGCATGGAGCGGCTACCGTACAGGCGATTGCCGCGCTGGCGATCATGCGTCGGATGGTTGGCCGGCCCGGCGCAGGACTGCAGCCAATCCGTGGCCACTCCAACATTCAGGGCATGGGCACGGTTGGAGTGACGCCAACACTCAAGAAGGCGATCTTTGATCGTCTCGAGACGCACTATGACGTGAAACTGCCGACCGCCAAAGGACACGACACGCTGGAGTGTCTTGAGGCTGCGGATCAAGGGCAGATGCGATTGGCCTTCTGTCTGGGGGGCAATCTCTGGGGGGCGAGCCCAGACGCGACCTTTGCTGCCGCTGCGATGGGCAAGGTCGACATGGTTGTCAGCATGAACACATCGCTCAACACGGGCCATGCAGCAGGACTCGGTGCCGAAGAAACGATCATCCTGCCGGTGCTCGCACGCGACGAAGAGCCCGAACCGTCGACGCAGGAGAGCATGTTTAGCTACATCCGCCTCTCTGACGGTGGTAGGCCTCGCCACGAGACCGGTCGTAGTGACAGCGGCGAGCCGATTGGGCCTCGCAGCGAGGTAGAAGTTATCTCAGAGCTTGCGATGCGGGTGCTCGGGGAGACGGGACCGGTGGACTGGTCGGCGATGGCCCACACCAGCACGATCCGCACGGCGATCGCTGAGATTGTGCCCGGTCTCGAGCAGATGGCTGAGATCGAGCGGACCAAGAAAGAGTTCTCAATCCCAGGACGCGCGATCGATTCCTCCACCTTCCCGACCGCTGACGGCAAGGCCACGCTGTTTACTCACGAGCTGCCTGCACCACCCGAGACGCTGCAGCTGATGACGATTCGCAGCGAAGGCCAGTTCAACACCGTTGTCTACGAGGAAGAAGATCTCTACCGCAATCAGACGCGTCGCGACATCGTGCTGATCCATCCTGACGATGTCGCCCGATACGGACTCACTGCCGGCGGCCGCTGCCGGATCAGCAGCTCCGCTGGTGAGATGCGTAACCAGATCGTCTCCGCCTACGATCAGATTCGACCTGGCTGTGTGGCGATGTACTACCCGGAGAGCAACGTGCTCGTGCCCAAGTCGGCAGATCCGCTCTCGCGGACGCCCGCCTACAAGAGCATCTCCGTGGAGATCGTGCCAGAGCATGGCCGCGAGGTCGCTGGGGTGAGGCAGGGGCTAGCCGAAGAGGGAGAGCTGGCCGTCGTCAGGTGATTCCGGTGGCGTCGGAGGCTTAGGGCGACGGCTCGGCTGGCGGGGCGGAGCAGGTTCACCTTCGAGGCTGGCCAGAAGCGTGCGTGCGCGGCCGATGACCTCGTCGGGAACGCCGGCGAGCTTGGCCACGTGAATCC
>JADHNY010000058.1 GCA_016779265.1 Pirellulales bacterium | reverse complement strand
CGAGATTCTCGGCGGGCAGACTGATGCCGCGGAGGCTCCTGCCTCCTGATCGCGGCCGGCACGACCTGACCGACACGCTCGCATGCCGATACACCGCCTGCCTGGGTCGCCTCGGCAGTGCTTCCTCGGCGGTGCTTCCTCGGCGGTGCCGGTGACTCACCGAAAGAAATACTTCCAGCACGTCACGCATCATCAGGTGCGTGGCGTGCTGTTGCGTTTGAGGTGTGCAAGCATTGGCGAAGAAGACGCTTCTCCGGCACACGTCGACCATGTTGCTTCCAACTGTTCCCGCTGCTGCACAAAGGCAGCCGCCGCGGTAGCTGCCGAACGGATGTCGGTGAGCAGGGGTGTCACGAGCTGAGCCTGCTGAAGGGACTCCGCGAGCGAGTCGATGTCACGCCCAATGCGACGCGTTCCCCAGCTCACTGCTGCCTGCTTCAACAGCAGTCCCCAGAGCACCAGCCAGACGAGGGCTTCGAGAAGCAGCCCACCACGGGCCTCCCCAAGCCAGAGCCGGCCGTGAAAGAAATCCCATGCAGCACGGGCCAGCACAGCAACCAGGACCGCATCGAAGAGCACTTCACTGGCCAACTGCAGCCAGCGATCCGCAGCCCGCTCCCGGCAGCGTGAAGCAATCTGCTTGATGCCTGCTGTCAGCCAACGCTGTCCCCTTTCGAGCGATTCCGCCACCGGACCGTCTCTGTTGTCTGAGGCCGGCCGAGCCGCCTGAATGAGAGGCGTCTGGATCGCCGCTCGTCGGGCAAGGCCGGCCAGCACGCTCCGAGACTGTTCCACCTCAGCATCGTCGAGGCCCAACGCCTCTTCCAGGCGATCGTGTGATCCACCAGCCGAATCACTCGAGGCCACCGTCAGCGACGGCACCTGGCCTGCAAGGGCGCGGCCGACGATCCCAGAGAGCTGCCTCCGAGATCGTGGCAGCCAGCTGGCCACAGTCGCCACAAACTGTAAGAACCAGCCAAAACAGCCGGCGTGCCACTGCTGCTGCAGCTCATTGGCGACGAGATGCCGCCAGCCAACGCGAGCCTGCGTCACCTGTCGGGCGATGCCATCCGCCACGAGTGTCTCGAGGCGTTGCGTTTCACGGTCGACCCCAGCCCGGAGTTCCTGCACGGCTTCCCGCACGGGCTCGAGATGCTCACGGCTCCGATCAAGAAACCAGCCGGCCAGTTCAAGTCCGCCGTTGCGTCGGATGCGGCCCGCTTCCCGCGAGGCAAGTTCATGGGCAATGGCCGTCTGCAGTTCGGCAAAGCCCTCATCCACTGGCTCGCCGCCGGTCAGCTGGCGAAACGCCTCGAGACCATCGACTCGATAGATCGTGGGCACTGCAAAGCCCTGCTGCTGCAGATCGCGAGTCCAGTCATCGCGAATGTCAGGATCTCGTGAGGCATGGGTCTGCACAAACAGCAGGGGGCGACCCGGTGCAAACGCGAGCAGCTCAGTCGCCACGCTGAAGGAGCGGTATTTCTGAGCCGTCGAAACGACCAGCAGCACATCGCAGCGGGGCAGGATCTGCTCGAGCCGGTCCCGGTTTCCCACACGGCCACGGTGTCGATCCTCGCTGGCTTTCGCCGCCTCAGGGCTCGGTTCGCGAGGCCCCGACTCTTGAAGACCGGTATCGATGGCGGGCTGTGTGTCTGGGTCCGGGCAGTCGATCAACACGATGTCGGCTACCGCCTCGGCCTTGGTTCGTACCACCGACGCACCGATCTCATTGACGGGAAACCAGGTCAGGTCGGCCTCGTTAGCAGCCACCACAACCGGATGGATTGTCGTCGGCCTGGCAATGTCACTCGCCTCGGTAACGTCGCGGCCGGCCAAGGCGTTGACGAGTGTGCTCTTGCCGGTGCCCGTTCCACCAAGCACTCCCACCACCAAGGGGCGGCCAAGCTCGGCAACAGACACAGCCAGCCGAGATGCCACCTCTGGCCACAGCCCTGCGATCTCATCAGCCGGTGCCCAGCCAGGAAAGGACCCTGCCCAGCCGCCGAGCTGATCCACAAACCGGGCAAACTGCTGGTCCGCAGCTGCGTACGGTGGCAACGGACCTGAGGCATCTGGCTGAGCCGTACTCATGCTGCCTCTCCTCGCGTGAGATCCGCCATCAGTTCATCAACCAGCCGTCGAGCCTCCGCGATCTCCCGCCGCTGCCCAACCTCGGCCCGTGCTTCCAGCACAGCAAAGGCATCGCCGATTACCACCTCATGAATCATCCTGCCCAGCAGGTCACCACGTTCTGCTGCCCAGCCGGCGAAGAGCCGCTCAAGCAACGGCTTGATACCGGCAGCCGTGGCCTCGATCGCCGTCTCTCCGGCGAGTGACGCCGCCGCGCCAACCACCACATCACCCAGGTTGTGCACAAACACCGACAGTCCACCTGCGGCGGCAGCGGCAGGTGGCACCACCGCAGCTCCCGCGAGACCGAGCCCCACCGTGACAGCGGGGCGAGCAACGGCACCAACGTTTAGGGCCGTGAGAATGAGCCGAACTGTTCCAGGATTCGCCTGCTCAAAGCGGTCGAGTTCTTCCCGTACAAACAGGCTGTAGTCGCGAGAGATCAGTGGCATCACGGCATGCCGACGGGCGAGTTCATCAAACCAGGCTTGGCGATCGCCATCGGTCAACACCGGCCGCAGAACGGTCTCCAGCTGAGGCTGCTCGCGAGTCACCTGGTCCAGCCGATCGAGGAAATCCCCTAAGGCTGCCTTCAGCGCAGACAGCTCTTCCGCAGCATGATCTGCCTGCCGCTGAGCCTGATCTACCAGCAGGCCTATCCGTCGCCCCGCCCAGCCAAGCCCGCGGCCAGCCACGCGGTAGACACGACTCACCGTCAGGTCAAAGCCTGATCGCTTCGGCTCCAGCCAGGCCCAGACCTCGTTCCAGACCAGCTCCCGCGGCGCGGGAGGCAGGTCAATGGTCACTCGCACGCGGGTCGAAAGGAGACCACACGCTTCCTGCCAGGCAGCAGCCATATGCTCGAGTCGGTTGAGCCAGGCTGGCACTCCACGCCTCGGATCCACAACCACCGCCAGCGCTCCGAGCATCGCGTCTCGCTTCAACGCGAGGTAGTCCTTCGCCGCCAGCCGCTCCACAAGATCAGTCCCACTCAGCGGAACGATGTCTTCTCCTGCAGACGCGTCGGCATCCTCCGACTGCCGATCGATCACGTCGCTGACTTCAAAGAAGACCGGCTCCCCGCAAGCAGCTGCATCGCGGTCCCAAGGCACCGCAAACACCGCGTCGGGGCGGACTTCAGTCCCTGCTGTGAAGCCATTGAGCCAGCCAGCGAGCCGTGATCGCTGCTGTGGCCACTCGATCATGTTGAAGATGACGATCACCGTCTTGCCAGCACGGGCGGCCTCGCTGAAGAAATCGCGGACCGCAGCGTCGTTGTACTTTTGCTGAGTGAGCACCGCGATCAGCAGGTCGGCGGCGTTGCGGACGAGTTCGGCCCGAGCCCAGTTGTCTCGCAGTGTGCCATCGATGTCCGGCGTGTCGAGCAGTGCCAGCCAGGCTGGCTGCATTCCCGTGGTCTCTGGCCGTACGAAGAGCAGGTGCTCGGTGGATTCACTCAGGGCATCGTCGTCGCTGGTCCAGGGCCTGACAGAAAACCCCGGAAAGAGCCTGGCTGCCCCCGCGGTCTTGGCGAGCTCCTGCGGGAGGCTGGCCACTGGATGGCGGGTGCGGGCCGCCTCCAGCACCGACCGCGAGAGCGGGGCGTTGGCGAGTGCATTGGCAATGAGGCTTTTGCCCGTATTGGTGCCCCCACAGATTGCCGCCACGAGTACCGGCTCACCGTCTACCTGTGGTCGCAGCTTCTCAAACAGCTGCCCCCGCCAGGCAGCGTCGACTGCGAGGTCTGCGCCCAGACCATCAGCAGCTGCATCGAGTGACTCCACCGCCGCACACAGCAACGTCACACGTTCAGCCCAGACGGCGTAGGTGGAAGGGGTCGGATCCATCGCAAGCACCCGTGTGCATTCACGCCGTTTGCCGTTCCCCCACGAACGGCCTACACTCGTCGACACGTTGGGAAGAGGGTCTTCACGGCTGCAAACCGTCGACTACTTTCGCAGAACCGCCGAAGAATTGCGCCCTGAACTTCCCGATTGGGCTTCCTTCCGGCAGTGATCCTCCAGCAGTGATTCTTCGGAAGGGGTCGGCTCCGTAAGACGCACCGTTCTGCCACAACGACTGGCTGGCAGTTTCGTCGGCACACTTCTCGGTAACGAACTCCTCGCGTGGAAACCAGCCTCGATGCTCGAGCGACGTCCCGTTTTTCCCGGTGTCATTGAAATGAACTACCAGGTGGGGTGGCGGATCGGCTGCAACGTCTATCTCGTCTACGACGACAACGCCTGGGCCCTGGTCGATATCGGCTATTCCGAGACTGTGGATGAGATCATCGAGATGATCCGCCAGCTCGACTTCCCGCTCGCGCAGTGCAAAGCCCTGATCGCCACCCACGCCGACGTCGACCACATCCAGGGCCTCGCCCGGGCGAAGTCGATCCTGAAATGCCCCGTGGTGGCCCATCCCAAGGCTGTGGCGTCGCTGGAGAGTGGTGACCGCATCAAGACATTTGCGGAGATCACAGCCCAAGACATCCATCTCGAGATGCCGCCAGTGAAGGTCGACAGCACGATTGAGAATGGTGACACGTTTGAGATTGGCAGCCTCAAGCTCGAGGTCTGGCATACCCCGGGCCACACCGACAGCCAGCTCGCATTTCGTCTCGGCAACCTCCTCTTATCGGGTGACAACATTTATCGCGATGGCTCCGTCGGTGCGATCGACGCCCACCATGGCAGCGACATCCCCGATTTCGTGAACTCGCTCACCAGGATTCGTGAGAGCGACGTCGCGTGGCTGCTGCCAAGCCATGGCCCGATCTTCCGAAAAGACAACAGCCTGCTCGATCAGACGATCCAACGGCTGCGGGGCTATCTGACGCTTGCTGACTTCGGCACGTGTGCCCCTGACTGGCCCCTGCTGAAAGAATGGGACCAGGAACTCGCAGCAGGCGAACTCCCCTCGGCGAACTGAGTCCTGATCGCCCGGTCGTCACTCCCCGTGTCCAAGGACGCTTCCTAACGGTTTTTCCGACGATGCTGAAAAGACCGTAAAGGCCGGTCCTGCCGATTGACGATGTGGTAACGGGCGGAATCGGCTTCGACACCGGTCGAGGACCGTCGCCGTTAGACAGGGGGGAAAACCGATGACCATTCGGAAAATCGTTGCGGCCTCTGCGCTGATGCTCGGCGCGGTTGCCTGGAGTGGGCAGTCTGCTGAGGCTCAGGGCTTCGGTGGCACACAGGCCTATGGCAAACAGTGGGCCAACTCGTATTCCAGCCACGACTGGAATCGCTTCTACCACTATCCATACGTCTTCTATCCGCAGAACTTTTACAGCGACGAATACCTGCGGTCAGCTGACGACCTCTACCATCGCTATCCGCAGGAGATGCGAGTACCGGTCTACAACCGCAGCTGGCAGAACTATTTCCCCAAGTCGAGGCGGTACCACCACGGTCACCACTTCATCCTGGACCAGTTCTAGACAGACGAGCATCCTGCCTCCTCAGGCAGTCGCACAGTGGCTGTGAGAATCGATGCAGCGGTGGCGACCTCACTGAGGTCGATCCATTCATCAACGGTGTGGGCCTGCGCAATACTGCCTGGCCCGAACACCACGCTCGGCACGTCCGCCACAGCATAGATACTTGCGTTCGTGCCATAGCGTGCGGCCAGCACGTCGGCCTGATGACCGCAGCCTGCGGCCGCATCGCGGAGCATGGTGGCCGTCTGGCCGCTCGTTTCTTCCGGAAGCCCGGAACTGGAGAGGAATGGCGACTCGTGCGTGATCGCTGTGTCGGCCTGCTCGCCGACCGCAGCGGCAACACGATCGATGACTTCCTGGCGAGCCGCTTCTGCTGACTCTCCTGGCAAAAGCCGGCGATCAATCTCCAACACCACGCGATCAGGCACGAGGTTCACGCCGGTGCCTCCCTGAATGGTACCGATGCTCAGCGTCGGTGGACCGCAGGGATGGTCAGGTGAGCGGCCCCTCAGCTCAAGAGCCAGCGTCTCGATCGCCAGCACCGCTCGGGCCGCCGGGTAAATCGCGTTGGCTCCCTGCTCAGGGAAGGCGCTGTGACAGGCTCGGCCGTGGGCGATCATCCGCCATCGCACCGCACCTTTGTGCGTCGCCACGAGATGGAGCCCTGTCGGCTCGGCGACCACAGCCGCCTGCGGCTTCACCGCAAGCAGCTCTGCCGCCGGCCGGTCAGCCGAGGCACATGACGCCAGTGGCACCTGCCAAAGCCGCGCGAGCGCCTTCGCTCCTGAAAAGCCGAACTCCTCGTTGACAGTCGCAGCAAACACGATTCGGAGGCGACGAGACGGTTCCCGGCGGAGCCGCTCTAGCGCCACGAGCATGGCTGCCATGCCCCCCTTCACATCACAGGCCCCGCGGCCGAAGAGCCGGCCATCACGGATCACAGGCGTGAAGGCAGCGATCGTCATCCCGTCGACAGGAACCGTGTCTTGGTGGGCATCCCAGAGGATCGTGGGGCTGTTTGGCTCCGTCGCCTCAAGCACCGCCAGCACATTGTCCCGGCCGGGCGCCACATTCTGTCGAGCCCAGGGGAGGCCCGCGGCGGAAAAACGCTGCACGAGATACTCACTCACCCGGCCTTCGAGATACTCCGGCCCCGAGACGGTGCGTCCCATCGGGTTCACGCTCGGCCGCCGCACCAGATCGGCAAGGGTGGCCATGTGATCGATCATCTCGAATCCTCTCGATGGCCCTTGGGCCGGTGGCAGGCGATGCCTGCTGGGGGCTGACTGCCGCCTCGCACATGCCAAGCGGACTCCTCGGTTGTACACCGCAGCCGCGATCCCGGCTGACGTCTCGCCCCCTGAGCCTCTGGACGGTATAACCAGTGGAGACTTTGTGACTTTTTTCACGAAGTCGGCTGTCGCCGCGGTTTTTTGCAGAAGACGCCGTCCGAAAGGCCCTGCGGAGGGATCTCGGCGGCCTGAGATCGCTCGGAGCATGTGATGAATCCGATTCTGCCTGTGATTCTGTTCGTGGTCATTGCTGCCGCTGTGTCGGTCGGCTTGGTCGTGGCAGCACAGCTGATTGGCCCACGACGGTCCACACCGGTGAAGGCAATGCCGTACGAGAGCGGCATGGACCCGGTCCATGACACGCGTCGCCGGTTTGACGTGCGATTCCACCTCGTGGCGATCACCTTCCTCGTGTTTGACGTTGAACTGCTCTTCCTCTACCCGTGGGCTGTGGCGAGCCGATCTCCAGCCGGGATCGATGCCGCCGTGGCGGAAGGCAGTGTTGGTGGCCGAGGAATTGTCTTCGCCGGAGCCATGCTGTTTCTGGCGCTCGTGGTAGCAGGCTTTGCCTACGACTGGAAAAAGGGGGTCTTCCGATGGCGATGACAACGCCACAGCCTCTCACGGCGATGCCGCAGGCAGCGATGCCAAAGACTGCCTCGCAACTCGACGCTCGGCTTGAGCTTCCCGAGAACGTGATGATCAGCCGGCTCGACGAACTGGCGAACTGGTGCCGTAAAAACAGCCTCTGGCCGATGCCGTTTGCCACGGCATGCTGCGGCATTGAGCTGATGGCGACCGGCGCCGCCAAGCATGACCTCGCTCGCTTTGGTGCAGAGGTGTTCCGCTTTAGTCCACGGCAGTGCGATCTGATGATCGTTGCTGGACGTGTGGTGATGAAGATGCTCCCAGTGCTCCAGCGGATCTGGCTGCAGATGAGCGAGCCGAAATGGTGCATCTCGATGGGTGCCTGTGCCAGCACCGGCGGAGTCTTTGACACGTATGCCGTCGTGCAGGGCATCGACCGCTTCATTCCGGTCGACATGTATGTACCCGGCTGCCCACCGCGTCCTGAACAGCTGATTCAGGCCATCATCGACCTCCAGGACAAGATCCAGGTGGAGGGCACGATCACAGGCCGAGAGTTCGACACCGCTGCCCGCCAGCTTCGCAAACGGGCTCTGACGGAGTCGGGCGACCCACTCACCCTGGATGCCTCCCGCAACCCGGTTGTGCAGCGTCAGCTAGCAGCCGAACGCAACGCGACAACCGCCGCGACTCGTTGATGTCGCAGTTCGACAGCCCCACACACGCCGCCGATTCGTCCCCGCCCGCTTCGCCAACTCCGCATTAATCAGCATGTCCGCCGATCCTGACACGCCCTCCGAGTCGACGACCACCTCCGTGAATGACGCCGGCTTTCAGGCCCTTGTGGCACGCTTCAACGGGCTTGAGGCGTCTATTTTCCGAGGTCAGCAGCGGGTCGTCGTGCCGCAGGAGTCGCTGCTCGAGGTGATGCAGCTGCTGAAAGCCAACGGCTTTGACCTCCTCGTTGATGTCAGCTGCGTTGACTACCTTGAGTATCGTGGAGCGACCAGCCGCTACGGCGTCGTCTACCTGCTGGCCAACACCCGCAGCAACGAACGGCTGACGGTTCGCTGCTTTGTGGACGATCCCGAGCCAACCGTGCCGAGCATGGTGCCCCTCTGGCCGGGAGCGAACTGGCTGGAGCGGGAAGTCTGGGATCTGTTCGGCATCCGTTTCGTAGGCCACCCCGATCTCCGCCGGCTGGTGATGCCCGAAGAGTTCACTGCCCATCCGCTGCGGAAGGACTACCCACTCCAGGGCCGCGGCGAACGCCACAACTTCCCGGTGATCTCTCGCGACCAGAGCTGACGCTAGCTGTTCCTCTGCCACTGCCCTTTTCCTTTGCCATCGCCACCTTGCCACTGCTGCTCTGCCATCTGGACACACCTGTAACGACGCCTGACCACAACGCTGCCTCGCTTTCGTACCGCCGCATCACATCGTTTCGTTCGCTTCGCCGACTTCCCACTCACTGACTGACGCAAACGCCATGTCCATCGCCCCTTCGGAACCGCTCTCGCAGCCAGCTGACGCCGCGGCCGCGAGCCGCAGCGAGGACTACCTCTGGACGCTCAACTTCGGCCCTCAGCACCCAGCCACGCACACCACGCTGCGGCTTGTGCTCAAGCTGGAAGGGGAACGTGTCGTCGATGCAATGCCCGAGATGGGCTATCTGCACTCCGGCTTCGAGAAGATCGGCGAGCACCTCACGTTCAACCAGTACGTGACGGTCACCGACCGTATGAACTACATCTCGCCGATGGCCAACAACGTGGCCTGGCACCATGCGGTGGAGAAGCTGCTGGGCATCGAGCTCACCCCCCGCTGCACCTACATCCGCACGATCATCGCGGAGCTCGCTCGGATCAGTGACCACCTCCTCTGCAATGGAGCGGTCGGCCTCGACACCGGTGCCTTCACCTTCTTCCTCTATGGCTTCCAGCAGCGTGAAGTGATCTACGACATCTTCGAGACGCTCTGTGGAGCACGCTTCACCAACAGCTACACGCGTGTCGGCGGTCTCTCACAAGACTTCACCCCACTGGTGATCGAGAAGATCCGCACATTCCTGAAGACCTTCCCCAAGACGCTCAACGACATGGAGCGGCTGCTGACCCGCAACCGCATCTTCGTCGACCGCACGAAGGGCGTCGGCGTGTTGACCAAGGCGGAAGCCACTGCGTTTGGAGCGACTGGCCCCGTCGCCCGTGCCAGCGGTGTGACGCGAGACCTGCGAAAAGACGAGCCGTATCTCGCCTACAACGACTTCGACTTCGCGGTGCCCTGTGCGACGACCGGTGACTGCTACGCCCGCTACCTCGTCCGCATGGATGAGATGCGAGAGAGCCTCAGTATCGTTGCCCAGGCGTTGGAAAACCTGCCATCCGGCCCGATCAATGTCGGCATGGACCAGCGGGTCGCCCGGCCAGAGAAGCAGCAGGTCTACTCAACAATCGAAGGCACGATCTCTCACTTTGAGCTGTCGATGAGCAATCACGGCTTCGAAGTGCCTTGCGAAGAGTCGTACGCCGCCATCGAGGCACCCAACGGGGAGCTGGGCTTCTACATCGTCGGTGACGGGAATGAGACCGCCTATCGGGCACGCTGCCGTCCGCCGAGCGTGCTGAACTTTTCCATGTTCCCGCATCTCATCCGAGGCCACACCCTCTCGGATGTCGTCGCCGTGCTTGGCAGCCTCAACATCATCGCCGCGGAGCTTGATCGGTAGTCATCCATGAGCAGCCCTGAACTGAAATGTCTGACGCCCGAGATGGTGGCAGAGATCGAAGCGCTCGCACCGCGGTATCCCGACCGTCGAGCGCTCGTGCTGCCTGCCCTGCATCTCGTGCAGAAGGCCCTGCGGCATGTGCCGCTCGATGCCGTGGTCGATGTCGCCAACGTGCTGGGATACCCGCCGGCTGAGGTGCAAGACACGCTGACTTTCTATCAGTTCTTCCATCAGGAGAAGCCTCACGGAACCGTGCGGGCGTTTGTCTGCCGTTCGGTTTCGTGTGCCCTGCGAGGTGGAGACGATCTGCTGGAGAAGCTCTGCAGCCAGTACGGCATTGAGCCCTACGGGACCACCGACGACGGCTCTGTGACGATCGAGCCGGCGGAGTGTCTCGGTGCCTGCGACTTCGCTCCCTGTGTGCTCGCCAACGACGACCTTCTCAAGAACCTTGACCCCGCGGCAGCTGCAGCAGCGATCGAAGCGGTCAAGGTGCGGGCCGATCAGCGGTCATCAGCAGCAGCGGCTGCCGCTCCCAGAGTGACGGAGGATGCCTGACATGCCACCATTTGAGCCCGTCCTCCTGGAAGCCATTGGCACCCCTGAAAGTCATACGCTCGCGAGCTACCGCTCACGTGGTGGCTACGCGCCTTTTGAGAAGCTGCTCGCGGAAAAGCAGCCCACAGAGGTGATAGAACTGGTCAAGTCTGCAGGGCTGCGAGGCCGTGGCGGGGCCGGCTTTCCAACAGGTGTGAAGTGGGGCTTTCTTCCGAAAGACCACCCAGGGCCGATCTATCTCTGCGTGAATGCAGACGAGAGCGAGCCGGGCACCTTCAACAACCGCATCCTGATGGAAGATGACCCGCATCAGGTGATCGAGGGGACGATGATCTCCTCATACGCCACGCGGGCCACTACGGCCTACATCTACCTGCGATACGAATACCCACAGGCCTGGGATCGTTTGCAGGCCGCCATCGACGAGGCGTATGCGGCAGGCCTGCTCGGCAAGAACATCAAGGGCTCCGACTTCTCACTCGACATCTACCTGCACCGCGGTGCTGCGGCTTATATCTGCGGGGAGGAAACTGGGCTGATCGAGAGCATCGAGGGCAAGCGGGCCTGGCCACGAATCAAGCCACCCTTCCCTGCCATCGAAGGTGTCTTCCGCAAGCCAACCGTCGTCAACAACGTCGAGACGATGGCCTGTGTTTCTCAGATTGCTCGCCGGGGCCCCGAGTGGTTCCGATCGATTGGCGTGCCTGCCGATCCCGAGAATCCGCGAGATCCTGGAAGCTACGGCCCGAAGCTCTACTGCCTCTCGGGCCATGTCGAGAAGCCTGGCTGCTACGAGGCTCCGCTAGGGATCACCCTGCGACAGCTCGTCGATGAGTATGGCGGAGGTGTCTGGAAGGGACGCAAGGCGAAAGCGGCGATTCCTGGTGGCATCTCGATGGGCCTGATGACCGAAGCCGAGTTTGACACCCCGCTCGACTTTAAGGGTCCTGGCACCGTGGGCTGCATGGGCCTAGGGACCGCGGCGGTTGTGGTGATTGATGAGACGGTCAGCATCGTCGATTTCCTCCACAACTCATGCCGTTTCTTTGCCCATGAGTCGTGCGGCCAGTGCACCCCATGCCGTGAGGGCACCAGCTGGAACCTGCGAATCCTCGAGCGGATTCGTGCCGGCAAGGGCCGCCTGAAAGACCTTGAGATTCTGCTGGAGAATGGCAATGCCATGGGCATGATGCCCGGCTCGACCATCTGCGGCCTGGCCGACGGCGCTGCCTGGCCAATCAAGAACGCGATCAACAAGTTCCGCGACGAGTTCGAGGACTACATCAAACGCACCAACCCCGAGGGCTGGATGGTGACCGATCCTGTGCCCGCCCTCCAGATCGTGGGAGCCCACTGATGCCCACCGTCATCGTCGACGGACGTGAAATCGAGATCGGAGCTGACGAGCGACTCAACTGCATTGAGGCGGCGCGGCGTGCGGGAGCTGAGATTCCCCACTACTGCTGGCATCCAGGCCTTTCGGTCGTGGCGAGCTGCCGGATGTGCCTTGTGGAAGTTGGCACTCGTGATGCGGAAACCGGCCAGACATCAATGATCCCCAAGCTGGTGCCTGCCTGTCAGACCCCAGCCAAGGATGGCACGGTGATTGTCACCGAGAGCGAGAAGGTCAAGGACAGCCGGGCACGCGTGGAAGAGGCGTTGCTGATCGACCATCCGATCGACTGCCCGATCTGCGATAAGGCTGGTGAGTGCCTGCTGCAGGACTACCACTTTGAACATGGTCAGCCTGAGCGGCGTGCCGACATCCATGCCTTCACGAGCAAGAAGCGGGATATGGGCCCAACGGTCACGCTCTTCGCGGACCGCTGCATCATGTGCACGCGGTGCGTGCGGTTCACCCGCGAGGTGGCAGGCACCGGCGAACTGATGGTCAACGCTCGTGGCTCGAAGGAAGAGATCGACGTCTTCCCCGGCTATCCGTTGGAAAACAAACTCTCCGGCAACGTCGTCGACCTCTGCCCTGTGGGAGCTCTTGGTGACAAGGACTTCCTCTACCAGCAGCGGGTCTGGTTCCTCAAACGCGAGGCTGGTGTCTGCGGCGGCTGTTCCGCTGGCTGCTCGATCCAGACTGAGCACACCCAAGACACTGTCTATCGACTCAAGCCACGGGAAAACCTGCACGTCAACAAGTGGTGGATCTGCGACGAGGGCCGCTACGGCTGGCATCACCTTCACGATCCCTCACGACTGGTCGAAGCCAAGCGGCGGACCGCTTCCAGCGATGCAGACTCCGTCGAGTGGGCTGACATTGTGACCGGCCTGAAAGCCGACCTCACCACATCCGTCAGCGGCGATGGCCGACTGGCTGTGGCCGTCTCGCCAATGCTGACGGTCGAGGAAGCCTGGATGCTCTGCAGCGTGGCTCGCGAGATCGATCCACAGGCCTTGCTGGCGGTTGGCTATGTACCAACACAGGGTGAAGACGAGAGCTTCCCGGGCGGCTTCACGATCCGCGGCGAGAAGTGTCCGAATCGAGTTGGTGTTGAGCATGTGATTGCCGCATTCGACCCGAGCGTGCCTCGCTGGGAGTCTCTTCTCGAAGTGGTGGAACGCGGCGAGTGCACAGCTGCCTGGATCACGGCTGCCTATCCACCCGCTGGTGGGCGGCCCGCCACCGAGGTTGGCTCCTGGATCGACGAGGCCACGGCAGCCCGCTTCGCCAAACTGCGAGAGCAGTCAGCAGGCTGCCTGATTGTTCAGGACATGTTTGACTCGCCACTGGCGTCGCAGGCGAACTGGCTGCTGCCGTCAGCCGGCTTTGCAGAACGCTCCGGCACCTGGATCAACCACGGACAGTGGGCCCAGTCCTTTGAGCGAGCGATCCGCGCTCCCTCGGGTGTCTGGCCAGAGGGCCGGCTGCTCTGGAACATGCTTGAACGTCGTGGTCTCTACGACCCGAACGTTATCCGTCGTGAGGCCGCCGCCGCCTCGCCTGCCCTGGCCGCTTTGGCTGAAGACCTTCCATCGGTCGGCCTCGATCTCCGTCTCCAGCAACTTGCCACCTCATGATTCCATCTCTCGAAACGATCGCTGCGTTGGTGAAGATCGGGCTGCTTGTCGGCGGCCTGATGACTGCCGCGGCGTATCTCGTGCTCGTCGAACGCTGGATGGCCGCCTGGGTTCAAGACCGCAAGGGTCCCAACCGTGTCGGTATCCCGCTGACGAAGATTCGCCTTTTTGGCCTCGGGCAGCCGCTGGCTGACGGCCTGAAGATCATCCTCAAAGAAGACTACACGCCGAGCCATGTCGACCGGGTGCTCTACAACGCCGCCCCGCTTGTGATCCTGGCGGCATCCCTAGCGATCTTCGCGGCAATTCCATTTGGTAGCGTGCTGCCACCGCTGGGAATCGATGGTCTTCCCGACCCCATACCTTTCCTGGTGGCTCCCGGCTTTAGCGTGGGCATCCTCTGGGTGTTTGCCCTCTCGAGCATCGCGGTCTACGGCGTGCTCCTGGGTGGCTGGGCGAGCAACAACAAGTACGGCTTCTTGGGTGGGCTGCGATCGAGTGCCCAGTTGGTGGCCTACGAGATTCCCCTTGGGCTCGGCCTCCTGGGCGTGGTCTTAGCCGCGGGCAGTCTCGAACTCGACGTGGTGATGACGCAGCAGGCCAATACTGGCATTTGGTATGCGTTTGCCCAGCCACTGGGCTTCATCGTATTTCTGGTTGCCGCGTTCGCCGAAGCAGCCCGTCTTCCGTTTGACCTCCCTGAGGCTGAGCAGGAACTCGTCGGTGGCTATCACACAGAATATTCCGGCATCAAGCTGCTGCTATTTCTCGTCGCCGAGTTTCTGCACATGGTGACGGCGGCTTTCCTGATCGTGATCCTGTTTCTCGGTGGCTGGCACCTGTGGGGCGTGACCGGCTCGGGAGATGAGATCGGCTGGGGCACGGCACTGATCCGCTTCGGCGTGTTCTCAGGAAAGGTCCTGGCCGTGATCCTGTTCTTCATGCTGGTGCGATGGAGCTGGCCTCGGTTTCGCTTTGACCAGCTGATGAACCTTGCCTGGAAGGTGATGCTGCCGCTCGGTATTGCGAACCTCGTCATCGTTGCCATCGTTGAGGAGTTCCGACCGCAGATGACCGAGGCGATGGGTGCTTCCGCTGCAGGCTGGGTCGCGCTGCTGCTGCCTTGGGCGGTGTTTCTCCTTGGCTGGATCACCGCCGGCGTGCTGACACCATCCGGCACCGACAACCGACCGATTCGAGCTGACATTCTGGAAGACGATGGGCTGTTTGCCGCCGAGCATGCGTTGCTCACAGGCAATGGGCAGGTCACGACCGAGAACGAGCTGTCCAACACCGCCAACGCTGACTCATCATCAGGGAGCGACGCATGAAACCGACCGATCCCTCCGTTCGCTGGATTGAAGAGCGTCCGCTCGGCCTGACGGAGCGACTCTATCTTCCCCTGGTCGTCCAGGGGCTGACCACGACGGCTCGCCACCTCGTCAGCAAGAAGGTCACGGTCAGTTTCCCTGAGGAACGGCCCACCATTGGTAATCCACTGATCTACCGCGGCGTGCATCGGCTCAACCGCGATGACGATGGTCGCGTCAAGTGCGTGGCCTGCTTCCTCTGCGCAACCGCCTGCCCAGCACACTGCATCGACATTGTGGCCACCGAGAGCCCCTGGCCTGACCGCGAGAAGTATCCCGAGAGCTTTCAGATCGATGAGCTCCGCTGCATCTTCTGCGGCATGTGTGAGGAAGCCTGTCCGGTGGATGCCGTTGAGCTCACCAGCCTGCTCGACCTGACTGGAAAGAGCCGCGAAGAGATGATCTTCGACAAGGAAAAACTACTAAGCGTCTACGACATGACGAAGGATGCCGAACCGATGAAGTCGAAGAGTCTGGGAGGCACGCTGTAATGCTTCCGTCTGTCTTCGCCACTCAGCTGATGGCCGAGGCTGGCTCTGTCGCTGGACGCCCCGGGCTGCTGATGGCCGTTGCAGTGACCACAGCTGCCGCCAGCCTCTGGCTGCTCTTGCCCAAAGGCCTAGAGCACAAACTCACCCGGCCGGCAGGGTTTATCCTCGGTGCTGTCGCTCTCGCAGCGTTTGCCCTTGCGGGTCGCCGGCTCGGCAGCATCGGCGAAGAGGCTGTCTTTGCCCTGGTTGCTCTGGTGGCCGTCGTCTCGGCGACAGCCACGATCGTGACCCGATCACCGGTCTACGCCGCAATCTGGTTTGCGATGACGCTCGCAGGCGTCTCTGGCGTGCTCCTGATCCTGGGCGCACAGTTTCTCGGCGTGGCGACAATCGTCGTCTACGCCGGTGCCATCCTCGTGATGTTTCTGTTTGTGCTTATGCTGGCCCAGCCCTCTGGCCTGGCCTCCTATGACCGAGTCTCCAGTGAGCCGATGCTCTCCGCCATCGCTGGTGCTGTCTTGGTGGGGCTGCTGACGATCTCAATCGGCCGTCTGTCCGCACCAGTGCCCGCAGACGATGTGGAGGCTGCTGCCACGGCAGAATCAGATGCTCCCGCCGATTCTGTGACTGCGGTCGTCCCGGACCCACTGTTTGAGAATCATGTTGCCCGCCTCGGCGGTGAGCTGTTTGGCCGCCACCTGATTGCGGTGGAAGCCGCTGGCGTGCTGCTATTTGTCGCCCTCGTCGGTGCGATTGCGGTCGTCACCCGAGGTGAGGCGGCTGCCCTCGCCGAAGGGAGGCCCACACGATGACGCCTGTCACCCACCCCATGTCGGTCACCTCGACTTCTCTTGTATCAGCCTCTGCCGGTCTCCGGCGACGGATCTGGCCAGCGGTAGCGGGGTGCCTTACGGCGATGGTGGCCCTCCTGCTTGCTGTTCCCTCTCACGCTGCTGACACAGCCGCAGTGCCCACAGCCGCAGTGCCCACAGCAACTGCAGTGCCCTCGATGGACCTCGCCCCCGATGGCGTGCTCCAGAATGGCCTGCTCCATAACGGGCTGCTCGTCGGGGCATTACTGTTCGCTCTCGGCCTTGTCGGCATACTCACCCGTCGCAACATGATTGTGATGTTTCTCTCTGCTGAGCTGATGCTGCAGGGCGTGTCGGTGAGTCTGGTCAGCTGGAGTCGCTACCACGGCGACTGGGGCGGTCAGATGCTGGTGATCTTTGTGCTCACTGTCGCCGCCTGCGAAGCGGCCGTGGCGTTGGTGTTTGTCCTTCAGGCTTTTTCCCGCACCGGCCGGCTCGATGCGAACGCCTGGCAGTCGCTGCGTGAATCAGTGCTGCCCCGGACGATCGACCAGGCCCTGCCTCCGCTCGACGGTGGTGTCACGCATTGGCCCACCCTGACGCCGGCGGGTGTCGAGCCCGCTCATGATGAAGAAGCGCTTCTCGAACGCGAGCACGTCTAAAACTTTCAGGCTTTTTTCAGAATGGTTGAGAACTCCTTCGATCCCGTCACCGTGCTGCTTGCACTCGTTCCCGCGCTGCCGCTGCTCGGCTGCCTGGTGACGGTTGTGCAGGGGAAGATGCTCGGCTCGCGCGCCCACTGGCCAGCCGTAGCCACGATCTCCGCCTCGGCCCTGTGTAGCCTCGCGCTTCTGGGTGTGACGATTGGGAGCGTGCGGGGAGCGTCTAACGATAAAGTCGAGAGCGTCCACACGCTCTGGCAGTGGGTGCATGTCGACAATGCCATCCAAGGCGTCGACGCAGTCTCCGGTGTCGATGTCAGCAGTGCCGACACCAATGCCTCGAGCCGCCCCTTTGCGATCAATGTCGCCCTCCGGCTCGACCCACTGACCGCCACCATGCTTTCGGTGGTGACCTGCGTGGGCCTGCTCGTTGCCATCTTTTCCATTGGCTACATGCATGGAGATCCGGGCTACCCGCGTTTCTTTGCGCTCGTGTCGGCGTTCGTGTTCTCCATGACCATGCTCGTCTCAGCGAGCAACTACCTGATCGTCTACATGTTCTGGGAGGCGGTCGGTGCGTGCAGCTACCTGCTGATCGGATTCTGGTTCCGCAAGCCTGAAGCGGCCGCCGCTGCCAAAAAGGCGTTTCTGGTCAATCGCGTTGGTGACTTCGGCCTGGCGGTCGCTGTGTTCCTGCTCTGGATGACCTATGGCACGCTCGACTTTCACGACATTGTCGCGGCTGACGGCACAATCTTCAGCGGCATTCTCGGCGGCACGCGTCTGGCGAATGCCGAAGGCATTGTTGGCGGCACTGTCGGCACCGCGATCTGTCTGCTCCTCCTGCTCGCTGCCTGCGGCAAGAGTGCCCAGGCACCGCTGCATGTCTGGCTGCCAAATGCGATGGAAGGCCCAACCCCGGCGAGTGCTCTGATTCACGCGGCCACGATGGTGACCGCGGGCGTCTATCTCGTGGCTCGTTCCGCACCGCTGTTTGTCGCCTGCCCCGATGCATTGGTCGTGGTCTCGCTTGTCGGTGGCATCACAGCTCTGATTGCGGGTCTGATCGCCACCGTGCAAAACGACCTGAAGAAGGTGCTCGCCTACTCCACCATCAGCCAGCTCGGCTACATGTTTGTCAGCCTTGGCACAGGCACACTGCTGGGCTTCACTGCCGCGATCTTCCACCTGGTGACCCACGCCTTTTTCAAGGCGTTGCTCTTCATGGGTGCCGGCTCCGTGATGCACTCGATGGGCGGCGTGATCGATATGCGTCGCTTTGGCGGACTGCGGCAACTGATGCCGATCACCGCGGTGACGTTTCTTATCGGAAGTCTCGCGTTGGCGGGCGTTCCTCCCTTTGCGGGCTTCTGGAGTAAGGACGAGATCCTCTCATCACTGCACGCACGCGCCTGGCCCGGCGGACATGGCGATCATGCCGAGGAGGCCCATGCGGCAGCAGGTACGCTTCCGCAGTCAGTCAACCTCGAGGATGCACGTGCGACGACCGTGAGAAGCTCCGATTCCACTGCCGTTCAGCCTGTCCTGTTTCACCTCACCGCAGCAGCGGCAGACGAGCACGCTGCCGAACATGCCGCTGATGATCACAGCAGTGATGGCCACAGCACTAACGACCACAGCACTGGCCATTTAGAGGATCATGCCGCTCACGCTGAGGACACGCACACAGCAGGTGGTTCGCTCAACACACCTACGACCTGGAAGGCGATCTGGTGGATGGCACTTGTCACCGCCGGCCTGACGGCCTTCTACACCTTCCGCGCCGTGTTCATGACCTTCACCGGTCCGCTGCGGGTGCCTGAGGAGGCCGGTCATCATGCCCACGAGTCGCCACCGGCAATGACCTATCCTCTGATGATTCTGGCTGGAGCGTCTGTGATCTCAGGCATCTTGATCTTCTCCACTGATGCGTTGGGATGGTTCCTTGCCGCCACGCCATCATTGTGGGCACCAGCCGTGGCCAGCACCGCGGTGCCCCACGCCTTTCATTTCGATATCGCCCTGCAGGGAACGATTGCTGCCGCCGTCGGCATCGCCATTGCCGCATACGGCCACTACGGTCGCCGCAGCGATGAGCCACAGATGGAGCGGTACCTCGGACCGGTTGGCACATTATTCGAGAATCGCTTCTACCTCGACGAGCTCTATGTGGCCGCGGTGGTGCGTCCGCTGGAGATCCTCTCTTCGTTCGCTGCGATCTTTGACTCCGTCATCATTGACGGCACGGTCGACACGATCGGCCGGATTCCTCCTTCCCTGGCCGGCGTCGTCCGTCGTCTCCAGTCTGGCCTGATCCAACGCTATGCCCTCGCAGGTGTGATGGGCGTGCTCCTGATCGTGGCTTCCCTTGTCTGGTCCCTGAAACAGTAGGCCGAGCCGATGCTCGATTTCTCGCAGGGCTTTTCGCCCGCAACCCATCTGTTGGTCACGCTCGCAGCTCCACTTGTGGGAGCGCTGGCCGCTTGGCTGCTCGGACACCGCGGCCTGCAAGCGGTGCGGCAGAGCGCGGCGGTCACCAGCCTGATCACGCTCGGGCTCGCAGGTAGCCTCGTGCTGCGGTTCCTCGGGAGTGAGGTGCCAAGCGAAGGTGGCTTCTTCGCCGCTGGTGAACTCGGCTGGTTCGTGAACGGCCCTTTCGACATCCGCTTCTCCGTCGGACTCGACGGGCTCTCCATCTGGCTTTTTGGACTTTCCGCACTGCTGACGGTCACCGCCGTGTTTGTCAGCTGGGATGCGGTGAAAGAAAAAGCGGTTGGCTTCTACGGGCTGCTGCTACTGCTCGAGGCCGCCATGCTCGGCGTCTTCGCCGCCCGTGACATCATCCTCTTCTATGTGTTCTTCGAGTTCACGCTGGTGCCGCTGTTCTTCTTGATCGGCATCTGGGGACATGACGACCGTCGCCGTGCTGCGGTGAAGTTTTTCATCTACACCTTTGCTGGGAGTGTGCTTGCCTTCCTCGGGTTGCTGGCAATCGTCCTTTGGAATGCGTCGCACTCTGGCGTTCTCTCCTTCGACATTGCCACGCTGACCGCCGGCCTGAGCAGCCACCCACTGCCGATGACACCGGAGTGGGGCTACCTGCAGCTGTGGGTGTTTCTCGCCCTGTTTGTCGGCTTTGCGATCAAGGTGCCGATCGTGCCGGTGCACACCTGGTTGCCACTGGCACACGTGGAAGCCCCCACCGGCGGCAGTGTCGACCTTGCCGGCGTACTGCTGAAGATCGGCATCTACGGTTTCCTCAGGTTCTCGCTGCCGATGCTGCCAGAGGCCGCTGCAGTGGCTGCCCCATGGCTGGTGGCACTCGGTGCCGTTGGCATCATCTACGGGGCACTCGTGGCCTTGGTGCAGAAAGACCTCAAGCGGATGGTCGCCTACTCATCAGTCAGCCACATGGGCTACTGCGTAATGGGACTGTTTGCCCTGGAGCCTGTCGCCGTCGAGGGCGCCAACCTCCAGCTCATTAATCACGGACTTGCCTCTGCTGGCCTGTTTGCCACCGTCGGCATGATCTATGAGCGGTACCACACTCGAAAGATTGCCGAGCTCGGCGGTATTGCCTCGCAGACACCATGGC
>JADHNY010000057.1 GCA_016779265.1 Pirellulales bacterium | reverse complement strand
ATGCCCGCTCCTCAGCCGCCAGCGTCGCCACCTCGATTCGGCAGCTGTGGACCACCCCCACAAACCCGCCCGACTGCGTGAAGCTCACTCGTCTCATGCTGCCCCCGCCGCCCGCTTCGCCGCCGAAACCTTCACTCCCACCGCCTTCCAGGCCTCACGCACCGCCTCGGCTGCCACGGCCCCATGATCGTCCCGGGCAATCCGCGTCGTGACCCGCGCAGCATCCGCAAAGCTCGCCCGGCTGGGGATCTCCAGCATCGTGTCGTACCAGATGCGGCCGGCCGTCTGCCACGGCTCATCGTCGAGGGCTTCGGCCGCCAGCACAAACGCCCGGTTGGCAATCCCTGAGTTGATGTGCACACCGCCGCGGTCGGCCGTGCCTCTGTAGCGATCCTTCCAGTGGGCCGGCTGCGGATCGGTGCCGAGCAGCGGGTCGTTCACAAACGCCGTACCCGGATGTTGCATGTCGCGGACGGCTCGCCGCGTGGCCGCCGGCACAACCAACTCCGCGCCAATCAGCCAGCTCCGTTCGCTCCGGCTCGTCGCTTTACGATCCTTCGTCGATGCACCCTCCTTCCTCCTTCCCCTCTTCGCTGCCCCCGCCTGCGACCACTGCCGCACGAGCACGCCAAACACATCAGCAAAGTGTTCGTTGAGGGCACCACTCTCGCCGCGATAGACGAGGTTGCTGGTAAACGACTGCACGCCATGCGTCAGCTCGTGGGCCACCACATCAAGGGCCTGCGTGAACCGCCCAAACACCAGCCCGTCCCCATCCCCATACGCCATCTGCGAGCCATTCCAGAAGGCATTGTTCATCGGCTGATAGCCTTCGCCATCCGCCTCCCCAGCATGCACACTCGAGATCAGCGTC
The DNA here is from genome assembly GCA_016779265.1 of Pirellulales bacterium. Lineage (GTDB taxonomy): Bacteria > Planctomycetota > Planctomycetia > Pirellulales > UBA1268 > M30B53. The sequence continues at coordinate 20,243 of JADHNY010000057.1, read as the reverse complement.
ATGCCGGCGTCGTCGAGTGAGTTGCGGCCAAACACCTCACTGTAGAAGTCGTAGGTGGCTCCCGAGTGGTCGTAGGCCTCGTTCACCGCTGGATCGCGACTGCGTCGGTCGCCCTCTCGCCTGACGAGCCTGCCCGGCAGGTTGTCACTGCCACCAGCGTCGTAGATCAACCGATCACGACAGCAGCTGGGAGACGGCGTGGCCAGCAAGCTCGGCATCGTCCGCACGAGATCACGGACAGCGTGCACCGCTGTCGCCTGGGCAAGATCGACCACAGCCCGTCGCCGGATTGCGGAATCGCCCGCCTCAGCCATTCGTTCCAAGAGAAACGGGGGAATGATGCAGGCGATTGGCCTCCGACCCTCCGCCTCGATGCCAGATCGACGTTTCACCAGACTTCCCCTTTCCACTCGCCGGAAGGCCCCCTTTTCACTAGCCGGAAGGGTCGCCACCAGGCAGCCACCTGCGGGCGTTTTTCCATAGAAGAGCAAAGGAGAGAGCCTCTCCTGCCTGCCGATACCCGAAAAACACTTGCGGGGGAGTATCCCACCCACACGAGCGTTACCGCAACTCATTCTGTGCGAGGCAGTCATGGCCACCGAGAGGTCACCCCGCCCCTTGTTTCTCCGCGTGCTGCCTTTGCTGGCTGCGGCGTTCAGCCTCGCACTCCCTACAGAAGGTCGAGCGATCGACCTCAGCGAAGTCTGGCAGAAACTCGCCAGCCCACATGGCGTGAGGTCGCCTGCACCGCCACTCGTGGATCCTGCGGTCACCGAGCTTGCCTCGCGGCTCGACTGGCTGGAACGACACATCGACACCTACGGTTCGGTGGTCGTCAAGCATCCTGATGTCTGGGGCCAGAGCCGGCTGATGCGGCATCGCCATGAGTACGAAGCGCAGCTCCGCAGCCAGCTTGATCAGTTTGCCTACCGCAGCAATGCAGCGTTGCGACGCAGTGATCAGTCGTATCTCGGCATGGCCCTCGCCCTCGAAGCGGCGACCGGCCGTCGTCGTGGCCCAGAAGTCGTGCCGCTGCCTTCCGAAGGGGGCTCTGCGAATGTGATCAATCAGATTCAGTCGATGCTGCCCACTGGCAACGAGTCGATTAGCCGCCCCGACACCGCCCTCATCGGCCGCACCCAGCCGCTGGCCTTTGCGGAGAACCCCGCTGGCTTCCGCTTCGACGATGGACCGATCTCCCTGGAGCCCACACTCCACCTCGATCAGCTCTCACGCTATCTCAACCACCTCCACGAACTCCGTCGCATCAATGAAGGCGATGACATTGCCGACGCGGCTGGCTATGCGATGGTGCTGGTACGGCTGCCGGTCTCGATCCTCCCTGGCGGCCGCACCCGCCGCGGCTACGGGGCAGAGGCCACGCTGATCGCCGAGCCGGTGCTCGATGACAACCTGCTGCCGCGGACCTTTCGCACACTTGTGATCAACGACCTGGTCGACCTGGTTGCCCCCGCCCTGGCCTGGTGTGTCAACGACGCATCGTGTGTGCGTTGGGCCCGTGACGTGACTGCGACCACGCCAAGCGACACGCAGCAGCGGTCGTTTGCCATCACCGCGCTGGCCGAGCGGCTGCCCACCGCGTCCCCAGCAACCCCTCCAGCGGCCAAGACCCGCCGCAGCCGGATGCCGATCCCCTTCACACAGCTGGTGGAAGCGTCGGGGGTTGAGCAGATTGCCCTCTTGATCCGCGACACACACACCGCCCTCGCAGGTCTTCCCACCAGCAGGCCCTGCATCGGCTACGGCGACGTGCGTGGCTTCCTCGAAGAGGAACTGCAGGCCTCCTACGACCTGCTTGCACAGGCCGAACTCGCCCCCCTCTGGCTCGAACTGCCTGGCTGGCATCTCGCCTCACTGCTGAGAGGCCGCCGGGCTGGCGAGATCGATCAGCTCCGCAACCGCTTCTTCAGCGAACTCGACGCCGGCAGCGGATCAGGCCGCCCGATCAGCCAGACCACCACTGCCGTCCTCGCCTGGGGCATCCTGGTCGAGTCGGCACTGCTCGATGCCCAGCTCGCCGACGACATGCGACGCAGCGGATGTGGCGAGATGCTCATCGGCGAGGCCGGCCCCTTCTTCGGTCCGTTTCCATCGCCGCAGGCCCGCATGGCCTTTGGCCGCTATGTGCAGACCCGCTGGCCTTTGCATGTGTTTGCTCTCGACCCGGTGGTGCAGGAACAGAACATCGAAGACTCCTACGCCAGACGCCGCGAGGTACAGATTGCGATGGCGATGGCGTTTGCCAGTGGCCGCATGTCGGCTTCAGCACTGAGCCGCTACACCCGTCGCACCGAAACCGACATGGCGACCCTGGCCCTCAATCGCACCACAGTCGGCTTCTCGCATGGCAGCGACAGCTTCGGCTGGCGGTTCTACCCACGCGTCCAGTCGCCACCCACCCGCGGCGCTCTCGCCACCTTCACCGAAACCCTCTGCGGTCCGTCGGCCGACGCCGACCTCGCCAATCGCCAGCTCGAACCTGGCATCCGCGAATGCACGGCGATCCTCGTGATGCCATCGTTTGTCTCAGGAGTCACCTTCGATGTGCGGACCAACTGGTTCTCACTGGCCCATCCTCGCTGCACCGAGCCCTCACTCGAGGATGCGGTCACCTGTTCGCAGATGATCGCCTCACTCCGCACCGCCACCGCCCACGACTCGCGGCTGGCCTGCAGCCTGCCCACCACCGCGCTTCGTCCGCTGCTGCGACGTGCCGAGCAGCTTGATCGTGAACTGCCCCTGCAGACGCTCGACTCCCAGGTTCCCTATGAAAACACCGCTGGCGGTTTCGAGCTCTTCTCCACCGGCACAACGGCCCTCGCCCCAGAACTTCTCGGCTGGTACGGCGCCCCGGGCATCGATCCACTTCGGAGCACGAGCCTCTACCTGATCGGCCGTGGCTTCAGTGTGCATGACACCAGCCTGCTCGCCGGCGGCCGTCCCGTGCCACTCACGCTGATCAGCCGCGAGGTGCTGCGGGCTGATATTCCACCAGGGGTCGACACGCTCACCGCCCTGCCACAAGCTCCACGACCTCCGCTGGCTGCATCAGCAGCTCCATCTCCGGCGAGCGTCTCCGCCTCGGGCAGCAGCATCGAACGTCTCCCGGCTCCCGTTCCTCTCCCAGCCAGCAGTACCCGCTGCATCGACACCGCTGACTGCAACCGCCGCGAGGTGGTCGACCTCCATCTTGCCACTCCATACGGTGTCAGCTCTCATCTGCTTGTGCCGGTGGTGCGTCGCCGTCAGAACACCGGCAGCCTGGCCTTCGCCGACGCCTACGAGATCTCGCTCGCCTACACCACCGGCAAGAGCACCACTGCCAAGGCGGAAGTCGCTCGTGTCGATGAGTTCTACGGAGCGGCGTTTGACACGCTCGCGATTTCCGTGCCGGCCGACTTCCTGCCTCCCAGCAAAGGCAATCTGAACTTCACTCTCACCGACCCAACAAGCGGCAGCCCTGTGGCGGTGTTTGCGATTCCGCTACCGCCGTTCGACTCAGTGCGGCAGGCGTATCTGCTCACGGGGGCTGATCTTCGCAACTTTGTTGGCGACACCTCACGGCCCGCCACCGACAAAACCCTGCGAGGCGCGATCAAGCCCTACCTCGACTCGCTGCTCGCCGCCGGCACCGCACCCTCTGTAGGCATGCTGCTGCCCCTCGACCTGACGGCCACCCTCGCCGCCGAAGGTCGTGAGCTCGCCGTTGGTGGATCGATCCGCGTCTCTGCCCAGCGACGTTAGCTGCCTTGCCTCGTCGCCACGTAGACAAACTCTTTGTTACGAAGATGACTCACCTGACCGACCTTCTCGCCGGTGAGACTGTGAATCCCGATCTGGGCACCGACGTAGCGTTTGAAGTCGTTCTCTATGGTGGTGACGTCGCTACAGCCGTCCCAGAGCGCTGCCAGCATTTCCTCCATCTGCACGCGGCTGAGGTAGCCCTCGTTGTTAAATGAGACCACAACGACGGGGCTTGTGATCGCGGCGAGGAGCTCCTGCATGGCTGCGGCACACCGCGGCCTCGAGTTAAACATGCTTCGCCGTTGGCGGACATCCACCCGCTTACAGGCCACGCCATACACCTCAGGCTTGTCCCACCGCACCAGCGACTCCCAGACGTGGTAGTTGCCCAGGTAGGAATGCTGGTTGTAGGGCGGATCGAGATAGGTCACGTCGGCCTGTGTTTTCTTGGCAGCCTCAACAGCTTCAGAGCATGAGGCCGCCCCTTTCCCAGCAGTCGCCCGCGGCAGCACGTTCGGCACACGCAGCTGCAGGTCATTCGCCGCTCGCGGCGCCCAGGTTTTGAGATAGGCCATCTGCAAGCCGGTCGTCGAGTCGACACGATCAGCAGCCTCCATCAGTGACACGAGCATCACCGACTCCAGCTCAGGTGAGAGCGACTTCGCAGCAATGGCCTCGCGGATCGCATCGATGCGTTCACCGTTCTTCGGCTGAAAAAACCGGGACTGAATGCAGAAGGTCTCCGTGACGTAGCCAGCCTTTCCTGGCAGCCGGTTAAACTCCGCCACCAGCTGCTCCGCCGCAGCGTGCACATCCTCCGCGTCGGCCTGCACGTAGCAGCGGGCGAGCGTGGCCGCATACGCGTTGTGGTCGTTGGCGAACACACGGCAGCCAGCCGCCTTGAGAGCATGTCCCACCCGAGACGTGCCCGAGAAAAGATCGGCAACCGTGCAGCCTTCGCCCGCAGCCTGCAGGATCACGTCCCGGATCACTGGCACGAGCGTTCGCTTGGAGCCGATGTATTTAATCATGAGCTGGCCGGTGTCAGCAGAAACCGCAGCGGCTTCTCGACCCACTCCCCCGCATACCCGATGCCGATCCGCGGTGTCCGCTGAATGCGGCCCGCTGAAATCGTCGTGCCGCTCTGCTCAAACCAGACTCCAGAGGCCTTTGTGGCGGCAGCCCCATCCAGGCTGCGATCGATACCGAGTGCCTTTGTCAGTCGCCCCGGCCCCGACACCTTCCCTGCCCCTCGCAGCAGCACTGCTGCCGGCTCGCCCGGCTTTCCCGTCACGATATTGAGCATCCAATGCATGCCGTAGCAGAGATAGACATACCAGCATCCCGCCGGCCCAAACATCGTGGCATTTCGCTTCGTCATCCCACGGCTGCCGTGACAGGCGAGGTCATGACTACCGAGGTAGGCCTCTGCCTCGTTGACCTCAAGTCGTACAAGGCCATCGTGCGTGCGGGCCACCAGATGCATTCCCAGCAGCTGCCGAGCCACCCGGTCAGCGGGCCGATCGAAGAAGGCTGCCGAGAGCACCGACCGGCTAGCCATGCTCCGCACCCGCCAGAGCAGACACCAAAGGATCAGCGGACACCGGCGCGGGAACGCGGCTGATCTCTGCGGCCGTCTCCATCGCCCGCTGCTGCTCGGCCGCCATGCCAAACAGCGAGTATGCCACCGGCACCAGCACCAGCACGATCAGCGTTGTGGCCGTGAGCCCAAACACGATTGAGGCCACCATCGGCACGAGCAGCTGAGCCTGAAAACTCCGCTCCAGCAGAAGCGGCATCAGGCCGCCGATCGTGGTGACACTCGTCAGAAACACCGGACGGAATCGCAGGCAGCCTGCTTCCCGCAGGGCCTCATCCACCGGCTGCCCCTCGCGAATCCGCATATTGATGAAGTCGACAAGCACGATCGAGTCGTTGACCACCACGCCGGCCAAGGCCACCAGACCAAACATGCTGAAGATCGTCAGAGGCATGCCAAGGAAGGCATGCCCAAAGACCGCTCCGGCACAGCCGAAAGGAATGATCCCGATGATCAAGAATGGCTGGAAGTAGCTCTTGAACTCGATCGTCAGTAGCACAAACATGGCGAAGATCGCCACCACGAAGCCCACACCAAGACTGCCGAGCGACTCCTGCGTCTGCTCCTGCTCCCCTTCCCAGCGAACACGCAGCAGCGGAAACTCTGCCAGCAGCTCTGGCATCACCCGCTCCTGAAGGTCACCCACCACCTGGGAACTCGTCAGGCTCGTCGCGGCCTGGTCGATGTCGGCTGAGACAGTCACCGATCGCTTCTGATTGATACGATTGATCTCGGAGTAGCCACGCACGATCGAGATATCGGCCAGCTCGTGAACTGGACGCACCAGGCCATCGGGGCCGTCTACCTGGATATCGTCAAGCGCCGTGAAGTCGCGGCGTTCGTCGCGGGGATACCGGACCATCAACTTCACTTCATGCCGGCCACGCTGCAGCCGCATCACTTCTTCACCGTAGAAGCTCGCTCGAATCGTGGCGGCGAGATCTGCCAGCGACACGCCCATCGCTTCTGCGTCAGGCTTCACCTTGACCTGATACTCCCACTTACCGGGTCGTGAATCGTCATCCACGTCGATCACACCGTCGTACTGCCGAAGGAAGTCCTTACACCGCTCCACCGCAGCATCGAGCTGGCGGGCACCTTCCGGCTCCGCCGGGGCGAGGAGTTTGAACTCAATCGACTTGCCGCCCGGGCCGATGTTTTCGGTGCCAAACACAAGACTCTCGCTGCCTGTGAAACTGCCCGACGCTTCCCGCCACTGGCTGATGAACTGCTCACTGGTGAGATCCCGGGCCGCCGCATCGACAAGCTCGACGGTGACAGCGCCGACATGACTCCCAGTGGTGCGGGAGTCTTGCCCCAAGGCCCCAGGGCTTGAGACCTGTCCCACTGCCAGGTGCACGAGATCAACAATCGGTGGCCCAGCAGGACGCGACACCCGCTTGGAGACCTCAAACGCCGCTCGCTCGATCCGCCCCACCGCTTCTTCGGTGATCGCAGCCGGTGTGCCGTCAGGAAACACGACCTTCGCCTGCAGACGGTTCGCATCGAGCTTGGGAAACAGTGAAAAGGGCGTGACCCCGCTGCGGACAATCGCCACCGCAATCATCAGGGCCGCGATACCGACAGAGAGCGTGGCGAGCCGGTTGGCAAGGGCCGCATTCAGCAGCCGTGCGTAGACATTCTTGATAAACCAGGCCATGCCTGCGTCACAGGCAAACCGCATCCGGTTGATCACCCAGAGAACCGGCTTCAACGGCCAGAGTATCGCTCCCAACACTGACAGCACCAGGCTCTTCTCATGGGCCAAGTGCCCCGGCAGCACAAAGCAGCACTCGAGCAACGAGACCGCCAGCGTGCAGATCACAGCAAAGGGCATCACCTCGATGAACTTGCCCATCACGCCAGACACAAACAGCAGCGGCATGAATGTGATGATCGTGGTCGTGACACTCGCCGTCACGCTCGGAACGACCTCAACAGTGCCGTCGATCGACGCCTGCTCCAGGCTCTTCCCCATCCGCCGGTGACGCTCGATGTTTTCACTGACCACGATCGCATCGTCGACCACGATGCCCAGCGCCATCAGAAACGCAAACATCGAAAGCATGTTGAGCGTCTGGTCGGTGACGAACATCAACGCCCCGGTGGCGAGGATCGAGATCGGGATCCCAAGCGCCACCCAAAAGGCGAGGCGGATATCAAAAAACAGAGCCAGGATCACAAACACGATCGCCAAGCCCTGCATGCCGCTTCGCATCAGCAGTTCGAGACGGTCACGCACGTCGACAGACTGATCCGCCCAGGTGGTCATCGCATACCCGTCGGGAAGCGTCGTTTCTTCGACATACCGCTGCACATCCGCCACCATCGCGAGCAGGTCTTCACTCGATGTTCGGTCGATGGCGACAACCATTCCGTCATTGCCATTGATGCGGTTCACGCTTGCCACGTCGGCAAACTCATCCCGCACAACACCGAGATCGCCAACCGTCAGCACAACGCCATTCGGCAGCGTGACTAGCGGCAGTTCCGCGATCTCCTGACCGACATACTTCTTGTTTTTTCCCCGCAGCAGGATCTCGCCAGAGTCGCTGCGAATGGTGCCGCCCGGGAGTTCCAGGTTTTCACGGCGGACAATCTCCGCCACCTTCCGCAATGAGAGTCCGTACTTGCGGAGCGTGTCTTCAGAGATCTCGATATCGATCTGGTAGTCCTTGGCCCCGATCAGGTTCGCTGACGACACGCTCGAGAGGCCAAGCAGGTCATCCCGCACCTTCTCCGACATCGTCCGCAAGGCTGCCTCAGACTCGGCCGTGATCGGCTTGCCCGAGGTATCGATCACCCCGACGCGAATCGCTGGCTGTCGCAGCGTCACCTGCTCAACCTTGGGGTCTTCCGCAAGCTCGGGGAAACTTGGGATTCGATCGACCGCAGAGCGGATCTCACTGACGATCTTCTGCACGTCGTCGACCGAAGGCTCGAGCTCAAACACCACAAAGCCCGAACTCTCCTGGGCAACGCTTGTGAGCTTCTTGATACCCGCCACGCTTCGGCAGGCTTCCTCCACCTTCTGGCAGATGCCCTCTTCCACTTCTTCGGGCGTGGCACCTGGATACGGCACCGTCACCAGAGCGATCTCAAGCTCAAACTCGGGAAAGACTTCACGCCGCATCGCATAGAAACAGAACGCACCAAGCAGCAGCACAGCTGCCACGAGCGTGTTCATGGCCGGCATGTTCTCAACGGTCCAGCGGATGACCTGTCGCATCGCTCAGTTCTCCTCTCGAGCGAGCCGGGGCGTTGCTGGGCGTGCGGCCTCAGCATCCGGCATGGTGGGCAACGGCTCTTCTGTCACTGCCATCCCGTCGTAGGGATTGGCTAACTGGCTGACGATCACCCGATCCCCTGGCAGCAGTCCGGCATCCTCAGCCGAATAGAGCACCGCATCATCGGTGGCATGCATCCGGGTGGGCCGCACGATCACCAGCTCTTCGTTTCGTAAGAGCCAGATATCGCCAGAGGGCCGAACAGCATCAATCGGCACCGCCAACATTTTGCGTGGCGCCTCAACGAGCACCTCCACCTGCACAAACATCCCCCTCAGCAGCGATGTAGGAGATCCCAAAGGCAGCTGCGGCAGTGGCTGGCCGTAGCGGTCAAGCGCGGTCACGGAGCCCGGATCTGGCACCAACACTCGGCACGGCAGCGTGCGGGTGCGGGCATCGAGCCCACCCCCTTCTTGTCTGGAAAGAACGCCCTCCCATTGAAACTGGCGGTCGCCAAGTTCAAACACGACCTTCGCGGGCACATCTGGCAAATCGTAGGCACCTCCACGTGACTGCAATGGCTGGGCGGTCGTCTGCGATGAGACCGACCCCCAGACCCGCGCGACCTCATCCATCCTGAGGTTCGTTCGCACCTCAGCGGCACTCGTGTCTTCGATCGTGACCAGCAACGTACCTTTGGCAACGTAGGAATCTTGCTCAACGGGGTCGCTGACAATCACGCCATCAAAGGGAGCGACGATCCGCGTGCGGGCGAGATCAATCCGCACCTTCTCCAGCTGCGTCTCTGCGAGCAGACGTCCCTCAGCGAGCCGGTTCTTTCGCTTCTCGAGCACACGCTGCTGCCCCTTCAGCTGGGTAAGCGTATTAATCGCCGTCAGCTCATCACGAAGGGCTCGATCATGTTCCGACTCAGTGATCACACGATTCGCCTTGAGCGTCTCAAGTCGTGTGACCTCTCGCTGGGAGAGCTCGACCTGCCGCTGGGCGAGACTGATCGACTCATCGTTCTGCAGCAGCTCCTCTTCAACTTCGTCGATGTAGAAGCCTGCCTGAGCAACCTCGCGGAGCAGCCGCTCGACCTCAAGTTCGTAGTCTCGCGGGTCAATCTCCAAGAGGAGCGTGCCAGCAGCGACAAACATGCCTGCCTCGCAGGCATCGGCCTTCAGCCGCACCCGGCCACTCACCTCGGCAGCCAACGACACCTCCTTCAGCGGCACCACCACACCATCGAGATCAAGCTCGATCTGGCTGGCCGCTTCAGTGATCACCGCCGTTTTAACCGGCAATGCATCACCAGCACCGGCATCGCTACGGGTCGGTGGTGGCTGTCTGCCCATCGCGATGAACACGGCGGCAGCCCCACCGAGAATGATCAACGGCGCCATCCAACTCAGGATGTTTCGAACCACGTTCATGCACGAGACTCCGGTGTCGTCAGGGGAATCGCAAGCCCCAAAGCGGCGAGGGCATAGTGAGTGATGTGATCAGCCAGGGGCACGGGCGTGTGCAGAGCATCACGCTCGTCAGCTGGGATGAGCATGCCGACGACATCGTCAGCAGCTCGATAGACGAACATCTGGCCGAAGATGCTCATCGCCACCCGCCTCAGCTGGGGCTGCTCAAGCTGACCGCTGGCCAGCTCATCAAGAATGGAAATCAGTCGGTTGAACTGCGGGCGGATGTAGTCATCAACGAGGTCACGGCAGGCCTCGGTGGGCTGCAACACCTCACGAAGCATCAGCCGGTTCTGCCACCGCGGGCGGCCAAAGCCGAGCATCCGCTCGAGCACATTTCCAATGAAACCACGAAGCCTGTCGCGAGCTGGCGTGCCCACAGGCCAGGGCGAGAGCGGCACCTGGGCGACCAGCTGCTGATGGGCCTGCCGGACGGTCTCGTGGTAGAGCCGTTGCTTGTCGCCAAAGTAGTAGTTGACCGAGGCGACGTTCACACCAGCCGCCAGACAGATATGGCGAACGGTGGTGGCCTCAAAGCCTCGCTCGGCAAACTCCTCTCCGGCCGCAGAGAGAATCCTCTCCCTGGGATCGTCGGAAGAACTGCTCGATGCAGCCTCGTTGGTGGCCTCGGCGGTCGACACGATCGGCGGGTTTTTCTCGAAAAACAGTAGAAACAGGCATTTCAAACAGGCGTTTCAATCACCTGTATACCACGAGAAGAACCGCACCCGGAAGCGAACTTTAACGGGTCCGCTGGTTTTTCTGAGCCCCATGCCGCAGTGACCATCAGCCTGCCGCCAGCACCGCCTCACCGCAGAGCCGCCCCGACTTTAGCGCCCCGTTGATCGACGAGGTGGTGAGATGATCTCCGCAGAGGAAGAGACCGTCTCCGAGGCTGCTGGCCGGCCGCCGGCCCCGTGCCTCCGGCGTTTCTTCCGGCAATGACCTAGGGACATCGATCGTGGTCAGATGCCGCCAGCTGAGCACCGCCTCGCCAAACCACTGCCTGGCCTGCTGCCGGACCGCCTCCTCAAGGGACTGCTCGCCGATCCAATCGGACCGCACCGACACCGTGATCAGCGACTGCCCAGACGGGGCATACCCTGCCGCTACATCCGAGGGCACGGTCAGGTTGTCGATCGGCCCAGCCACCGCGTGCCTGGCGGCATCCGCCACCACCAGCAGCCGTGGAGCTTGCAGAGGCGAACGGTCGGCCGCAAATGCGACCAGTTGCGTTCCCTTCCAGCGTCGCTCGGTTGCAGACGCAGGCACTCGATCTGGAAGGAGCCTGCCTGCTGCATCAAAATCGGTTGCCACCACGATCGCCCCAGCACGCAGTTCACGTCCATCGGCCAGCCGCACGAGCCCCGGCTCCACGACAGCCACTTCACAGCCAGTCTCCAAAGCGTCATCCGCCAGCCGGCCTGCGAGCTGCCGAGGGATGGCCGCCATGCCACCAGCCGGCAGACAGCCAGAGCCAAGGGCGAACATCGCAAAGGTGAACTCAAACACGTCCGCCGACGTCGCCAGACCACGTTCCAGGAAGACGCCACCAAAAAAAGGCTCGAAGAACCGCCGCAGCACCCGCTCTGAGAATCCCTGCTCAAGAAGCATCTCGCGAGTGGATCGCACAGCCTTTCCAGCGGTCTCCCCCAACGTCCCTGCCTGCAGGCGAGCAAGCAGACGCGAACGCAGGCGGGCAATCTTGACTGCATCAATCAGCCCCACCGTGCCACCGAGCAGCCCACGCACAGCCTCAACCGGACATCGCCATGGATCCGCGATCGTCAGCAGCCGACTGCCTTCCGCAATCAAGGCACCGGATTCAAAACGCCCCAGCTGCAGCGACTGTAGGGTGAGGAATCGCTGCCCTTCTGGATACGCGTCGAGATAGACCTGAAATCCGCGATCAACACGAAAGCCGTCAACCTCGTCCGTGGCCACACGCCCACCGATCCGGTCCGATGCCTCCAGAATCTTGACCCGTCGTCCCGCCGACTGCAGTGTCAGCCCGCAGGCCAGCCCTGCAAGTCCACCGCCCACCACAATGCAGTCGAGGCTCGATTCACCAGTCATAATCGCCCGCTCAGTTGGTCTACCGCTCACTCAGGCCGCCCGCTTCGCCCGCGGTCATTGCTGGGCAAGGCTCGGCACGCTTCTCACACTCAGCTGCGGATCAGCCAGCGGGCTGCAGCGGCCCCGCTCGTCACTGCCGCTTCCACCCGTTGCCCCACAAAGGCGTCGCCTGCAAGCACAATCACGGGATCACGATGCACCACAGCCAGCGGTGCCTCAAACATCGTCACCGGTCGAGCAAACTTCCAACGCTGCAACGACTGTTCGACAACGCCCGAGGCCCCACCGTCAATCCACCGCTCTGCAGCAGCGAGGAGCAACGCGGCGACCTCCGCAGGCTCGTCGTCGAAGTGCTCGCTGCTGAAGTGGGGTGAGGCGTGAATCGTGAGGGCGGGTAGTGGGGAGATGCCCTTCTGCTGATTGTCAGCGATCCAGGCAATCGGCCCGTTGTCGATCGCTAGGCCTCCTGGTGCCGGCACTCGTGAGGGCTTGTTGAGCACAGCCATCAGCGCGAAACAGGGTTCGTAGGTTACGGTCTCGAGCCGAGCTCGTTCGTCCGCCTCGAGCGGCACGCCTCCGGCATCGAGCAGGTCGAGCGTCTGCGGCACAGGAGGGGTAAGCACGGCGGCAGCTGCCTGCAGTGCTCCACCATCCTCAAACCGCAGCACCACCTTCCCCGCCTCAACCGCTACGGACGCCACCCGCGAGGCCCGGCGGACATCGAGCCCCTCGGCCAACCGTTTGGGGATCGCGGTCATGCTCGGCAAGCCGCACCACCGTGGATGACCGTCACCTGGCATCTCCATCGCTCCCGACGCAGCCAGCCGCGGGAAGCCTCGACTCCAGATCGTCGCCTGCTGATCGTCACTCGCCTCTGCGATGAGGCTGCCAAAGCCCCGACTCCGGACCGAAAAATACTGAGCGCCGTGATCAAAAACGGCCGTGCCGAGCCGACGAGTCGCCATCCGACCACCGAAGCCTCGCCCTTTGTCGATCACCACCACCTGACGGCCGGCTTCCGCAAGGGCTCGCGCCGCCGAGAGGCCGGCCATTCCTGCCCCCACCACAGCCACGTCGAACGATTCGCCTGCAGACTCCATCTCAACTCCTCTTCGGCACCAGCATGCCGAGCAGGTCCTTGGTACACGGCATCTTCACCGAGGCGAAGAGCTCCCCCGCAGCACAGCCCGCCAGCATGCCGGTGTGTTCTGCGATCGTTCGCACCCGGTCGAAGACGTGCGCTTTCGACTCCGGGAACTGTGAGGCATAACACCGGACCGCGTCCATCTTCTGTTCGAGCGTTTCGGTGATGTCAACCACCAACGGCCAGTAGCCAGGGGGCACGTCGGTGACACCAGTCGGCAAGAAATAGTTCGCCAGCGACGAAACCGTGTGCACCGGCAGGTGATCAAACACGTCGTCCCACTTCGTCAGCCGTGAGTAGAAGACAGCGGCTTCTGTAATCGCCACGGCCTCCGCATGATCTGGGGAAGCCAATGGAGTCTTCTCTCCAAGGCCGAGCACCAGCTGCGGACGAAACCTGCGAAACACCTTGGCGAGCGCGACCCGCACCTCGAAGCCGTCAAACAGTTTGCGGTTGGGAAAATCGAGCTGCACCCGCTCCGCCACACCGAGCACCTCCGCCGCAGCTGCCGCCTCCCGCATCCGCTCTTCTGGCCCACTCGAGCCGGGCGTGGGCTCACCGTCGGTGATGTCCACAATGCCGACGCGGTAGCCCGCTGCGGAAAGCGCTGCCAAGGTTCCACCACACCCGATTTCCACGTCGTCGGGATGGGCACCCACGGCGATCACATCGAGCGAAGCGTCTTCAGGCATAGCAGCGTTAGCGTCTCTTCGTGGCAGCAATCAGAAAGGTTGGGTTGAGCGATTCAAAGCGGATGCGGTCCATCTGCTCGACCCCGCGGGCGATCGTGACAAGCCAGTACGCGGCGTCGTCAGAGTGAGACCGCAGCAGCGTATGCACAGCCCCGAGGTTTTCGATGCTGTTGACCGCCGACACCAGCCGGCCGCCCCCTTTGAGTTTGTCCCACGCCTGCTCAACAAGGCTGGCAACATCACGACCGCTGCCGCCAACGAAGACCGCGTCCGGAGCCGGCAGACCTTGCCACGCCTCGGGAGCTCGGCCGAGCACCGCTGTTAGATTGGTGACTGAAAATCGTTCCGCGTTCGTCTCGATCAATCGGTGGTCATCAGGATCCATCTCGATCGCATAGACCCGCCCGTCCCGAGCGATACGAGCTGCCTCTAACGACACCGACCCACTGCCCGCCCCGACGTCCCAGACAATGCTTGTGTCGCGAAGGCTGAGCTCGGCAAGCGCCATCGCCCGCACCTCCGCAGTTGTCAGCAGCCCCCGCTTCGGACGCGACTGCAGAAACGACTCATCGCGATTGCCGAAGAGCCGCTGGCCAATCTCACCAGGCTGATCCGTAACCTGGCTTTGCCGCACCAGGATCATCACGTTGAGCGGGCCGTAGGTCTCGCGGGCGATCTCGCTAAGTGTGCCTTGCGTCACCCGCTCATCAGGCGAACCCAGGTTTTCGCAGACATACGCATGAAACGAGCTGAGGCCTTCCTCCAGCAACGTCTTGGCCACCAGCGGAGGCGTCCAGTGATCGCTGGTGAAGAGCCCTACGGTGTCGACCTGACGGATCCGATCGACCACTCGCTCAATCGACTGACCAGTGAGGTTCGCAAGATACGCGTCTTCCCAACTCTCTTTCACCCTCGCGAACGCCAGCTGCATGCTGCTGACGTGAGGGATCACATCGAACCGATCTTTGCCGAGCTTGGAGCAGACAAACCGAGCCATTCCGTAGAACAGCGGGTCGCCAGAGGCAAGCACCACCGTCGGCCGGCTAGCGGAAGCTTCAACCTGATCCACGAGGTCGTCGAGATTCGCCGCCACCTGCAGCCGCGATGCGAGCGACTCCGGCAGCAGCCCACGACAGGTCTCCGGACCGAGCAAAACTTCGGCAGCTTCCACGAGCCGCCGAGCCTGTCCGGTCATTCCTTCCACACCGTCGTCACCAATGCCGACAATCGACACCCGCTCCGCAGCCACGTGCTCTCCCTTTGCGAATAGTCGTAGCCACTGCGGTGCCGTTCCCACCACCGACGGCGGTGACGGTTGGTGACGACGCCTCGAGTAAACCTTCGGACTTAGGCCTGGAATGAACTGCCGCAGCCACAGCTCTTCTTGGCGTTGGGGTTGTCACAGGTGAAGCCTCGCGTGTCGATGCCCTCGTGGAAGTCGAGTGTGGTGCCGTCGAGGAACAGGTCACTCTTCTTATCGACGACGACCTTCACGCCATGCTGCTCCTCAAGCGAGTCAGCCTTCTCATCCCAGGCGTTGTCAAAACCGAGCGAGTAGGAGAACCCACTGCAGCCGCCACCCTGCACGCCAATCCGCAGAACGGTCTCATCAGCGAGCTTCTGGTCGACGATGATTTTCTTAACTTCCGAGGCAGCCTTTTCCGTAAGCGTGATGGCCATGTTGTGGCAGCTCCAAACAAGGGGCGGTTTCTCAGTCCAGCAGCGTGACGAAACCTGTTCGCCGCGTCTCCCTGAAGTGTATCCCGCGGCCTGAAAGCGGCAAAGGCAGGCACTTAAGGCCGCAGCCTCGCCACCGCGTCGGCCAGCAGTACCACCGCCCGATCCACCTCATCGGCGGTGGTAAACCTGGAGATCCCAAACCGCAGGCTGGCCCGGGCCTCATCGTCGCTCAGCCCGATTGCCTGCAAAACATGGCTCGGTCGTGGCGTCGCCGACGAGCAGGCACTTCCGCTCGAAACCGCCAGTTCCCCTTCACCGAGGGTCGCGAGCAGTGTCTGTCCTTCCACACCGGCGATGCAGACATTCAGGTTGCCCGGCAGCCGTGTGCCTGGGCTGTCGCAGGCTGGGCCGTTGAGCCGAGCCTCTGGAATCCGCTCGGCAATCTGCCTCCAGAGACGGTCCCGCAGGTGGCGGATCTCTGTCGCCTCCTGCTCAAGCTGCGAGCTGGCCAGTTCGGCTGCAGCTCCCAGGCCGACGATGCCTGGCACGTTCAGGGTGCCACTCCGCAGGCCACGTTCCTGCCCTCCACCGAAGACCCGTGGCGAGAGCCGCGTCACTCGCTCGCGACGACGGACAAACAGAGCTCCCACACCCTGTGGGCCATGAAACTTGTGGGCAGAGAGACTCAGGAGATCGGCGCCGAGCTGATCGACATCGATCGGCACCTTGCCGACTGCCTGGGCTGCATCGAGGTGCAGCACCGCGCCGACCGCATGCGCGACCGCTGCAACCTCAGCCGCCGGCTGGATCGTGCCGATCTCGTTGTTGGCCAGCAGCAAGCTGACGAGAAACGTCTCCTCAGAGCAGGCCTGCTGCAGCGTGTCGACACACACGAGCCCTGGCACTGCACTCTTCTGCCCAGCCACTCCGAGGATCTCCACGTGAGAGCCTCGCGAAGCCAGGTGCTCCAGTGGATCGAGCACGGCATGATGCTCAGTCTGCCAGCTGATGAGTTTTCCTATTTCACGGCCGGGACGAGCCGCGGCACCGAGAATGGCAAGATTCGCACTCTCGGTGGCGCCGCTGGTGAAGATCACTTCCCGAGCCGTCGCTCCAATCGCCTGGGCCACCTGCTCGCGAGCCTGTTCCACCGCCTCACGAGCCGCACGGCCAAAGGCGTGCGTCAGGCTTCCGGCATTGCCGTACTGGTCTTTGAGCCATGGCAGCATCGCCTCGAACACGCGAGGGTCGAGCCGAGTTGTCGCGTGGTTGTCGAGGTAGATCAGCATGGCTCAGGAGCGGCTTAGGACACCGAGAGCAACTCCACATCAAACACGAGCGTATCCCCTGGCTGGATGACGCTTCCGGGCGGATTGTCGCCGTAGGCCAGGTTTGCCGGAATGTACAGTGTGCGACGACTGCCCTCCCTCATACCAGCCAGCCCTTCATCCCAGCCAGCAATCACCTGGCCCGCTCCAAGCGTGAACTGGAACGGAGCGCCGCGGGGCCGCGAGCTGTCGAAAACGTCGCCATTCTGTCGGCTGCCCACATAGTGAACCTCAAGGGTCTTACCAGGTGTGGCTTCGGCACCCGTCCCGACAACAAGATCGCGATACTGCAGCCCTGAGGCGGTGGTCACCAGCGGCACGAGGTTTGGCCCAAACGACACCTCGCCAGGCTCGTGCGACAACGCGGCACGAGCAAGCGTGCCACGCAGCGTGGTCACTGTCTCAGTCAGCTGACCCGACGGATCAAAGACCCGCGTGCCTGTCGAACTCTCCGATCCCTGCAGGGAGTAGATCTGATCAATCCGTCCATCGCCGGTGAGATCAACACCGGTGGAGAACACCGGAGCGGCGCCGCTGCCGAGATCCGCAAAGGCGGCAAACCGTTGGAGTGCTGCGGAGCTTGAGAGATCTGTGCGGCCGGAGTAGATCGCCGTCACAGAGCCCGAGCCCACGCCACCGGAGATAAACAGGTCATCAACTGAGTCGCTGTCGTAACGGCCAGACGA
Source organism: Pirellulales bacterium (assembly GCA_016779265.1). Taxonomy (GTDB): domain Bacteria; phylum Planctomycetota; class Planctomycetia; order Pirellulales; family UBA1268; genus M30B53. The sequence goes on along the minus strand of JADHNY010000057.1, from coordinate 2,570 downwards.
CACCGTCGCCCCACCAGTTGTGTCCAGCGGCTCACCGGTGATCTCACGAATCAGCGTCGGCGTGGCCGACACATCAAACAGCTTGGCAGGCTGAACACTGCCCGGCCCGCTGGTGACGGCGATTTCGTGACGGCCATCGGCCGTTTGGGCGTCGACCGCGAGGCCGTTGGCAAAAGTCCCGACATCAGCACCGGCGACGTTCACACCGTTGATGTGCCGAGGACCATACGGATCAAAACTTCGGAACGGCTCAGACTCCCAGCCTGTGCCGGTGGCCAATCCGCGGAAGACCTGCACCCGCCCACTTCCTCGCGACTGTCCGGTGATAAGTTCATCAATGCCGTCTCCATCGACGTCATCGGTGGCAATACTGACACCTGCCTGGAAGCGGCTGCCATACGGCTGAAAACGCAGCTGCGTCAGTTCATTGCCGGCGAGATCAAACACGCGGACTTCGCCAACCCGCCCCATCCCTGCCGCGGCCACCACCTCAGGAATCTGATCACCATCAACGTCCGCGAGTGCCGTACGGACACCACCACGGAAACCAGGCTCAAACGCCATGAACTGCGACACGATCCCACCCGTCGCTGGGTCGAGAATCGTGACCATCGGCTCGCTCTCGCAGTCGATGTTCGTGCCGACCGCGAGCAGCGGCCGGGAACCAGTGTCACTGGCAGCATTGTTGGTCAGGTTCGGCTCGGTGTTGCTGGCGGATGCCGTAACCGTGGCTGAAGTCGTTAACGGACCGACTGAGTCGTCAGCCACCAGGCCACGGAGTGTGTAGATCGCGGATCCGCCCGGCAGCAGCGTCACGAACGTATCAATACCAGCAGTTCCATTGCTCACTCCGCTGTTCGCGCCGAGAGAGCCTGGCGAAAGCGTGGCAGTCCATGCCGCTGACGGCAGCCCAGCGGGCAGGGTGACGAGCACCTCCGCGTTGACCGCAGAGCCCGGGCCAGTGTTGGTCACGATCACCGTGTAGACCGCGTCGCTGCCGGCGAGATAGTTCTCACGGCCATCGTTGATCGAGATCGCGAGATCGACCTCATCCTCAACCGCAGTGGTTTCACTGGCGGAGTTGTTTGAGGTGTCGGGATCGCTAAATCCAACAGGCGGACCAATCGACGCGGTGTTGACCACAGTGTCACTTGCAGTCGCTGCCACCACACCGGTAAGCGTAAAGGTCGCCGTGCCGCCTGCTCGCAGTGTGACCGGCTCATCAACCAGTGGTCCGCTGCCGCTCAATGCTCCGGTGGAGCCGTCTGAGTAACTGGCAACCCAGGTGAACGATTCCAGATCTGCCGTCAGCTCATCGGTCAGTGTTGCGCCGACCGCGTCGCTTGGACCGGTGTTGGCAACCGTGATCGTGTAGGAAATGCTGTCGCCGCCAACCACCAGTTGTTGCTCGCTTGTCTTGGTGATTGAGAGATCACCCGTGGGCGTGAGCAGCGTCGTGTCAGTGGCTGAGTTGTTGCTTGGATCGCTGTCGGCAACCCCAGAGCCGACGGAGACGGTCACCGTGTTGCTCAGCGTGCCGGTTGCGGCAGGCGAGATGGTGCCGTTGAGCGTGAAGGTTGCAGTGCCACCGGCGAGCAGATCGATCTCCTCAACGATGCCCACAAGGTTGACCGCCGCACTCGTCGGTCCGCTCGAACCGGCCGAGTAGGTGGCTGTCCAGCTGACGTCCGTCAGCGTATCGGGCACAAGATCCTCAATCGACGCACCACGCACATCCCGTGTCCCCAGATTACTCACCACAATCGTGTAGGTGATCGCCGTGCCAGGGATCGCCGTGTCCTGATGATCCGTCTTCGTGACCGCGAGATCGGGAGCGGCCGCAACGGCATCCGTCTCGCTATCGGTGTTGTCAGCTGGATTGGGATCCGCACCGTTCGTGCCGTCATCCGCCACGCTCGCGATGTTTTCGATCGTGACGTGGCCAACCGCGAACGACGCATCTGCCACCAGCAACAGGTTCACCGAGCCGCTCGCACCTGCCGCCAGGTTGCCCACGGTGTAGGTCAAGGTGCTTCCAGAAAGCGTCCAGCCGGCATTCGCAGCCGGGTCGAAGCTCATTCCGGTCGGCAGCGTGTCACTGATCTCAACGCCCGTCGCGTCCTGGGTGCCGACATTTGCATACGCCAGCACATACGTCACCGAGTCGCCAGCACTGATGCTCGTCACAGTGCTTGACTTCGTCAGCGTCAGATCGGGAGTTGCGTCGAGTGTGTCGCTCTCGTCGTCCGTGTTGTTGGTCGGAGTCGGATCGGCACCGTTGGTGCCGTCATCAGCGACGCTCGCCACGTTCTCAATCGTCGCCTGACCGGCCGCGAACGTCGCATCCGCTACCAGCACGAGGTTCACCGAGCCGCTGCCGCCTGCCGCCAGGTTGCCGACGGTGTAGGTCAGCGTGCTGCCCGTGAGCGTCCAGCCGGCATTCGACGCCGGATCAAAGCTCATCCCGGTCGGCAGCGTGTCACTGATTTCAACACCGGTTGCGTCCTGCGTGCCCACGTTCGCATACGCCAGCACGTAGTTCACCGAGTCACCAGCGCTGATGCCCGTAA
>JADHNY010000003.1 GCA_016779265.1 Pirellulales bacterium | reverse complement strand
CCTGCTGACAGCAGCACACGGCACCGCAGGCCAAGACAATCACCGCCACGATCCTGGCCACGCCAACCTTGGTGTCAGCCGAACCCCATACATGATCACGCATGCTGGCATTCCCGTCCCATCGGCACCCTCCACAGCCTTGCCCTACGGTCATCCCCTGGCAGAGGTCAGTCACGACTCAGAGAGCCTAGCAGACGGTCGGGGCTATCTGCTGCCACAGTTCAGGCCGATCAGACTGGCCACAGATTTGCGGCAACACAGCCGGTTGCCTATTCTGCGAGGCTCACCACAGAAGAGGCCTGCAGCCATGCCCACCGGAAGTTCCCACCACGTGTCTCCTGTTGAGCAGTCCGTTTCCCTGGGTTGGATCGGTCGTGTCGCCTCCTTCACGACGACGGGCCTGGCGGCCCTCTGCCTGATCGTGGCCTGGGGTGATCGGGCTGCTCAGGCGGATCCCCCGTCAATCCTTCGCGACGGCGATCGCGTGGTGCTCCTCGGCGAGGGCTTTCTTGAGCGGGAGGGCCAGCAGGGCATCATCGAGACAGCCCTGACGATCGCCCACCCCGACGCTCGGCTGGAGTTTCGCAACCTCGGCTGGAATGGCGATACCGTCTGGGCAGAGTCTCGCGGCGTGTTTGACAGTCCGGCGGAAGGCTACCGACGGATGCTCACGCTGGTTCGCGAGCTGGAGCCGAGCGTGATCGTGGTCGCCTACGGCCGCAACGAATCGTATGCCGGGCCGGACGGCCTTGCTGCTTTTCACGATCAGCTCACCACACTCTGCAACGACGTTGCCCAGCCTGCTCCCGCTAAAGGCGAGGCTGCTGAGACCTCTCCACCGCCGCGGCTTGTGCTGGTCACCCCGCTGCCGTTCCTCAAGGCCGACACCTGCCCCGACGCCGAACACCGAAACCGAATGCTCGCTGACTACGCCGCCGCCATCCGCGAAGTCGCAGCCGCACGCAACGCTCCACTGATTGATCTGTTTGCGGCCTTCCCCCGTGCGAACGACAACGGGCTACTCTCCCGCGATGGCATTCAGCTCACGCCGACAGGGTATGAGGCCGCCGCTGGCATCATGGTGGCCGCAACCGAAGGCTCATTGGCAAGTGAGAACTTCGCTGAGTTCGAACCGGTCCGGCAGCTCGTCGCCGAGAAGAACGAACTCTTCTTCCATCGCTGGCGGCCGGCCAACGAGACCTATCTCTTTCTCTTCCGTCGCCATGAGCAGGGGAACAACGCGGTCGAGATCCCTCAGTTCGATCCACTCATCGCTGAAGCCGAAGGCCGCATCCGTGATGCGGTGAAGGCATTGCGGTAGCCGTCACCCACCGCCTTAGGATTCGCCACGATCCTTCGCTCATCCTGTCCATCAGCCTTGCCTGTCATCACGAGGACTTCTTCTATGTTCGGCATGCGTTTCCTTCAGCGTCACACCGGTGTCTTTCTCGCTGCCGTCGCTGTCGCACACCTGCTGCTGACCGGCAGATCGGCCTTCGCCCAGCGAGACCTGACCGATATTCCTGACCCCGATCCCGCAGCGGAGCGGGCAGCGATGACCGTAGCCGATGGCTACGAGGTCACGCTCTTTGCCAGCGATCCGATGATCGCTAAGCCGCTGCAGATCAACTTTGATCCGCAGGGCCGCCTGTGGGTCTCGTCGTCGAAGGTCTACCCGCAGATCCAGCCGGGCGAGGTTGCCAACGACACCGTCACGATTCTCGAAGACCGCGATGGTGACGGCGCGGCCGACCACCACACGGTGTTTGCCGATGGGCTGCTGATGCCCACCGCCGTGCTCCCCGGCGATGGCGGGGCGTATGTGGCAAACAGCACCGAGATGCTGCACCTCGCCGACACCGACGGTGACGGCACCGCCGATCAGCGCCGCGTGATCCTCGCCGGCTTCGGCGCCGAAGACACCCACCACATCCTGCACACCTTCCGCTGGGGCCCGGATGCCCGGCTGTTCTTTAACCAGTCGATCTACATCCACAGCCACGTGGAAACGCCCAGCGGCGTGAAGCGGCTCAACGGCGGCGGCATCTGGCGGTTTCTCCCACGAACACTCGCCCTCGACGTGTTTGCCCGCGGCTGGGTGAACCCCTGGGGCCATGTGTTTGATCCACACGGCCGCTCGCTGGTCACCGACGGTGCTGGTGGCGAAGGCATCTACTACGGCTTTCCCGGCGCCGCCTACCAAGCGGCCGTGGGCACGCCGCGGATCCTGCATGGCATGAATCCAGGCAGCCCGAAGTACTGCGGCCTAGAAATGATCGACGGCCCCCATCTTCCTGCCGACGCCCAAGGCACCCTGATCACCCACGACTTCCGAGCCAACCGCGTCTGCCAGTTTCGTCTCAGCGAATCGGGCTCTGGGTTTGCCAGCGAAAAGCTGCCCGACCTGATCCACTCCTCGCGGGTCACCTTCCGGCCGATCGATGTGAAGATGGGGCCCGACGGGGCGATCTATGTCGCCGACTGGTACAACCCGATCATCCAGCATGGCGAGGTCGACTTCCGCGATCCCCGCCGCGACCGCGAACACGGACGCATCTGGCGGATCACCGCCAAGGGCCGGCCGCTCACCGAGCGGGTCGACTTCACCTCGCTGAGCACCGAAGAACTCCTGGGCCAGCTTTCATCCGGCTCAGGCTACGCCCGCGACATGGCCCGGCGGGTGCTCTGGTCTCGCAATCCCATCGAGGTGCACGACGCGAGGAGCCGCTGGATCGCGAGCCTGAGCGGCGCCGGCAACGGCCCAGAGGTCGACCGCCTCAAACTCGAAGGCCTCTGGCTGGCCCAGGCGATCGACCGTGGCAGTCAGGACGACATCGACCGACCGCTGCTCGACGCGATGCTGACATCATCCGACGCCCGCTGCCGGTCCGCCGCCGCTCGTGTGGTCGTTGACTGGTCTGACCGGCTCGATGATGCCGTCGCCTTGTTGGCCCCAGGCGTTGACGATCCCTCCATGCAGGTCCGGCTGGAGACCGTGCGGGCACTGGCAGCTCTCGGTGGCCAGCAGGCGGCTGAGCTGGTGCTGCACGCCGTCGACCACGACCGTGACGATGCCCTCGACTACGCCATCTGGCTCGCCGCTCGTGAGCTTGAGTCGGCCTGGCGGCCGGCCTTGCTGGCAGGTTCGTTCGACGACGGCGGAAGACCTGAACGCGTGCTTTTTGCGATCCAGGCGGCGCAGAGCGAGGCTGCGATTCCATGGGTGGTCAGCCTTCTGGAAAGCCGTGGCAATCTCTCCGCAGACGTCATTGCTCAGGCAGAAACGGTGATCGCCCTCTACGGCAATCCCGAGCAGGCCCGACTTGCTTTTGAGGTCGCGGTCGACACAGCCACGCCCTTTGAGCGTGCAGAAGCCCTGCTCGGTTCGCTCCTGACGGCCACTTCTACCCGTGGAGTCATTCCCGCTGGCGACCTCTCGGGACTCACGCACCTGCTCCACACTGATGGTGGTCCACTCTCAGTGAGAGCCGTGGAAGCGGTGGGAGTGTGGAGGCTCACTGATCTGGTCGCCCCCGTGCAGACCCTCGCTGCCGACACGAGCCGACCCAACTGGCTGCAGGAGGCGGCGATCAAAGCAGTCGGAAGGCTCCCCTCCGAAGTCTCCGCTGGCCCGCTGGCCGAACTGGCCTCCAACCAAGACCTCGCCCCAGGACTCCGCGCCGCTGCAGTTGAAGCCTTGGCAGCAGGCGATCCGGAGGCCGCGGCGACCGCAGCGGCCGAACTACTCTCGGCAGCTCCGCCCGAGCCTGTCCAAGACCGGCTCTTCCGTGCCTTTCTCAGCCGACGAGGCGGTGGCGATCGACTGGCCGACGCGCTGGTCGCTGGTCCCGAAATTTCCCGTGACATCCTCGTACACGGCATGGCACTGGTGCGGGGTGCCGGTCAGGAGCAGCCACGGCTGATGCCGCTCTTGGAAAGCCTCTCCAAGGGGGAGTCGCCCGTGCAGACGGCTGCGATGACTGCGGGGGATCTCTCCACCTTTGCGGCCTTCGTCGCCGAGTCTGGCGATGCCGCGCGTGGCGAAGCCCTCTATCGCCAAGAGAAACTGCAGTGTGTGAAGTGCCACCGTATCCGCCGTGAGGGTGGCCGTGTCGGGCCTGACCTGACCGCGATTGGAGCCTCCAGCCCGCTCGACTACGTGATCGACTCAGTTGTCCATCCTGCTAAGAACGTCAAGGAGGGCTACAACACGCTCGTCGTGCTCACAGCAGACGGCCGAGTGATCAGCGGAATTCCTGTTTCCGAGACTGATGCGGAACTCACACTCCGAACCGCGGAAGACAAGGTTGTCTCGATCCGTACCGCCGACATCGATGAGGCAAATCCAGGAGCCACGCTCATGCCGCAAGGGCTGGTAGATGGTCTCTCGCGACAGGACCTCGCCGACCTTGTTCGCTACCTCTCGCAACTCGGTCGGTAGCCGCCTGCCATGCACGGTCGCTTCAGCGTCGTGCCGCAAAGGCGACATTGAGCGTCTCATAGCCCAGCTGCCGCTGGAATGACTCCGTCGTTTCCACCCGCTCGTGTTTGGAAACCAGCTGCAGGCTACCGACCTGCTCGCAGAGCTGCTTCAGCACTGCCTTGAGTACCGTGCGGGCATGGGCAGCCCCCAGGCAGAGGTGAGCTCCAAATCCGAACGACACATGGGGATTCGGCCGTCGATCGAGCCGTACCTCGTCGGCGGCCTCAAACACCGTCTCATCGAGATTGGCAGACGCCCAGCAGAGCGACACTCGTCCTCCGGCTGGCACAGTTGTCCCATGCACATCAGTCTCGACTGGGCAGGTTCGTGAGATATGTGTCAGCGGCATAAATGCCCGAAAGAACTCTTCTGCCGCGTGCACGATCCGGCCTGGATCCTCCCGCAGAAATGCAAACGCCTCTGGATGCTCCGCCAGATACCCAACCGCGGTGGCCACGCTATGAATCACGGTGTCACGGCCTCCGGCGAACATGAGGTTCGCAAAGCCGAGTTTTTCCTCCCGAGAGAGCGGCCGTCCCCGGAAGCGTGCCTTCGTGAGCACGCCGTAGAAGTCGTCTCCAGGATCAGCGGCGGCCCGGTCAAACTCTGCACCGAGGTACGCCTCAAGCTCCCGGGCCTGTCGCAGGCCATGCTCACCATGGAAGACATGCACACCCCAGGCGATAAACCGCTCAGCCTCCTGCTGGGGCACCCCCAGAAGCACCGTCAGCGCCCGTGACTGCAACGGCAAAGCAAACTCGCTGACCACCTCAACGGATTCGCTGGCAACGGCCTGTTTCAGCAACTCCGCTGTGATCGCTTCCACGCGAGCGACAAACTCCGGCTGCCGTGCACGCAGAAAGAACGGCTCCACCAGCGTGCGGTAGTCGCTGTGGTCAGGTGGGTCCGTCTCGATCGGCAGCTGCCGCACACTGCGGAGGTGCTCTTCCGACGGAATCGGCACTCGAAAGGGAGCGTCTGAGGAAAACGTCTGCCAGTCTTTGGCCGCCTCTCGAAGCTCACCATGTCGCAGGATCATCGGCATCCGCTCATCGCCCGCCACAAAAGCACGCACACCTGTGGCCCGCCGATCGCTGCGAAATGGGTCTGGAATATCAGCCATCACGGCGCTTGTCAGGTGTCGGGACGGGGACAGAAATCTCACCAAACGGTACGCTGCCCGGCTGATGACGAACCTTATTCAACTTCACCTCGCCCACTTTGAACAGTGCCTCGCATGCAGCAGGCACACCCCTTCGACCGTATGCAGGAGCCAACGATGACAGGTGGACTCGGATGGATCTGGAAGCGGATCACCGGCATGTTTCTGGCGGGGGTGCTGATCCTCCTGCCGCTGGTGGTCACCATCGGAGCGGTCGTCTGGGGCGTTGACTTTCTCATCGGGTTTGTCGGGCCAGGAACCCAAGTTGGCAAGGGCCTCTCGCGGCTTGGGCTCTCCGTTCGGCCAGAGTCGCACGTGCCCTATCTGATCGGCTGGCTGATCCTGCTCGTGGTGATCTTTTTGCTCGGTGCTGCGATCGAAGCAGGAGCCCGCAGGGTTCTCGTGAGAATCTCCGACGCCTTTTTCTCACGGATCCCTCTGATTGGCAGCCTCTATGGCACCACGAAACAGATGGTCGACCTGTTTAATACTGGAGACAACGACGCCATCCGCGGCATGTCACCAGTGTTCTGCTTCTTCGGCGGAGGTGGTGAGTGCGGCCTACTAGCCTTTCTCGTTTCACCGGAACGGGTGAAGGTGCAGGGACGTGAGTACCAGATGGTGATCATCCCTACCGCTCCGGTTCCGTTCGGCGGCGCGCTGCTGTTTGTGCCAGCGGACAACATCGTGCCGGCCGAGATGAGCGTCGATGCCATGATGAGCATTTATCTCTCGATGGGCATCAGTGCCCCAGAGCACATGGCGACTGCCCAGCCCTCATCATCGGCTGCTGCTACAGCTCACGACGCACCGTGACATCAAGCTGCGGAAAGGCGATCTCAATCCCCTCGGCTGCAAACCGTTCATGGATCGCCGTGTGCAGGTCGTGAATCACTACCAGGCGTTTCTCGATCAAGCCGAGGTAGGCCCGGATGCTGATGTTCAGCGTGGAGTCGGCAAACTGCTCAAACGTGATCAACGTTTCCGGCTCGGGAAGCACATCCGGGTTCGCGGCACAGATCTCACGAATCAGCTCGGTGGCACGGCGTGTGTCAGTTCCATAAGCCACACCGACGACCAGATGAATACGGTTGGTGGAGTCGCTCAGAGTCCAGTTCGTCACCCGGCCCGTAATCAGATCTTTATTGGGAACGATGTATTCCTGCCGATCCCAGGTGGTCACCGTGGTCGCCCGAATACGAATACGCGAGACCACCCCATCGATGCCATCAATCGTGACCACATCACCAACGCGGATTGGCTGCTCAAACAGCAGGATGATGCCGCAGACGAAGTTCGCCACGATCTCTTGCAAGCCAAAACCGAGGCCGACGGAGAGGCCGGCAACCAGCCATTGAATGGATGCCCAGGTGAGCCCGAGCGTGCCTGCCGTGACCGCAATCCCAAACGCCGCCAACACATAACTCGTCAGCGACGTGATAGCGTAGCGGGTGGCCGTATCGAGTGGCAGGTGCCGTAGCACGGCGGCCTCAAGAAGACCGGGCGTGTTCCGCACCGTGATCAGCGTGAGCACCACCATTGGAACTGCCACGAGCAGACTCGCCAGCGTGACGGCGCCGGTTACCGTTCCATCATCCGCGCGGAGTTCCCAGAGTGTGACCTGCTCTAAGAACCCGAGCGCAGGGAGCACCGGAGCCCAGATCCACCAGAGCCCGACGAGCACCGACACAAACAGAACCGCATCGATCAGTCGTCGGGTTTGTTCGTTGATCTCGGTGACACCCAACTGGTTGATCTCGATGAGTTCAACACCTGACGCAGCAGCGACTCCCATCGACTCAGCCTGCTCACGTGCCGACGCCTTGGCCCGCATCTCCTCAAGCGCCATCCGCCGCCGGGAGATCAGTAGCCAGCGTTTCGCAAGCCCGTGGAAGCCAATCGAGAGCACGACGACCCAGATCGACTGATAGAAAGAGACCGTGAGCTGCCGGGCCGAGTAGCCATAGCCATATGCCATGAGGCCAGCCAACACTGCAGGCACCACCACCACAAACGGTCGCCAGAGCCATCCGAACTTGAGTGTGGGCGTGTTCGAACGAAACGCATCTCGTGGAATACCCCGCGTCGGATGTGCCAGGCTTGAGAAAATGACAGCAACCACAAGCATCACGGCCATAAACAGCAGCCGAGCCGCAGCAATCAGTTCGTCTCGGCTCGCTGCTTCGATATCAACGAGTGACCAGAGAAAGATCAGCGGCAAGCCGATCAGGAGTGAACGCCGCAGCGTCCGTCGCACCGGTATGATGATCACATCCGGCCAGGCGAAGTGGGCGAGGGCGACGCCGTGATTGCGGACAAGCTGCCGCAGCAGTTCCAGAGGAAGCAAGACCGTGGCAACGCGTCCAAGTGCCTCGGCGACGGCATGGGTAAATGTCTGTTCTTCGCTGGAGGCAGCGAGAAACCAGGAGGCGAGGAAAAGAGCGAGGTAGTAGGGGGTGGCCGCCAAGCCCGTAAAAACCATGGCTTGCAATGTCGTCTGCAGCCGTAGCGCTCCACGACCCTTCGCCTGGCTTCCGAGCCTGACAATCTGTTTCACAAACAGGCGACGTAGCACGAAGAGACCGACTACTAAGAGCCCCCCGAGCACCGCCACTCCCCAACGTTCCGCAACCGCCAGTTGGAGCGCATGCCCCAGCTCAACAAATCGTCTCCACTGCAGAAGACCGGCAAGCCCCTGCCCTGCAGACCACAGACTATTGAGATCGAAAAAACGGCTGCTTCGTACCCAAAGGAGGTTGCGATCGATCAGGCTCTCGTAGGTTCGAACGACAAGTTCAAGCTTGTCCTGCTCCACGCCGAGTGGAATCAACGCTTCTGTTAAAAAACGTTCCGCATCTCGGTCCATCTCCTGCAGGAGCTGTCGCTCAAGTGAATCGACCTCTGCCTCTGGCTCTCGACCTTCGGCCCGGACGATCGGTGGAGGAAGCTCATCAAGCCGACCGCTAATGCGTGCCAGTATGTCTTGAATATCTTCAACTCGCTGCGACTGCTCGACACCACGTTGAGCGATTTCCGCGGCTGACGGCAGGCTGCCGCGAGTTCGTTGCAGAAGGTAGCCAACCGATCGACTGAGCCCTCCGCCAGTGGAGAGATCGCTGTCGACCAAAGCCTGCATCTCTTCCAAGCCAGCCTGCAGTGACCGTGCCTGAGAACGCGTGGCCGTGAGATCGTCTGCTCGCAGACGACTTTCCTTGGCAAGATCACTCCATTCGTCAAACAGCTCAAGCGTGTCGGCAGCCTGAGACTGACGCGCTCCCGATGTCACCGAGAGCACTTTTTCGAACTCTTCGACACGAGTGACGATCATGTCCTGCCGGCGTCGGGATGCCCGCTGACTGATCTTCTCGACTGCGTCCATGGCTGCAGCAGTTCGCCGCTGCAGCTGCTCAAGTTCACGTGGCAGGAGTTCCGCTTCTGCGTTGTATGTAATGACTTTTTGCTTTGCGACCTCAAGCTCTACTGCCGCCGCATCCCGAGCGGCTTCGTGGGCCACCTGCAGAGCGGTCGCCAGTGCGGCAGGGGTGCCTTCTTCAATGGGCACGTCTGCCTGCAGACCGCTGAGTTTTGTTTCAAGATCGGCGATCTGCTGCGGCAGGAGTTTGGCATCGCGTTTCTGGGCAGCAATCTGCTCCGTCAACTTTGCTACCTGATCGGAAACGGTCGCGAGCACCTGCTCCGCCTGCCGCTGAGCCGCGTCAAGAGCGTCGACATCAGCCGTCGGAGACACCTTCTGCAGGCCAAGATCGACCGCTTCCTCAGCAGCCGTCTCGACCGCCTGCTTTCTCTGGTCGACCGATGCTGCTGTCTGCCGAAGTTTTTTGAGTTCTTCAGAGAGCCTCCGCTGTCGCTCAACAGCCTCGATCGCTCCTTCGACCTGCTCAACGAGGCGGGGCTTGAGTTCTGCAGGGACCGACGTGTCTTGGTCGAGGCTTTCCCGCTGCTTGCGGAAACGATCCGCCTTTTCAGTGAGTTCTTGGGATGTGGCCTCGACTGTCGCCGTCGGCTCACCGTCTGCCGGCGGAGCCGGTTCCTGCGACTCTCCCGTGGCACTCTCAGCAGCCTGCCCACCAACAGCATTGGGGACCACCGAGTTTCTCGGTGTCGGCTGCTCCTGGTCTTTCGCAGCCGCCTGGCCTGCCCGCGGTTGGGCCGCTCCGGCTGGAATGGTCAACAGCCGCTCCACTGGCCCCTGAGCCCCTGCCACACGGGCAGTGACCAGCAGGCACCAGACAAACAGCCAAGCCGCGGCGGATGCCCTTCGACTCAGGGCACCACCGAATCTTCGTGACGTCAGCAGGTCAGGTTGCAGAGCAGGTGTTCGCATCAGTGAGTGACAGCCTCAGTGATTGGCCACATCGCTGCAAGCCCACATGGCGTCTGCCCAGCCGCCCGGCGGCCCTAGGCTGCCGACTGACGAGACGAGTGCATGAACGACGCCGCAAAAATCAACGCGATAAACACGCCCACCGCTGCCATCCCGCCCCAGCCAAGGTTGGCATAGATCGACATCCCAGCTCCAACGCCAGCCACTGCAATCGCCAGCAGCATCACCAGGTTGGCGACCAGTCGAAACAGGCCGCGTGGCATCGCATCACCGAGAAGCGAACGGTTGTTCATCATCAGGAAAAAGGTGACATAGGCGATCGGCAGCAGAGCCATCCCAAAGTTGCTTGTGGGCACCGCCAGCCAGAAACGGGCCTGGTCATCTCCCCACACCGCCAGGAAACCGAGTCCACCAACAACGCCGGGCAAAACCGCCCCGAGACGATGCACGACGCGGTCACCAGCGCGGCTGGTCATCTCGGTCACGCAGAAGCCGTTGATCACCATCAGGATGATGATCGTAGAGACCGCCATTCCCAACACACCAACGCCGAAAATCCGCTGAGTGAGCCCACCTTCGCCGAAGAGATTCTCCAACGATTTGGCGAGATCAAAGGCGTCTCGCTTGACGAGCATCACAGCCAGTTGCCGATCAGCGATCGGCAACGCATCGATCTTGGCGTTCAACGCTGCCTCATCGAGTGCAGCGAAGGCCTCAGCGTCCTCATCGGCAGCCAGACGCTTCTCGAGGTTGCTGCGAAACTCTCCGCTGATTTCCGCAGCCGGCAGCTCCACTTCCACTGGATCAAAACGGGCGTGAAACTGCGTCGCCGCCGCAATCACAACACAGCTGGTCGCCAGCAGAAATGGCACAAACAGCCCTGTCGAAAGGTCGAAGGTAGCCAGACCGCGGAAGCCACTGTCCCATCCCTTCCGCAGCATGGAGTAAGGCAAGAGAAACGTCATGTTAATGCCGACCGCTGTCGCGGCAGCCGCGATCATTCGTTCCTGCTGCGTGGCCAGGATCGCCTGCGTCCAGTAGCCCGCATTCCCCGAAGCCTCGATAAAGGGCTGCAGGTCTTTCGCCGGATGCCAGAGCAAGCCGATGTCTGGCGTAAAGCCAGACAGAATCCGTCCCCAGTCAAGCAGTCCCTCCAGCGACATCGCCGTCACCACGCCAAAGAAACTGATCACCACCAGGCCGACCATCGCCTTGAGCACCCAGTCAAAGATCTTCATCCCGATCCCGGCGGAGTCGTAAAACCAGACCACCACCGAGGCAACTAAGAACAGCCCGAGCACGCAGAGAAACTTCCCTGCATCCCCACCAAGCAGTTCGGGCAGCAGGTTTTGCTGAAGCGCAGCAGTGCCGAGGGAAAACTGTGGCATGGCCCAGACGAGGTTGGCCATCATCGCTGCCAGCAGCCAGCCCCAGCCGAGGACAGGGCTCACATGCGTGTTAATAGCTTCGAAGGGCCTCTGGCCGGTAGAGAGTGTGACGTAGGCGATTGCCGAAAGCATCACCACGCCGAGAATCATCATCAGCGGCTGCAGCCAGAGAAAGTCGTAGCCACCAATCACACCCAGATAGAGCGATCCTGCCAGCGAGCCGCCGCCGAGGGTGATGGCCGACTGCAGCCAGCCGGGACCAGAAAGTTTCACGTAGGCGGCCAGCGTCGCAGTGGTCCCACGACGACGAGCGTCAGCGAGCACCTCGCGTTCCAGGGTGAGCCTGTCCGAGACTGGCGGTTCACCGCCCGCTGCTGCCTGCGAAGACGAACTGTTCCCATCAACCATGATCTGCCAATCCTCCCCGAACACGGCCTCGCCCTTGAGGCAGAGCCGGGGAGTCTACCATCGGCAGCCGTTCGTGTGGCGGTCTCTGAAAACGCCTCGATGAGCCCGCAGCACCAACCGCAGCGGCCTTAGGGAATCGCCACCAGAGGATCATGGAGCTCAATCACCCACAGGCAGTTGCGTCGCTGTGGCTCGGCAGGATCCTCGATCCAGTCGATGTTGAAGTCGTTGTCGTTGACCAGTGCCACGCGGTGGGGGTCGAGAACGGCCATGCCTTCGATTTTCAGTCCTGGTGGCTCATCGCCATACTTCCGCCAGGCTCCATCGGTGACATGGTCTGCCATCGCCGGGAGATGGGGCGCCAGATCGGCAACCAGCGTTTTCCCGACCATCGCGATGCCGGCGGCTGCCAGATCGGCGATGGGCTCAACCGGCATCTCTGCAGCCCGGTCCAGCAGATTCGTGGCAGCCTTCAGTGAGATCACATACAGCTCAGCGACCGCACCATCAGACTGCTCCAGCACGAGCAGCCGCCCATCGTCAAGAGCAGACATCGCACAGAGCTTCACATCTTCCGGTGGTGCCCCCTGACTCGCCCAGCCTGCGGCCGAAGGGCGACCAGCACGGTAGACATACTCACCCACCGGCCGTTTGCTCGCGACGTCGATCGCCAGCAGCCGCACGTTCCCCGTCGCAGACGCAGCACCTTCCGCTGGATGGTCAAGCGGACTCTGCAGCATCACCCACACCGTGCTGCCATCCTCGCTCGCAGCCAGTGCCTCAAAGCCGCGATTGTCTTGGCGATTGCCGTATGCAGATGGCAGGACGTCGAGTGACTCCATGTCGGCGTCGGTGAGTTTCTGGCCAGCAGGCGTGAGCCGCCCCTGCACATGCCGGTCTGCCGACATCCATGCCAGCGACGGACGGTACTCCTCGGAGATCCAATAGCTGCCATCAGGCAGGAGGACGAGGCCTTCGGTATCAAAGCCGTTGTGATCCGCCTCAAGCACCTTCTCACCACTGGCATCAAGGATCGGCTCATCATTGCCGAGACCATTCGGTCGCCCCGTCAGCGGCACGCCGGTGCGACCAAAGAGCGGATTCATGCCAATCAGGCTGACCGAGAGCCTCGCTGCGGAACCATCGCGGGTCGTCACAAGCGGGTTGTCAGGGTTCGCTTCCGCCACCTCAAAACTGACAACGGTCGGGGCAAACGCAGGATTGAGCAGGGTGCGTCGCTTGCCTTCAGGCGTCTGAACTTTGCCATTAGGTCCACGGTCAGTGATCGCTTGAAATCGGAGTGTCCCTGCGTTCTCAGACTCCAGCAGCAGGTCGCTGAGCCCGCCAAGCCCCACATCGATTGAACCAGGCCCACTCGCCTCGCAGAGCACGGCGGGCGGTAAGAATCCAACAGCTTCGATGCGGCAGCCAGCGATCGAAGGCAGCGGCTCAGCAACCGCATCAGCGACGCTCACGGCACAGAGAAGAGAGCACACTGAAAACACCACAAACCAGAACGAACGCATGAAGTTTTCCTAGCATCAGAGAAATCTCACCCGCCGCCCACCAGCGGCCTACGCTGATTCCATCGCGCATGTTCTACGACAACTGTCCAAGAACATGCGAAACGCCCCGTCCGAACCAGGATGGTTTGAACGGGGCGTTTGCAAATCATCACAGCACTCCTTCAGCTTCCATCGATCAACGGGAAGCCGAGGCTGCTTACTCCTGCACAGATTCGCCACCCATCCGCGTGATCTTGGCTGCCATCACGCGAAGGTCGATGCTGTTGTTGATGTGGTGCGTCGAGCCGTCACACATCACCACGTTCATGCCGGAAGGATGGAAGGAGTAGGCCTCGCCGTCGTTCGTTCCACCCCATGAACCGCCGAAGGGAAGCCCCTGGTTCTTCGGAACGGAGTTCTTCATGCCGTCTGGGCCGATGTTGTGAAGCTTGAACGGACCGAGTGAATCCGCCCAGCCAAGGCACTGATTGATCTCACCAGTCGCCACGGAAGGCTGCCCACGCCACATCGTTGGCCGACCTGCGGCCTCGACAACGAGCGTGGTCTTGGACGTGCCGTCCTTGATCTGTCCCATCGTAGACACCTTGTCCTTGACCAGCGCACCGTCGGCCACAGGGCCCTTGCTGGCGTAGGGGTCTGGGTCGAAGACCTTGTTCTTCACTCCGGTGAAGACCTCGTAATCACTCGTTCCCAGCGGGGCACTCAGGCTCAACGCGGGAGCCTGGGAGTCGCTGTCGCGCGTGGGTCCTGGAGGCGTGCTGAGAAGCCCCTCGGGCTGTGGAGCTGAACCACAGCGGTAGACCGAGACATTCTGCTGAGCAACAGCAAGGTTTGGCCCTTCCCACCAGTTGAGGTCGAAGTTGTATTGGCTGGCGAGGGTGTTGTCCTCCATGTATGGCATCACCTTCACCCGCCACGAATGCTCGGTGCGGGAAGGATTCCCTCGCGGAGCCTGCGGAAACTCGGAGAGGTCAGTTGAGTCGATCGTGTAGCAGGCTGCCGGAAAGTAGCCAAGCGTGTCGTGGGCATTGTGGAAGGAAAGCCCGAACTGACGCATGTTGTTGCCGCACTGCATCCGCCGAGCCGCCTCGCGAGCGCTCTGCACGGCAGGAAGCAGCAGACCGACCAGCACGCCGATAATCGCAATTACGACGAGCAGTTCGACAAGGGTGAAGCCGCTGCGTGCCGCGACCGTGCGACCGTCAGCAGGGTGACTGTGATGGATGTTCGTGTCTGCCATGACTGGCGATTTCTCCTTCGAGAATGCGGGGCTGCCATCGGTGCAGAACCCGCAAGGTAATAAGAACAAGGTGGTGAGAACTCAGCCCGGATCCGACCGGGACGATGCCAAAACAAATGGAGGTTGCTAAGCAACTGGCAAAGCATCCGCCAGCTCAGATCCAAAAGTATTAGCGAAGTGTGAGGTATTGATGTGGATAATGTGAGGATTTCGTGAGCATGCATTTCTTCCGAGAATTCTTCCGTGAAACCTGTTCAAGGCCGTACAAAAGAACGCTCTCAACTGAAGAATCCGCCCACGCACGAGTGAAACGCCGATGAAAATTGTGATCCTCGACGCCCATACCACGAATCCCGGCGACCTCGACTGGGGCCCCCTGGCGGCCCTTGGCAACGTGATACCGCACGATCGCACACCCGCCGCTGAGGTCGTGCAGCGTGCTGCTGGGGCTGAGGTGCTCTTGACCAACAAGACCGTGCTCACCGCCGAGACAATCGCTGCATTGCCCAACCTGCGGTATGTCGGGCTGCTCTCCACCGGCACCAACGTGATCGATCTTGTTGCCGCTGCTCGTCACGGCGTAACCGTGACGAACGTTCCCGGTTACAGCACTCCTGGTGTTGCCCAGTCGGTGTTTGCCCTGCTGCTCGAACTCACCAACCACACCGGGCACCACAGTGACGAGGTACACCGCGGCCGCTGGGCGGCCTCCCCAGACTTTTGCTGGTGGGACGGTGATCTGATTGAGCTGGAGGGTCTCACACTCGGCATCGTTGGCTACGGAGCGATCGGGCGACGTGTGGCCGCCATCGGCCAGGCATTTGGTATGCAGGTCATCGCCAGCACTCGGAGCCAACAGCCGGGCACCGACGCCGATGGCGTGGGCTTTCGATCGCTCGACGATCTGTTTGCCTCGGCAGACGTTGTCAGCCTGCACTGCCCACTGACGCCCGATACGGAGGGCCTGATCAACGCCCAGCGACTTTCGCTGATGAAGCCCTCGGCGTACCTGATCAACACCGCCCGCGGCGGACTGGTCGTGGAGGCGGACCTGGCCGCAGCGCTTGCTGCCGGCAGCGTGGCTGGAGCCGGAGTCGATGTGCTCTCCACCGAACCACCAGCGGCCAGCAACCCGTTGCTCGGTGCTCGCAACTGCGTCATCACGCCTCACATCGCCTGGGCAACTCGCAATGCTCGCGGACGGCTGATCAACGAGGTCACTGCCAATCTCCGCGGCTTCCTCGACGGAACGCCTCGAAACGTGGTCAGCTAACGCCAGCCGAAAGCGGTCGCGACAGGCAACGACTCGCCGCCGTAGACTTATTTTTCGCGATCGATGCTCCCAACGTCTGCCCCCTGGAGAAACCGCCATGCCGCTGTTCGCACTCTCTGAGTCGACGATCACCCTGCTGGTGATTGCCGGCATCGTCGTGGTCGTCTTGATGCTGGTCGCCAGCATCTACAACAAACTCGTAACTCTTTCGCAACGGTTTAAGAACGCGTTTGCACAGATCGACGTGCAGCTCAAGCGACGCTACGACCTGATTCCCAATATTGTGGAAACAGCCAAGGGCGCCATGGCCCATGAGCGGGAAACGCTCGAAGCGGTCATTCAGGCGAGAAACCAGGCATCCGCCGCCGCGTCGACAGCCGCAGCCAATCCTGGCAACGCCGCGGCGATCGGCTCGCTCGGGGCTGCCGAAACAGCGTTGACCCAGAGTCTGGGGCGGTTCTTTGCCCTGGCCGAGGCCTATCCTGACCTCAAAGCCAACCAGAACATGCTCTCCATCCAGGAAGAGCTCACCAGCACAGAAAACAAAGTGGCCTTTGCCCGGCAATCGTTCAACGACTCCGTCACTGCCTACAACACCTACCGCAGTACCTTCCCGCCGGTGTTGTTCGCAGGCATGTTCGGCTTCCAGCCGGCATCACTGCTGGAGTTCGATGATAAGGAGCAGATCAAGCAGGCCCCCAAGGTGTCGTTCTGAGTCTTTGACGCTCTTTACGAACGGCTCAGCGGCGAGACGCTTCGTCAACGGTCTCTCCCGCAACACGCCTCCAGCGGAGCATCGTCGCCCGACTGCCGGCAGGCCACGCGGTCTTCGCGAAGGCAGGCAGCCACCGACGGTGTGCTCACTGGGACGGCATCCCTCGTGCAGCTCCTTCATCCGATGTGAGGTGACATGGACTTTTTTGCTCATCAAGACAGGGCTCGCCGCAACACCAAGCTCTTAGTGGGACTGATGGTGGCGGCCTTCGTGGCCACTGTGGTCATCATCTATGTCGTTGCTCTGGCAGTATTTATTGGGAGCCAGCCAAACCTCAGCGATGGATCGCCTGCCCTCTTTGAACGTACGGCCTGGTGGCAGCCGGATGTCTTCTTGCTGGTTGCGGCTGGCGTGAGCTTGGTGATCGGGGGCGGCAGTCTTTACAAGACGCTGCAGCTCTCTGGAGGTGGTGAGAAGCTTGCGGAAATGCTTGGCGGACGCCGGCTGACCCCCGATGCCCGTGATCCCCTTGAGCGGAAAGTACTCAACATTGTTGAGGAGATGGCGATCGCTTCGGGCACGGCCGTGCCACCGGTCTACCTGCTCGACAACGAGTCGGGCATCAATGCATTCGCCGCTGGCCTCGACATCGACTCCGCAGTGATTGGCATTACTCGTGGTGCTGCCGAACAGCTTTCTCGGGATGAGCTGCAGGGTGTTGTCGCGCATGAGTTCAGCCACATTCTCCACGGAGATATGCGGCTTAACCTCAGGCTGATCGCGATCGTGCATGGCATCCTCGTGCTCGGCCTGATCGGCTACTACATGCTGAGGATTTTCGCTTCCGGCAGACACCGACGGTCGAGCAAAAACGAGGGTGGGGCGCAGGCTGGTATCGCCCTGTTTGGACTCGCCTTAATGGTGATCGGCTATGTCGGCACCTTCTTCGGGAGCCTGATCAAGGCAGCGGTCAGCAGGCAGCGGGAGTTTCTGGCAGATGCCTCAGCCGTGCAGTTCACCCGCAATCCAGCCGGCATCGCCGGGGCGCTGGCTCGGATCGCATCGCCCGACGGCTCGAAGCTGGAGACGCCGCGAGCGGCTGAGGCCTCCCACATGTTCTTCTCATCAGGCCTGTGGACACTCTTTGCCACGCATCCCCCGCTGCAAGAGCGGATCGCCCGCATCGATGCTGCCACAGCCGCACTTCTCGCCGAGTCCACGGCCAACAGTTCCAGCGGCACAGGCAGCAGCCCCCAGGCAGCCATTGCCGGTTTTGCGAGCGGTTCAGCAGACCTGAAAACACCACCAGCGGCATCAGCAGCGCCGCTCGCGGCTCCCCCAGTCGCCACTCGCTCTGCCGTCGCGGCGATTGGCGAGCCGACTGCTGCCGACATTGCACACGCCCACGAGCTCCTCACTGCGTTGCCGTCGCGACTGCGGGATGCCGCCCACGATCCGTTTGGATGTCGCGGGCTTGTCTATGCACTACTGCTCGACCCAGACCCAAACATGCGGCACCAGCAGTTTCAGCTGCTCGAATCGCTTGCCGAGCCCGCCTCCTGTCAGGAAACCCGTGAGCTCTCTCTGCTCGTCGACACCCAGCCCCGTGAACAGCGGCTGATGCTGGTAGACACGGCCATCGGGACCCTGCGAACGCTCTCCATCGAACAATACAAGCGGTTTCGTGGAGCCATCGAAGCGTTGGTCCAGGCGGACCGCCGGCTCGATCTCTTCGAATGGGTGCTGCAGAAGATCTTGCTGCGGCATCTCGATCCGGTGTTTGGAACCGAGTCGAAGGTTGGCAAGAAACGCTCGCCGTCGCGTCGTGATGTGTCGGTGCTGCTTAGCTGCCTCGCTTACGGCGGTGCTTCCTCAAGCGACGAGGCGGCGGCCGCCTTTGAGCGGGGTGTCGCGGCCACTGGCCTCAAAGGCCTTCAACTGCTGACAGCCTCCCAGGCTCGACTCGATGCCTTGGGAGATGCCGTGGACGCTCTGGCCTCTATCAAGCCGAAGTCAAAGCGACGCGTTGTCGAGGCGATCGCAGCAATCGTCTCGCATGACGGAGTCATCACCGCCACGGAAGCCGAACTCTTGCGGGGCGTGGCTGATGCCCTCGGCTGCCCGATGCCACCACTGCTTGGCGGGACAGCCACCGCGGCCTGAGCAGCACCAGCCAGAGTCATCGCATCTGATTAGCTCGCAGCTGTCGTAGCCATTTCAGCACGCAGCTCATCGAGGGGGCCAACGATTGCGTCCACGCGATCGGTAAACAGGTCGCCGATGAGCAGATCGGTGATCACACCCTGCAGCTCTGGATTTCGCTTGACGAGTTTGCCGAAGTTGAGCCCGTCATAGAACTCCATCACCAGTCGACGCATGCGATCCATGCCGCGAACAAAATCTGGCCCCCACGTGCCCAGCCGCTTCGCTGATGGATCCCCGGCAGCCAACGCTGCATCGATGGCGTCGGCCGCCATCTCGCCGCTCCGCAATGCCAACAGAATGCCGGAGGAGTAGAGCGGGTCGAGGAAGCCGAAGGCATCTCCGATCAACACCCAGCCATCTCCGGCGACCTCCGTGGCACGGTAGGAATATTCTTTCGCCACCCGCACCGGTGCCACCCGCTCGGCGTTCGCCAATCGTGGCCCAAGCCCCGGACAGCGGTCGATCTCTTCGGCATAAATCTTTTCAGCATCGCGGTGGCCGCGGTCTTTCAGCAGATAGTCGTTGTCTGCCACCACCCCCACGCTGACCATGTCGTCCGCGAGCGGGATATACCAGAACCAGCCCTGCTTCTGATCAAGCTGCAAGACGGTCGTAGCGCCTTCGTCTTTTCCCTCGCCGCGCTCAGCGGCCCGCCAGTAGCTCCAGACAGCAGCTTTCTTCAGTTCCGTATCCCACTGTCGGTTGCCCAACCGAGCAGAAATCATGGCTGACTGGCCACTCGCATCAACGACCACATCGGCCGTCACGCTCACGGCAGCCGCTCCTTCCTGCTGCACCGTCACGCCTGTCGCACGCGTGCCGTCGAAGGTGACTTCGAGCACCCGCGTGCCCTCAAACACCTCGACGCCCTTCTCGCGAGCATTCTCGAGCATCATCACGTCAAACTCGCTGCGAGTGACCTGCCACGTTCGCGAGCTATCGTGTTGCTTGTGGTCTGCGAAATAGAAGGGGGCGGAGAGAGTGCCATGCTCATTCACAAACTGGACCGAGTGTTTCTCAGTGAATCCACTGCCCCGCATCTTGCCGAGCATGTCGAGTCGGCCGAGCGTCCAGTAGCACTCAGGAATCAGCGACTCTCCAACGTGAAATCGTGGAAAGCGATCTCTCTCAAACAGGGCAACCCGTCGACCTGCCATTGCCAAGAGCGTGGCCACGGTCGCCCCTGCGGGCCCACCGCCCACCACCGCCACATCGACGTGTTGAGGGATCGATGCCGGCGGCGGTGAGGATGCCGAAGGGCTGGGATTCGCTTCAGAACAGGCCGATGCTGCCTCAAACATGAAAACGGTCTCCCGAAATGCCTGCATGCCCTTTGAAACGCTCAGCAGCGCGGACCGGTTCCGCGACAGGCTGAACGCTCCTCTCTTTCATAGGCTCGCAGAAGGCAGTGGACAAGGCGGAGCGAGACGCTCAATCAGGTCCGTTCGTAGCACCCGGCTCATCACAGACCGCACGACCACCACCGGCTCGTCGACCGCCAGCGTTCGGAGCGCGTCAAGCAACCCAGCCACACAGGCAATCTCCCCGTTTCCGGCAAATCCCCAGCTGACCGTGGCTTCGGTTCCCAGGGCTATTTCCTGCGGCGTGGCCTCCACGGGGGTCAGCAGTGGCTCTCCGAGCAAGGCTCCGCTCGTCGGGTCGGGAAACGACCTCATCCCCAACAACGGCTGGGGAGGCGGCAGCTGCTCCGGCAGGTTTTCTCGAGGCTGGAGTGGCCCTGTTTCCAGAGAAAACAGGGTATGCCCCCAGAGCGAGGCCCCGCACATCATCGAGGCGTCAGGGCGATCCTCGATCGAAATGTCCGCAAACAACTTGGGCAGGCCGAGAAGTTCTCGTCCGAGCACGATCGGCAGACAGTCGTCCTCAAACATCGCCACCACGAAGTCACCACTGGGGCCATCCTGGCTCCCAAAGGCGGCCCGCACCAAGACTGAGGCCACCCGATAGCCACGGCCCGCCATGAACTCAACGCCTTGGTTGTCGGCAAAGGCCACTGTCAGCAGTCCTAAAGGCTCTAGTCCGTCAAGCACCGGCACGAAGCCGTCGGGCAGGAGGCCAGCCAGCAACCCACTGTGCACTCGCCACTGGGCCGCGACCACATCGACTCGGCCATAACTGGCAACGCCCCGAGACGAAGGCGGTCCCATCAAGACCGGCATAAAACGGGCCTGATGGCCATCTGCTGGCTGTACATACGACATGGACACCTCAACGACTTTGACAGCAGAAGCAACCGGCGGACATGCCCCGTCGCGGCGCACACCCTTACGACTCATTCAACTCGGCAACACCTACTCCGAGAACCCAGCTCACTGTGAGAGATAGAGCGGCAGTGTGCACTCACGGAGAAGCATCAGGGCAGTCTCTCCAAAAAGCCGACGCATCAGCAGGTTCTTCGCACTATTCCCCGCCACAATGAGATCCGCTCCCCAGGCGGTGGCATACCGCACAAGCTCCTGCTGCGGATCGCCATCCACATGATCGGTGTCGACCGTTCGCCCATGGCTGCGGAAATACGCAGCCGCATGATCCAGCAGGCCCAGGGCGGTTGCAGGCTTGCTGCCGAAGTTGACCACGCGAACAGTCGCGTCTGCATAGAGCCCCGATAGCACAAAGTGCTTAAAGGTCTTTGCGCTCTCGAGCGAGCCCGAGTAGGCGACCAGCACCTTCCGTACCGGACGATACTCCTCTCCCACAGCGAGGATCGGCCGCACGCCGTCGGCCACGAGTCGCTCCAACGCATCACGCGGCTCGGGCACGATGTCATGCTCAAACAGCCCGCGAAGCCCAAACACACACATGTCCTGATACCGAACCAGCTGACTGACAATCTCGAATGGATCACCAACCTGCTCGCTAAAGCCGTGGGCGACATTCTCCGCGCGACAGCGTTCTGAAAAAATCGCCTTCGCAGAGGCCACGTCCGCTGTTGCTCGCCGCAGCCGATCTTCTCGCAGCTCCGTGGTCACCGCCTCAACGCCCATCCCGATCGGTCTAGGCCCGGTCCATTCCAATCGCAGCGGGTCGGTGACCGCCACGCCGAGGAGTTCTGCCTCAAACTGTCGTCCCAGTTCGACGGCGTAGTCTGCGACGGTCTGGGCCGTTTGACTGGTCCCAACGCCCACAAGTATTCGCTTGATCATGCCTGTCCGACCTCTTCATCGCTCAGGGTGTTTTGTGTTTGCAACATGCCACCACGCCCCGTGACACGTATCGTGGCTGCGTCGGCCTGCGGGCAGCATCACTCAGGGAAGTCGACGCCGCACCATGAGCAATGGGTCGGCAGCTTCCCGCGCCGGCCTGGAACTCATCGGCTTTGCCAGGATCATACCAGCCACAAACCCACCAACGTGAGCCGAGTAGGCAACTCCGCCACTCGTGTCGAAGAGCCCGCTGATCACCTGAAACAGGAACCAGATACCGACTGCCACATAGCCGGGCACATCGATCAAGACCCGCACAAAGATCACGCTCACCCGGCGGGCGGGGTGCAGCACAAGATAGGCACCCAGCACCCCAGAAATCGCTCCCGATGCCCCCAGGCTCGGGGTGAGTGCCGCATCCCCCTGCATGTTGGTGATGACAAACACGAGCGATGCAATAACACCCGTCGCGAGATAGAAGGCCGTGTATCGCCCGTGGCCCATGTCATCCTCGACGTTGTCGCCGAAGATCCAGAGGAACCACATGTTGCCAAGGAGATGCATCACACTGCCGTGCATGAAGATCGCCGATAGCAAAGTGAGCCAGACGGGGATCGGGGTCGGGCGTAACCCTGGGTCCATCACCTGAAAGACTTCACCCTGCACCTCGACGCTGCGGACCGCAGGTTCGGTGACAATGTCGCGACCTGAGATGATCTCTGCGGGCACCTGCACAAACGCCATTGTGAAGTCGTCGTTGCTCCCCATCCCTTGCAGAACAACGAACACGAACACGTTTGCACAGATCAGCGCGATCGTGACGATCGGCGAGAGCGTGCGGTCGGAGTTGTCGTCAGCAATGGGAAAAACCACCAGCGTTCCTCAAAGTTCACCAGGAGTTGGAGCAAAGACCAGCTGTCGCTCAGGCTAGCTACACCGCCCGCAGATCGACATTACCCCCTTCCCCGCGGGAGACGTCAACCGCCGCCACGGGCCAAGTGCGACCACCCAACCGCTTTTTCTTGCCAAAAACACCGCATTTTGCCGAGACAAGAGAGGCGACCTTCACCCTTGATCTTTGACTTGCTCAGCCGTTTCGCCATAATGGTCGGTCGTCTGGGAGTGGCCGGAATCACTCGTAGACACCACTCGTTAGATTTCTCGTCGCATCGTTGGGCGTGAGGCACGCTGTCTCATACGGGGAAGCGATTCGACGCAACGCAGCAGAGGTGGTGTATGCGCAGGAGCAACGCCGGTTGGTGGAGACGGTCTGTCAAAGCTTCTCGGAAGATGAAGTCTGCGAGTCGTCTTGCAACTCGCCGTCTGAGGCATGAATCCCTCGAGCAACGGCTCTGCCTCTCTGCAAGCACCGGCGCGGATCTTCTCACATCCCAGCTCAACTGGGGTGGACAAACGTTCACGACGCGGGCGGATTCCTGGATCGTTCGCACCGATACCGACCTCGCCAACGGTGCGTTTGCCAGTTCGCTGTTTGCTGATGCGGCAGAGGCCGCATGGGGCTCCACCTCGCTCGGTGAGGGCTTCTACTCGGTCACGGCCCCTGGGGCCACAACCCAAGACGTGCTCGGCTGGGCTTCGACCACGGCAGGCGTGCTCTATGTCGAGCCTGACTTTGTGATCAATCCTGCGGCGACACCGAACGACCCCAGCTTCAATCGCCTTTGGGGCCTGCACAACACCGGACAGACCGGGGGTGTTGACGATGCCGACATCGATGCACTTGAGGCATGGGATATCACCACAGGCTCACGTGATGTGGTGATTGCGGTCATCGACACCGGTGTGGACTATACCCATCCCGACCTAGCTGCAAACGCCTGGCAGAACCCTGGAGAGATCCCAGGCAATGGCATTGACGATGATGGCAACGGCTTCGTCGATGACATCTATGGGTATGACTTCGTCAACAACGATGGCGACCCAATGGACGACAACGGCCATGGAACGCACGTTTCGGGCACCATCGGTGGCGTTGGCGACGACGGCGTCGGGGTTGCAGGAGTGAACTGGCAGGTCTCGATTATGGGCCTGAAGTTCCTCAGCGGCGGTGGCAGTGGCTCCACCAGTGACGCCGTTCGGGCAGTGAACTACGCGACGATGATGCGGCGTGACCACGGGATCAACATCGTGGCCACCAACAACAGCTGGGGGGGAGGTGGATTCTCCACAGCCTTGAGCGACGCGATCGAAGCGGGAGGGGACGCGGGCATCCTGTTCATTGCTGCTGCCGGCAACGAAGGCAACAACAACGATGTGTTCCCTGGCTACCCTGCCAGCATGACCAGTGAGGCGATTATTTCAGTGGCCGCCACTGACAGCAGCAACGGCCTCGCCGGCTTCTCAAACTACGGAGCCACGAGCGTTGATATCGGCGCTCCTGGTGTCGGCATCTACTCGACGGTGCCTGGCAACTCGTACGCCAGCTACAGCGGCACCTCCATGGCCACGCCACACGTTGCCGGCGTGGTCGGCCTCCTCGCTGCCGCCAACCCCAACCTGACGCCCGCAGAGATTCGTGAGGCGATCCTGTCCACGGCCGCGCCTATTTCCTCGCTCGATGGCAAAGTAGCCACGGGGGGGCTGCTCAATGCCGCCGCCGCACTGAATGCTGTCTCAGCCGGGCCATCGCTGCGAGCCGACATCATCAACGTCACTCCTGATCCACGTCAGGATGCCGTCGATTCCATCGTGATTGAGTTCACCACTCCCGTCCAAGGCTTCGACCTAAGTGACCTCTCGCTGACACGCGACGGCACTGCCATCGATCTCCTCGACTCAGCAACTCTCGTCACTTCTGACCAGCAGACGTGGACACTTGGCGACCTCACTTCGGTTACGACAGGCCTGGGGAGCTACCGGCTCACGCTGGCCGCGGACGGCAGCAACATCACCAACACCGACGGCCTCACACTCAGTACGGATGCCTCCGACACCTGGTCTGTGGTCGAGCCACCACCGCCGGCCCCCTTCGAGCCCAACGATTCGATCGCGACAGCGGCTCCAGTGAGCCTTGTCGCTGGTAGTGCCGTCTTCTCTGGCATCATCGGCGATGGTGACTACACCTTCAGCGATGTTGATCTCTTCGAGATTGAACTGGCAGCCGGAGCGACGATTTCGATCGACGTGGATGCTCGCAGCCTCTCGCCCGCTTCAACCCTCGACAGCTACCTGCGGCTGTTCAGCGGCTCAGGACGACAGCTGGCCTACAACGACGATACCAACGGCGGTGCATCGCTCGACAGTGCTCTGAGTTACACCACGTCAACGGCCGGCACTTACTACTTTGGTGTCTCTTCCTACGGCAACAGCAGCTACGACCCGCTCGTCGCTGGCAGCGGCCGCTCGGGGGCCTCAACGGGCAACTACGAGATCACGGTCGAGGTGGTCACCCCAACACCAACGCTCGACGGCGACATCGTGGATGTCTCGCCCGATCCACGAGTTGATCCCGTTGACGCGATCACCATCGCCTTCAGTTCTGCCGTGACCGGCTTCGACCTCGACGACCTCAGCTTGACCAGGGATGGGGTAGCGATCGATCTCGCTGCTGCCGGCATCGGCCTCACGAGCACCGACTCGACACGCTGGTCGCTCGCTGACCTGACTGGGGTCACCGGCGACGTGGGAGATTACAGCCTCGTGCTGACCGCTGCCGGAAGCGGAATCACTAGTGGTGACGGAGCCTCTCTCACGGCAGACATCAGTGAGACCTGGACCATCGACCCACCGCCACCGCCACCAGCCTTGGCGGCTGACATCATTGATGTTTCGCCAGACCCACGCCTGACTGCGGTGAGCCAGATCTCGATCACGTTTAACCGGGCGGTCACCGGAGTCGACCTGAGCGACTTTGTCCTCCTTCGGAATGGAAATGAAGTTCCTCTGATCGATGGTGATGCCAGCACCAACGTGGCCTTGGTGACTGATGATCTCATCACCTGGACGATCGCCGACCTCGAGCCGCTGACGACTGACCCAGGCCTGTACGAGCTCACCCTTGTCGCCGATGGCAGTTTCATTATCGACGCAGAGAGTCAGCCACTTGCCGGCAATGCCTCCGACGCCTGGACCGTTCTCGAGCCACCGCCACCGGCGGCCTACGAGCCGAACGATTCCATCTCAACAGCGGCCCCGCTGACGCTGACCGATGGTCAGGTCCGCATTTCCGCCTTTGTCGGAGACGGCGGGTACGAACGGGCTGACGTCGACCTCTACGCCGTTGCGGTCACCGCAGCCGGCACCTTCACGATCGACGTTGATGCCCAGTCCTTGGCCACACCTTCAACGCTCGACAGCTACCTGCGGCTGTTCAACGCCGACGGCCGTCAGCTTGCTCGCAACGACGACTCGTCAGGATCTCTCGACAGTTCCCTGAACTACACCGTCAACGCGGCCGGCACCTACTACGTGGGCGTGACCGCCTACGGTAACTCTCGTTACAACCCACTGGAGGCCGGCAGTGGGCGGAGTGGCCGATCAACTGGTGAATATGAACTGTTCGTGCAGTACGTCGAGAGTGCAACAGACCCAGATCCGGATCCAGACCCAGATCCACCGGCTCCAGGGCCGATGGAGCCGAACGACTCGATTGCAACGGCAACTGCCGTGACGTTTGACGGTCGGCAGGCGGTGTTGGCTGGCATGATCGGCGATGGAGCCTTTGGCCGGTCTGATGTGGACCTGTTTGCGGTCGACCTCGCCGGTGGGACGACGATCGATATCGACGTCGATGCTCGCACGCTCGCGGACTTCTCTGCCCTCGACAGCTACCTGCGGCTCTTCGACGCAAACGGCACCGAACTCGCCTCAAACGACGACGCCTTCGGGCAGCTCGATAGCTTCCTGCAGTACACGGTCAGCGAGACGGGCACCTACTACGTCGGGCTGTCGTCGTATGGCAACACCCGCTACGACGCTTCGGTGGCTGGCAGCGGACGACGGGGCCGCACGGTTGGTGACTATGTGGTCACCATGTCTCACGATGGTCCGACCGACCCTGGCTCCGATCCCACAACGCCAACTCCGCCGGTTGCCTCCGTCGAGCCGAACGACTCCATAGCAACCGCCTTTCCGCTGGCCGTCATCGATGGTCGTGCCCGCGTAACCGGGACGATCGGCAACGGCGAATACTATGGAGCCGATGTTGACCTGTACTCAATCAACCTCTGGGCAGGCTCCGATCTGCGGATCGATATCGATGCTCGTACGCTGAGCACGCCATCAACGCTCGACAGCTACCTGCGGCTGTTCGATTCGTCTGGTCGTCAGATTGCCCGCAACGACGACTTTGGCGGTTCATACGACAGCCGGATCACCTTCACGATTCAGGCCACTGGCACCTACTTCATCGGCGTCTCGTCATACGGCAACGGGCGTTACAACCCCAGCGTCGATGGTTCAGGGCGTTCAGGCCGCACCAGCGGCGACTATCTCATGACGGTCGATGTCGCGAACGAGCCGACCCAGACCTCCACCATGACAATGCTCGGCTTCCGGGACGATGCTCCGCCGTCGCAGGTTGTGGAACTGATGCGTTCAGCGGCCTTCGCCTCGATGGCATCGAGTGGCACCGCCAACAGCCGTTGGACACTCAACCGGGTTCGGTAAGGTTTTCGCACAGAATGACGACGGGCCGCAGTTCGCTCGAGATGAGGAACTGCGGCCCGCGTTGTTTTATCACTCGTTTTCGCAACGCTTCAGTCTGCCAACTGGCTAAAGCGATGCACCATTCGGTGATGGTAGGTCTGGCCTGGCTCAAGAATCACTGCCGGCCAGCCGGCCTCGCCGACATGGTGAATGGCATCAGGAAAACTCTGAGTTTCCAGACAGACACCCGAGTGCTTCTCGTAGACAGCCCCCTCCTTGCCTGTCAGGCTGCCGTCGAGATAGTTGCCCGTATACACCTGCACGCCTGGCTGATTGCTCTCGATCGAGAGCGTTCGACCACTGGCTGGATCACGTAGCACGGCAACCGGCCGCAGGGCATCACCCGGCTCCCAGCCACGCAGGCAGAGGTTGTGATCAACGCCACCTGGGTTGGTGCCATCGGCTGAGCCTGGGAGGGCGTCGATCGCATCCCCGAGCCGGGCCGTAGCGGCTCGCTCCGGACGGAAATCAAACGCTGTTTCGGCGACGGCAGCGAGTTCCCCGGTTGGGATCGAACCAGCATCAACCGGCAGGTAGCGATCAGCATTCACAGTCAGTTCATGCCCACGAATGGTGCCCGAGGCCTGCCCGGCCATGTTCCAGTAGGAGTGATGCACCATGTTGCAGACCGTGGCAGCATCGCTCTGAGCCTGCATGTCGATCACGAGCTCGCCGGCAGGGGTGAGGATGTAGGTGACCTTGATCGTCAGTTCGCCAGGGTATCCCTCTTCGCCATCCGGTGAGACGAGATGAAAGGTGACCGCTGGTCCCCGATCCGTCATCTTCGGCTCCGCTTTCCAGAGCTTTTTATCAAAGCCTTCATCACCACCATGAAGGTGGTGATCGCCGTTGTTGGTGGCCAGCTGATACTCCTTGCCTGCCAGACTGAAGCGACCATTGGCAATGCGGTTGGAACAGCGGCCACAGCTTGCACCAAAATAGGGATGGCCGGCGAGGTAGCCCTCGAGCGAGTCAAACCCGAGCACCACATCCACAGGCCCATCCTTACCCAGCGGCACTGTCATGCTCGTCAGGATCGCGCCATAGTCCGTGACCGTGGCTCGCCAGCCACCGGGCGTTTCCAACACGTAGAGGTGGGCCTCAC
Organism: Pirellulales bacterium; assembly: GCA_016779265.1. Lineage (GTDB taxonomy): Bacteria > Planctomycetota > Planctomycetia > Pirellulales > UBA1268 > M30B53. The sequence continues at coordinate 52,878 of JADHNY010000003.1, read as the reverse complement.
GCCCATCGGCAAGTTTTCCAAAGGGCTTTACGGTTGGGGTGTGCATGGCGGGCTTCTCCTCAGCGGCGTGAACTGGGGCGTTGTATCCAGAATAGAGCACCGCCACCAGGGCCACGATCATGGCAGGCAGTCCAGGATGCCACACGCTACGGTGCCAGCCAGGACGGTGTGAAGTCTGCATGCTCATGCACAGGCGTCTCATTGTTCTCTCTCCTGAGGGATCTCGTTGTTTCCACGCTCACTCATCAGACGCATCTCTCGACTTGTCTTTTGCAGCTGAACGCCGCGGCTTCTGAGGTGCCCCAGCAGCCTCGGCCTCCTTCATGGCAATCCAGCCATCGACGCTCCAGGGGCCAGCACCAAAACCGACCAGCATCAGCAGACCGCCTCCGATCGCCACGTTCTTCATGAAGTGAATCAGCTGCACCTGCTGCTGAGCGTCTTGGCTTGGGTCGGCGTAGGTCCAAAAGTCGTGAAAGAAAAACGTGGCCGCGATCAGAAACACGAAGAGGAAACTGGCCCCAATCCGCGTCCAGGCTCCCGGAATCACCGACAGGCCGCCGAGAAGCAGCAGTGCGATCGCTCCAAACAAGGCAAGTCGCGGCTGCGGCACTCCTTCCGAGGCCATGTACTCAACCGTCTCACTAAACTGAGGGATCTTGTTGCCCAGTGCGCTGAGCATGAAAATCGCCACGAGCATCAGCCGAGCCAGCAGCGTGACAAACCCCTGCACTCCGGCGGCGAGCGACTCCATCGTGTCTTTCTCCCAAAGGACGGTCATCCGGGTCGTCACCCGTCTCAAGAATGTCCCGCAGCCAGAGTTCCGAGGCAAGGCCGGAGTCTTTGCCCTGCCTCCTCAGACCTCGTCCTGAGGCCACCGTGGCTGATCTCGCGTGATGCAGTGCACAGCTCCCCGTCCCCAGACAAGGTCGCGGCAGTCGACCGGCTCAATCGAACGCCCTGGAAAACAGGCCTCGAGTGTCTGAAGAGCCCGTTCATCGGCCGGATCAGAAAAAACGGGTACCAGCACCGTCGTGTTGGTTACCAAGAAGTTGAGAGAGCTTGCCGGAAGCTGCACGCCATATCGCTGGAAACGACTTGGCAGATCGACTGGCACCACCTCAAGCAGCCGTCCTGACGCATCGCGAGCCGCCCGCAGAATGCCCAGGTTTGCTTCGAGCGACGCATAGTTTGGATCGAGCGGATCAGGCTGTCGGGCTGCCAAGACACGCCCTGGAGCCACGAATCGAGCGAGCTGATCGATGTGTCCATCGGTATCGTCCCCAGCAAGTTCGCCGCCTGTCCAGATCACCCGCTTCGCTGCAAGCTGGTCCCGCAACACCTGCTCAACTTCTGCGATCGATCGCCCAGGATTGCGACGTTCATCAACGACACAGAGTCGATTGATCAGCAGCGTGCCCTCGCCATCGGTGTCGATCGCGCCCCCTTCCAGCACCATGCCCCCGGAGAACACCCGCATCCCGAGCGACTCGGCAATCCGCCGGCCGAGGGCTTCGTCATCGTTCCACGGTGGATACTTTCCACCCCAAGCATTGAAACCAAAGGCCACCGCAGCTGGTGGCAGACTGCCACAGCCTGGCTGTGCACTCAGGAACACGGGCCCCGAATCACGGAGCCAGGAATCATTCGTTGGAAGATCGATCAGTGAGACCCCGTTCACACCGGAGAGGATCTGCTGAGCCTCTGCAAGTGCTGCAGCGGTGGCCACGACGCAGACCTGTTGTCCGCTCGCCGCAATCCTCCTCGCCACATCCGCAAACAGATGCGGGATCGGCTCAAAGTGATCCGGCCAGGTCGCCCGCCGATGAGGCCATGACAGCCAGACCGCCTGCTGTGGCTCCCACTCCGCAGCAAGTCGATAGCCGAGCGAGGCTGGCGTCGAGGCTGACATGCTCACTGTCCCCATCGCGACGTGAGGCCATCGTAGGCATCGATCCTGCGATCTCGAAAGAATGGCCATCGCGTGCGAGACCATTCGATCCGGGTCAGATCACATTCCGCCACCAGCACTTCAGGAATGTCATGCGATCCCCTGACGAGCAGTTCGCCACTCGGGGCGTAGACGACACTCGCTCCCCAGAAACGCAACGCCCCCTCACGACCGGTGCGATTGACTGCCACGACAAACACGCCGTTGGCGATCGCATGGCTCCGGAGCATCGTGTCCCACGACTCGTACTGGGCCGCATGGAGTTCCTCTTCGCCATCCAGCCAGCCGATCGCCGTTGGATAGAAGAGCGCCTCAGCCCCAGCCATCGCCGTCAGCCGAGCCGCCTCGGGATACCACTGGTCCCAGCAGACGAGCGGTCCGACAGCGAGTTTGCCAGTCGGCACCGACAGGAAGCCTGTGTCGCCGGGGGTGAAAAAAAACTTCTCGTAGTAGTGCGGATCGTCTGGGATGTGCATCTTGCGGTAGGTCCCCGCAATCGCACCGTCCGCTTCAAACACTACCGCCGTGTTGTGGAACAGCCCGTGAGCTCGCCGCTCAAAGCCGCTGCCGATCAGTACCACGCGATGTTCCCGAGCCGCTGCCGACAGTCGAGCAGTCAGCGGCCCAGGCATCGCCTCTGCGTCAGCAAACCTCGCATGATCTTCTGTCTGGCAGGGGTACTCACCAGCGAAGAGTTCTTGCAGGCAGACAACGTCAGCACCAGCTTTGGCTGCCTGAGCAATGCCCACGAGAGCCTGCTCAACATTCGCCTCCCGGTCAGCAGTACAGGCTGACTGCACGAGACCGATGCGAATCACACGGCGAACCAAGGTCTGTGACGACGCCGCGACCGGTGTGGTCATCGCTCAACCGCTTCCAGACTTTGCTCAAGCCTGGCCGCCGGCACCGGGAACTGATCAGCCATTGCGACCACCTCGCTCTTGGTGGCCGCCAGCACGGCCTCATCTTCAGGAGCGGCAAGCACCGCGAGGATCCAGCGAGCGATCTGCCGCATCTCGTCAGCACCCATACCACGCGTAGTCAGGGCGGGCGTGCCAAGGCGGATACCCGAGGGATCCATCGGCTTCCGCTGATCAAACGGAATCATGTTCTTATTGCAGGTGATTCCACAGTGATCGAGTGATGCCTCGGCGAGTTTGCCACCAAGGCCTGCCGGCGTGACGTCGACGAGCACGAGATGGTTGTCGGTGCCACCACTGACAATCTTCAGGCCACCCTCAAGCAGGCTCTCTGCCAGCACTTTCGCATTGGCGACCACCTGCTCGGCATACGACCGGAACTCCGGCTTAAGCGCTTCACCAAAGGCAACGGCCTTACCAGCAATCACATGCTCCAGTGGTCCACCCTGGGTTCCCGGGAAAACCGAACGATCAAGATCCTTGGCATGCTCTTCACGACACATGGCGATGCCACCACGAGGGCCGCGCAGCGTCTTGTGCGTTGTGCTCGTCACAAAGTCTGCGACGGGCACGGGGTTGTCATGAATGCCAGCCGCCACGAGCCCTGCATAGTGAGCCATGTCGACCATCAACTTGGCACCAACCTCGCGAGCAATCTCCGCGAAGCGAGCATGCGGAATTTCGCGTGGATATGCACTGGCACCAGCCACAATCAGCTTTGGACGATGCTCACGCGCAAGCCTGGCCACCTGGTCGAAGTCGAGCAGGTTGTCGTCCTGACGAACACCGTAGTGTACAAAGTTGTAGAGGATGCCCGAGGCGTTGAGTTTCATCCCATGGGTGAGATGTCCGCCATGGGCAAGGTCAAATGCCAGCACCGTGTCACCAGGCTGGATTGCCGCGAGGTAGACAGCCGAGTTGGCCTGACTCCCGGAGTGCGGCTGAACGTTTGCATGCTCGGCGCCGAAGAGCTGCTTGGCCCGATCGCGAGCGATGTTCTCCACAACGTCCACATGCTCGCAACCACCGTAATAACGGCGGCCAGGATAGCCTTCGGCATACTTATTGGTGAGCACGCTCCCGACAGCCTGCATGACAGCAGCGCTCGTGAAGTTCTCACTCGCAATCATCTCGAGACCTTCCCGCTGGCGGGTGGCCTCGGCCTCGACAGCGGCAAAGATTTCTGGATCGTCGTGTCGGAGAATATTGAGAACGCCTGTCTGCTCGGAATCCACGCTTCGGTTGCTCCAGTTGAGGAGGAACTCCGTGGCAGGGAGACCTCCAAGGGACGGCACGCAAGGGCCAGTCAATGTCTGAACTCCTGGATTGTCGAAGCCTTTGGCCGGAGCGTCAACACAGTGGTCTCAGACTCGCGTTCGCCCGCCAACCGCATGATGACAGCAATTGAAGTACCATGCGGAACTTCCGCCCGTGCCTCTATTTCTGGAAGTCGTCCATGGATCACGCCACTCACTCCTCTGCTGCCATTCGCCAAAAACTGCCCCGCATGACGCAGATCATGGGCCTGACACGCTGGTTCAGCGTCGTGGTGGTGTTGTCGTCGCTCGTGGGCGCCTTGCTGATGTTTGTCATCGGGGCGAGCAACACCGCGGAGGCCGTGCTCCAGTACCTGGAAATGATGCCCGTCCTGGAAGGGGCGGCAGACGCGGCGCCAGTTGGCAAGCAGGCAAGCCCGCGTGTCGCCGCCAACCTGCAGCTGCTGGAGTCGCTCGACAACGGCCTCACCGGCCTCACGTTCCTCTATTTCGCCTACGGGATCTATTCGCTCTTTCTCACCAACACCAACACCGTCTCTGCAGCACCTCGCTGGCTGAAAGTGGAAAACATCGCCTCACTGAAGAAGACCCTGATGGAGGTGGTGGCCGTCCTGCTCGCCATCATGTTCGTGCGGGTGCTCGCTGAGAAGATTCTCCTCGGTGACCTTCACTGGGAGCTGCTGACGATTCCCATCTCGATCACCGCCATCGCTCTCGGCACCCGGCTGATGTTTTCCGAAGGCCCCGTGTCGTCATCGATCAAGTGATGGTGGTCTGATGCATCGACAGATGCCAGCTGCTCACAGCGGCGGCTCACTGCCACTCACTCACTGGCACACAACTGCAGAAGAGGTTGCGGTCTCCATGCACGTTGTTCACTCGCCCCACGGGCGGCCAGTACTTCCGCCGCCGCAGGCTGGCCACAGGATAGACAGCCGTCTCTCGTGAGTAGGTTCGGCTCCACTCCTCTCCGGCAATGACCTCTGCTGTGTGAGGAGCGTGGACGAGCGGGTTGTTGTCCCGCGGCCAGCTGCCGTTTTCGATCGCACGGATCTCTTCACGGATGGCGATCATCGCCTCGATAAAGCGATCGATTTCTGCCAGGTCTTCACTCTCGGTCGGCTCCACCATCAACGTCCCGGGCACAGGAAAGCTGAGTGTCGGAGCATGGAAGCCGTAATCAATCAGCCGCTTCGCCACGTCCTCCGCCGTCACGCCACTCGACTTCTCCAGCGGACGGAGGTCGAGAATACACTCGTGCGCAATACGCCCACCCTCACCGGTGTAGAGCGTCGGAAAATGATCTCGCAGCTGCGTGCTGACATAGTTGGCCGACAGGATCGCCGCTGCGGTCGCATGCCGCAGGCCTTCTGCTCCCATCATGCGGATATACATCCAGCTGATCGGCAACACCGAAGCGTTCCCAAGCGGAGCTGCAGAGACCGCCCCCACACCACTGTCGCTCGAGAGGCCACCAGTGGCGTGTCCAGGCAGGAAGGGCACAAGGTCGTCGACCACGCAGACTGGGCCAACCCCTGGCCCACCACCGCCGTGCGGAATGCAGAACGTCTTATGAAGATTCAGGTGGCTGACATCACCGCCAAACTCACCAGGCGAAGCGACCCCCACCAGGGCATTCATGTTAGCGCCATCGACATACACCCGCCCTCCATAGCGGTGCACAATCTCACAGAGCTTGCGGACCTGTGACTCGAACACGCCGTGGGTGCTGGGGTAGGTGATCATCACCGCAGCCAGACGGTCCGCATGTTCCACACACCTCGCTTCGAGCTCTGCGAGATCCACGTTGCCCGCCGCATCACATCCCGTGACGACCACCCTCATGCCGACCATCTGAGCGCTTGCTGGATTGGTGCCGTGTGCCGACGCGGGGATTAGGCAGACGTCACGATGGCCTTCGCCACGAGCCTGCTGCCAGCCGCGAATCACCAGCAGGCCTGCATACTCACCCTGACTTCCAGCATTCGGCTGCAGGCTGATACCTGCGTAGCCCGTCGCCTGACAGAGCCAGGCCTGCAGCTGGCGATCGAGGATCGCATACCCTGCTCGCTGATCCGCTGGCGCGAACGGATGCACATTCGCAAACTCTGGCCAGCTGATGGGAATCATCTCGCTAGTCGCATTCAGTTTCATCGTGCAGCTCCCCAGCGGAATCATGCTCCGGTCGAGCGCCAGGTCACGATCGGCGAGCTCTCGCAGGTAACGCAGCATCTGTGTCTCGCTGCGATGGGCATGAAACACTGGGTGCGTGAGGTAGTCGCTGGTGCGACGCAGTGCTTCTGGAAGCATCCCGTGCGGCAGCTGTGCCGCAGCCTCCGAGGAGACGACTTCCCACACTGGCAGTTCACCACCACATGCTGCAGCGAACACATCCCACAGCTGCACGACATCCACCGGCGTGGTCGTCTCATCAAGACTGATACTGAGTGTGCCCTCATTGAGCTGCCGCAGATTCATGCCCGCCGAGCAGGCCCGCTCAAGGAGTTCCTGTGTCTTTTCACCTGTTTCCAAAGACAGGGTGTCGAACGCCTGCTGATTTCGGAGCGTCACTCCCAGCCGCTTGAGCCCTTCCGCCAGCGTGCAGGTGAGCGATGCGACCCGCTCGGCAATCGCCCGCAGCCCTTCAGGGCCGTGGTAGACCGCATACATTGCCGCAACCACGGCCGGCAGCACCTGAGCGGTACAGATGTTGGAGGTCGCCTTTTCGCGTCGGATGTGCTGCTCGCGTGTCTGTAGAGCCAAGCGGTAGGCGGGCTTACCCGCGTCATCAATGCTGACCCCCACCAGCCGGCCAGGGAGCGATCGCTTAAACGCATCTTGGCAGGCGAGAAACGCCGCATGCGGCCCACCACACCCCATCGGCAGGCCAAAACGTTGGGTTGAGCCAACAACGATATCAGCCCCCCACTCACCCGGCGGCTGCAACACCGTGAGGGCTAGCGGATCGGCAGTCACACACAGAACAGCCGCGGTCGCATGCAGCCGTTGTGCAAGGCCTCGCCAGTCGGGCACATCGCCGTCGGTGGCTGGATAGGGCACCAGCACACCGAAGCAGGACTGGGTCTCCACCAACGCCGTGACGTCCCCCACGACCAACTCGATTCCTAACGGCTCAGCCCGTGTGGCGAGCACCTCCAGGGTCTGCGGATGGCACCGTGAATCGACGAGGAAGGCGTTCTCCTTTGACTTAGAAACGCGGTGGGCCAGCGTCATCGCCTCTGCCGCAGACGTGGCTTCATCCAGCATCGAGGCGTTTGCGATTGGCATTCCGGTCAGATCACAGACCATCGTCTGAAAGTTGACCAACGCCTCCATCCGTCCTTGGCTGATCTCTGCTTGATAGGGCGTGTAGGCGGTGTACCAGGCCGGGTTCTCCAGAATGTTGCGCTGGATCACCGCAGGGGTGTGTGTGCCGTAGTATCCCTGGCCGAGAAAACTTTTCAGCAGGATGTTCTGCGAAGCAATCGCACGGAGCTCGTCGAGCGCTGCCGTCTCCGAGATCGCTGCCGGCATCTGCATAGCGTCATGCCGCAGAATGTTGGCTGGCACGATCTCCTCAAGGAGCGCCTGCAGAGACTCGGCTCCGATCGCCGCGAGCATCGCTGCTTCATCAGAGGAGCTCAGCCCTATGTGCCTCGAGGCAAACACCGCATCTTGCCGTGCCGCAGCAGCAGCGGCTGACGAGGTGGGGGCAGCAGGGACGTGGGCCGAGGGAGATTCCGCGATGGACATCTTCAGGCTCCTGAGCGAGGGCGGCCACCGCACAGCGGTAGCAACGACGGGAACCCTGTTGTCCTGGTACCTGAGAGATTCACCCTGAGGCTTCGGCCTCTGGGTTTGCCCCTTCGGTGGGTGTGACAGCCGCCACACCTCTCTCCAACAGCGCTAATCTGTCAGTACTTTTGCCTGAGCGTTCGGCCTTCGGCGGTCTTTCGACTCTCTCCTGACAGTTCAGTAGTTTACGCAGCTCGTCAGCCGCCGACAACGGACCAGCGGCTTCCTCGCACACGCCTCCCATTGTTTGACGCTGCCCGGCAAAGCCTCGCGAGCGACCCGTCGGATATCCTTAAACGAGACACTCTCCACCGCCCCACGCCCCGGTAACGCAGCACCCGCCCGCAGCCCCGAGGTTGGCCGATGCTTTTTTCCCGACGCCCGTTTCTCCAGTTCTGGAGACCACGTCTCAACTCGGCTCTCCCGCGAGTTTCTCGGCTCGTGCTTTGGGCCCTGCTGGCAACGCTGCTCCCTGCCGCCATGGTGCACGCCGCAGCAGAAGACCCCATTGAGCGGGTCTCGCGGGCCACGGCGTTTGTGAAGCAGACACCAGCTGGGGAAGGCACAGCTTTCTGCATCGACCCCGCGGGCCTGTTCATCACGAACGTGCATGTGCTCAACGGTCTCAACATGCTGGCAACCGTGCCACTTGTCCTCGACTCCGGCACTCCCAACGAGCGCACGGTGATGGCCCGCAGCCTGTCGAGCAACAACGAATGGGATCTGGCACTGCTGAAAGTCGACAGCGATCAAGAACTACCCTTTCTGCCCATGCTGCCAGCCGAAGATGAGCCAGCGCTCGGCACTGAGGTGCGTGCCTTTGGCTTTCCGTTTGGCACCCTGGTTGATGCCCGGAATCCGTCGATCACGATGAACCAAGGCCGGGTGAGCTCACTCGGACGTGACGAGGCTGGAATCCTCGAGACGATCCGGTTTGACGCGGTGGTGAACTTCGGCAACTCCGGCGGACCACTCGTTGACAGTAAGGGCCGGGTGGTGGGCGTCGTCACTGCCAAGATGGCTCCGCCTGCAGACCGCACGAGTTTCGCAGTCAGCCTGCCACGCCTTCGCGAGTTCCTCTCGCAGCCGGGCCTGGGGCTTCACGTCGACCCCATCCCATGGAAGGATCGCGGCGAGGCAGCCGACTTTCATATCGGGCTTGTCACCGACTTTGGCAGCCAAAAGTATCGCCCCACCCGTCCGGACCGCATCGAACTCGATCTCTCTGCCGACAGCGGGCAGACCTGGCAGACCTCAGTGGCCGCCGTGCCCGATGATGCCAAAGAAGTGGTCATCCAGGCGGTGGCTGATCCGCGGGAAGAAATCAAACTCCTCGTTCGCCGCGGGCAAGGTCCTCAGCTCAAGCCCGGAGAACTCGTCCCCCTGACTGATCGGGTGATCGCGCCCAAGGTCAAAGGCAGGCTCTCCGATGCCGCACGCCTGATTCGCATCCCCGATGACAAGGTTCAGATCGAACTTCGCTCAGGAGGCGCGCCACGGATGTTGGCTGCAGACCTCGTCGATGGCGAGAAGTATCTCCCCGACGGCACCTGGAATGCTTCCGTGGTGCACATTGACGATCCTCACGTGGGGTTCATCCAGGCACGGATCCGCGGCCTGACTGGAGACACCGTGGTCCGCACAATCCAGCTGACGTTCCCGCTTGCCGAACGGCCCCTCTACGCGGGGTTTCCCGGCGATCCGATGCAGCTCGACAAGGAAGGGCCGGTCGATGCGATCAGCATTCAGGTTGGGCTTGAGGGGCAGGTTACCTTTGCGGTTGGCGTGATGGCACAAACCCCTGAATCACCAGCCGGCGGTGGACCGGCAGACGCGACGGACGACGAAGGACTCCCTGCGGCCCCTCAGCTTCGCGACATCACCGGGTTGATGGTTCAGTTCCCGTTTGGCCAGGTTCCTCCTGGTGAACATTCCCTTGCAGGGCCTTTCGTGAGAGTCAACGGGCGGATGTGGCACTACGCCACACCGGCGACCCAGGAACATCCTCCAAACCTACTCCCCATGGAACTTGCCGAGGGAACGTGGGACTGCGACATCGCCCGCGACTACGCGGCCGGCACCACCGAGAAAGAACTCCAGAAAAACGAGGTGCAGATCGAGAAAACCGAGCAGGGAATCGCACTCACACTCTCGACGCCTGCCGGCAAGCGAGCAAGTTACCGGCTGCGGTTTCATCCCGTGGAGCCTACGGCCGAGTCACCGTAGGGCTGATACTTGCAGAGGCTGTCCCGCCTCAGTTTGTTTCCCCCATGCTTTTCGTGCGAGCCCTGTATGGCCCCCTCTGCCACAGACCTGCTCTCAGAGCTGATTGCGATCAACAGCGTGAACCCGGCCTACGGTGGGCCTGGCGAAGCCGACCTGGCTCGCTTCATGCGTGGTCAGTTCACGAAGGCCGGTCTCGACGTGCTCATCCAGCCGGTCGAGCCTGGCCGAGACAATGTGATCGGCGTGCTCCCGGGCAGAGACCGTTCCCGGCGAGTCGTGCTCGAGGCCCACATGGATACGGTTGGCGTGGAAGGCATGACCATCGCGGCCTTCGACCCAGTCCTTGAAGATGGGCAGCTCATGGGCCGAGGCTCGTGCGACACCAAAGGCGGCCTCGCCGCGATGCTGGCTGCCGTGCTCGACCTCGCAGACACAGGGGAGTCGCCTGCGTGCGATGTCTGGCTGGCCGCAGTTGTCGATGAAGAACACGCCTACCGCGGGGTGCTTGCATTGGTTGACGGCCTCGCCACTGCTGGTGGAACGACCGCGGCGGCCATTGTCGCGGAACCGACACGGCTGGGAACAGTCTCAGCCACCAAAGGTGTGCTGCGTTTCCGCATCCGACTCTGCGGGAAAGCGGCGCACTCCTCCAAACCCTGGCTGGGCTCCAGCGCGATCTCGGCAGCAGCCGAGGTTGTGCTCGCGCTCGACAGCCTGCACAACAACCTGCTCACCAAACCTCAGCATCCGCTGCTCGGGCCTGCCACCGGCTCCATCGGGATCATTCGCGGAGGCGTGCAGGTGAATATTGTGGCTGAGGCCTGTGAACTCGATGTCGATCGTCGGCTTCTCCCAGGTGAACTGCCAGATGTCGTGCTCGATGACTATCGTCGTGTGGTCGAGGCAACGCTTGCCAGGACCGGCGTCGGCTATAGCATCGACACGCTGCTTCTCGATGAGACCCTTGAGACGCCACATGATGCTGAGGTCGTGTCCGTTGCCCGTCGCGTGAGTCAGCAACTCGGGCTCTCGCCGGAACCGCTTGGTGTTCCCTATGGAAGCGATGCCAGCAAACTCTCACGTCGGGCCGGAGTGCCGTCGATCGTGTTCGGGCCAGGAAGCATCGACATGGCCCACGCAGCTGCCGAGTCGGTTCCTCTGGCTGAAGTGAATACAGCGACGGCGTTTTATCGTGAGTTTGTCAGGCAGTTCTCCTGACACGCCTCACAGGCCCGCGGTCCCGCGTTGCAGAGCAGCTCGACGCGTTTCTACGCTAGCGGGAGTCTTCGCGATCTGCAGGGATGATCAACCAACGGGGAGCACGTCTCGCATGACCTCTCACACCAGCAGCACACGGCGATCGTTTACGGGCAACAGCCTCCGCCTTCTTGCCGCCTCCGCCTTTGCCACCGCCGGGCCTCGACTCAGTTGCAGCGATGAAGCCACCGCCGGGGTCGCTGACGGGCTTGTCGACGCTCATGTCCATGTCTGGACGCCTGACCTGAAGCGGTATCCCCTCGCTGCTGACTTTCAACGCAGCGACATGCAGCCAGCGAGCTTCACCGCGAGCGAGCTTCTCGCAGCCGCACAGCCTCTGGGCATCTCGCGGATCGTACTGATCCAGATGAGCTACTACGGCTTTGACAATCGCTACATGCTCGACTGCATGGCCGCTCACCCTGGTGTGTTTGGCGGGGTGGCCATCGTTGACCACGAGCAGCCGACGGTGGCAGACACCATGCAGACAATGGCCCAGCACGGCGTGCGCGGATTTCGCCTCTACACCGATCGCGCCAAAGCAGAAGCCTGGCAAGACTCCGATGGCATGCGGCAGATGTGGCAAACTGCCTCAGAGAAGGGACTGGCGATGTGCCTCCTGGCGAACCCCGACGCCTTGCCGGCAGTACAGCGGATGTGCCAGGCGTTTCCCAAGACACCTGTGGTGATTGATCACTTCGCCCGCATCGGCATGCGCGGAGCTGTTGATCAAGGGCAGCTGGAGCTGCTGCTAGGCCTGGCCCGTTTTCCCACGGTGTTTGTGAAAATCTCAGCCTTCTACGCGCTCGGCCACAAGCAGCCTCCCTACGAAGACCTCGAGCCGATGATCCGGCAGCTCCGCGATGCCTACGGCGCCGAGCGGCTGATGTGGGCGTCGGACGGCCCCTTCCAGCTGGCCGACGGCCAGGGCTATGAGCCTTCGCTGGCTCTCATCCGCGACCGCTGCAGGTTTTTAACCACCGCCGACCGCGACGCGATCCTTCGCGGCACCGCCACGCGACTCTTCTTCAGCTGAACACTGCTGCGGAGGTCATGCCTACCCGGCCCGAGTAATGGTGGCTGGCGATCGCAGCTCCTGCTGACGAGGCTCCGGCAGCTCTCTGACGTCGCTGTCATCTTCGTAGTGTGTCCGCAGTCGCTCGAGCTCAACCTTCATCGCTGCGATCTCATCCGCGTAGTTGGGATCCTCATAGAGATTCTGCAGTTCATCAGGGTCGGTCTCGAGGTCATAGAACTCCCACTCATCAAACTGATAGAAGTGCATCAGCTTGTAGCGGTCGTTTCGAACACCGTAGTGCCGCGGCACCATATGCACACTGGGATACTCGTAGTAGTGGTAGTAGATACTCTCCCGCCAGTCGTCTGGCGTGTCGCCGGCGAGCAGCGGCACAAGTGATCTGCCCTGCATGTCATCAGGAACTGCGGCCCCTGCCATCTCCAGGAAAGTCTCTGCGTAGTCGAGATTCTGTACGAGGTCTTCGTTGACAGCGCCCGACTTCGTCACGCCCGGCCACTTCACGATCAGCGGCATCTTCAGCGACTCTTCGTACATCCACCGCTTGTCGTACCAGCCGTGGTCGCCGATGTAGAAGCCTTGATCCGACGAGTAGACCACGACGGTGTTGTCTGCGAGATCGAGTTCGTCGAGCGTCTTCATCAACGTGCCCACACTCTCGTCAACGCCCCGCACACACCGCAGGTAGTTCTTCACATACCGCTGATACTTCCAGCGAACGAGTCCGTCAGCCGAAAGCTCGGCCTCATGAAACGCCTTGTCGCGAGGTCCGTAAAAACCACGCCACGCGGCCAGCTGCTCCTGAGACATCCTTTTCATGTTTTGCCAGGCGGAGCGGTCGGTGCCGCCTTCCTGCGCGTTTCCGTCAAAGTCGGGCGTGAGGTCAACAAACAGATCAAAGTTGAGATGCATATGCCGGTCGATTTCCAACTCTTGGAACCGGGCCGGTGGCGCGTTGTCATGCCACTTGTCAAAGAGTGTGTTGGGCTCTGGCATCTCAACATCATCGTAGAGAGAGAGGTGTCGCAGGGCCGGCATCCAGTTGCGATGCGGCGCCTTGTGCTGAACCATCAGCATGAACGGCTTCTCACCATCGCGTCCCTCGGTGAGCCATTCGACCGCCAGATCGGTCACCACATCCGTGCAGTGCCCCTCCACACGCACGCGTCCCTCTGGGGTAATCAGATCTGGGTTGTAGTAGAGCCCCTGGCCAGGCAACACCTTCCAGTCGTCGTAGCCTTGAGGTTCGCCCTTGAGATGCGACTTCCCAAAAATGGCCGTCGTGTAACCCGCCTGCTGAAGCAGCTTGGGAAAGGTCTGCTGATTCCAGTCAAACGAGTTGCCGTTGTTCATGAAGCCGTTCTTGTGGCTGTGCTTGCCTGTCTGAATCACAGCACGGCTTGGGCCACAGATCGAGTTCGTGCAGAAGCTGTTGCGAAACAGCATGCCGGAGGCTGCAAGTGCGTCGATGTTGGGGGTGGGGTTTACCGACTTCAGCCAGCCGTTGTAGGCGCCGATCGCGTGTGGTGCGTGGTCATCACTGAAGATGAACACGATGTTGGGACGGCTGGCTTTCTCGGCTGCCGTCGCCACACCTGCCACGGCCACCATAACCCACACCACAGCGGCCACCAGCCCGCTGAAAAGTCGCTGCTCACGCATTCCGCCACCCTGAACGAACGGCCACATCCCGAGTCCCCCTGTGAGCGTTTTGCTCTACCACACTTAATCCCCGCATTACTTCATCCCCGCATCAAACAAAGCCGAAGGAGCAGCCGCTCGTGACGAGCCAGCGGGCAACCAACGAACGGTAGCAGACTACCCCGATTTCCGCCTGCGTGCAGCCGAGGACAAAAGGCGTGTCATCCTCAGGCAAAGATGGCATCAGGCAAAGATGGCATCGTGCACCTTGCCCGCCACATCGGTGAGACGGAAATCCCGTCCTGCATAGCGGTAGGTGAGCCGCTCATGATCGATGCCCAGCAGAGCCAGCATCGTCGCATGCACGTCATGGATATGCATCGCATTTTCGGTCGCGTAGTAGCCGTAGTCATCGGTACTGCCGTAGCGGAAGCCGCCGCGAACCCCACCACCCGCCATCCACATGGTGAAGCCTTCAGGGTTGTGGTCCCGGCCATTCTCGGTCGCCTGCGCCACCGGCGTCCGGCCAAACTCGCCTCCCCAGAGCACCAGCGTGTCTTCAAGCAGACCACGCCGCTTGAGGTCCGCAAGCAGGCCTGCAATCGGCTTGTCGACTTCCGAAGCCTTCTCGGCATGCCCCTCGCGGAGGTCGGCATGCTGATCCCACTGCACCTTCGAGTCGCTGTGGGTCACCTGAATAAAGCGGACCCCCGCCTCAGCAAACCGTCGTGCGAGCAAACACTGCCGGCCAAAGTCGTCCGTGACGGGGTCACCAATTCCGTAGAGCGCGAGTGTTTCGGCAGTCTCGCCGGAGAGGTCCTGAATCTCGGGCAGCTCCGTCTGCATCCGGAAGGCGAGTTCGAAACTCTTCAGCTGCGCCTCCACCAGTGGTGACGGACGTGCTTCATGAGAGGCACCACGCTCGGCCAGATCTCGCAGCATCTCAATCTGTAGACGCTGGGCCTGCCGGGACAGACGGGGGTTGGCAATGTACTTCACAGCCGCTTCACTTGCCGGCCTCGAGGCGACCCCCATAGGCACACCCTGGCACTCCGCCGGTAAAAACGCCGCCCCCCAGTTGTTCACGCCACCATGAGCCAGCGTTGGACAGATTGTGATAAAGCCGGGCAGGTTCTCATTTTCACTGCCGAGGCCATAGTTCACCCAGGCACCCATACCGGGACGAACAAACGTGTCACTGCCGGTATGAAGCTTGAGAGCAGCACCGCCATGAGCGGCATTGGTGCCATGCACACCATGCAGGAAACAGATGTCATCGACATGCTGCGCGACATGCGGAAAGAGCTCGCTCACCGGGCTACCGCTCTGCCCGTACTGCGTGAACTTCCATGGGCTCTTCAGCAGCACGCCAGTCTTAGCGAACTGAACTCTGGGCTTTGCAAACGGCAGCTCTTTGCCATGGTCGGCATCGAGCTTGGGCTTCGGGTCAAAGGTATCGACCTGCGACGGCCCCCCCTTCATGAACATGAAGATCACCCGGCGGGCACGAGCAGGAAGGCGGTAGTCCGAGAGTCCATCTGCCGACGACGCCCGACTCAGCAGGGCTGACGCTGCCAGCCAGCCGAAGCCCACGGCCGACTGCGAGAGGGCCTCTCGTCTGCTGACTCGCTGCTGCCACATTGCCATCATCTCCA
Source organism: Pirellulales bacterium (assembly GCA_016779265.1). GTDB lineage: Bacteria > Planctomycetota > Planctomycetia > Pirellulales > UBA1268 > M30B53. The sequence goes on along the minus strand of JADHNY010000003.1, from coordinate 37,120 downwards.
CAGACCGTTTCTCGACGGGTTGCTGCCGCGTTTACTGCTCAGCTCGCTGTTCAGTTCAGTTCCTACCCCGCCGCTCTCGCCACATCTCGAACAGCCGCACCTCACGGTTGCGTGCAGCACGCCGGCCCTACCGCACCACCAGAAACTGTTCGCTCATCAACAGGGCCTGAGTCGCCGCGGCCAGTGCAGCCTTTTCTCGCACCTCTGCCGATGTCGCATCTTCCGCGAGCAGCGATCCAATCGCCTCCACCCGCGACGCAAACCAAGCAGCCTCTCCCTCTGCTGGCATCCGGCCAAGGACACGACGAAACACCAGCTGTGCCTGCATCTTCTGATCGTTGGCCGCTGCGGCCAGGATGTCGGCTGCGATCTGCTCCGCCGCATGCATCGGCAGCTCCGCATTGAGCAGCCAGAGCGCCTGCGAGGCAATCGTCGAGGTCGCCCGGTCGCCATCGGGCACCGCGCCGTCGGTGCAGTCAAAGAGCCAGAGGGCATCTTGAATGTGGTTGCGAATCACCGGCAGGTAGACGCTTCGGCGCGGCACGTCGTAGTCAGTCTCATCTTTGCTGGTGTGGTCGAAGAGAAACTCACGGTTCCCGACATGCAGCATTGAGCCACCCATCGTGAGGTCGAGTTCACCAGAAACCGACAGCATGGCATCGCGAACCGACTCAGCGTCCAGCCGCCTCAGTTCGGCTCGCCACCAGAGCCGATTGTCGGGATCACGTTCAGCAGCGATGGCGGCCGTCGGCGTAGCCAGACGGTCACTTGACCGCTGCCAGGCGGCGCTTGCGAGGATCAGCCGATGCAGGGCTTTGAGAGACCAGCCCGACTCCACCAGCTCCACCGCCAGCCAGTCGAGCAGGGCCGCATTTGTCGGTGGCTCGCCAGTCGTGCCAAAGTTGTCGACCGATGCCACCAGCCCACGTCCAAAATGCCACCGCCAGACGCGGTTGACGATCACCCGTGCTGTGAGCGGATGCCTGGGATCTGTCAGCCATTCGGCCATCTGCTGTCGGCCACTCGCCTCAGCCGGGATCGCCACTGGCCCATCGAGTTCGAGGACAACCGGCACCCCGCGGGGCACCTCTCGACCGAGCGTGAGATGGCTGCCGCGGAGATGGATCGGGGTCACTTTCGGCTCTGCATCGACGACCCCCATCGCTGTTGCCAGCTCCGGGAGCGTCTCTTCGAGTTGCTTCTGGGCAGCCCGCAGCGCGGCCAGTTCGACCTTCGCGTCCTCGGGAAAGGCGTCTTCAGCAATCTCAGCCGGAGCCGGCGTCTCCTCTGCTTCACCGCCAGCGGCCAACGACTCACGTGTCTGGGTGAGAAACGCGGCGACCGCCTCTTTGGCCTGGTCGACTCGCTGCTGGTGAGCCGCATGGGCCTCCTGCTCGGCAGGTGACGCGATCAGGTTCTCGTTCCACTTCGCAATCCGAGCGAGCGACTCCATCGTGCGGGTGCTCTGGAAGATCCCAGCCATTGCGTAGTAGTCGGCCTGACTCACCGGATCAAACTTGTGGTCATGACATCGGGCACAGCCCAAGGCCAGGCCGAGAAACGCCTTGCCAGCTGTATCGATCTGCTCATCAATGATGTCCATCTGCAGTTTGGTCTCGTCCCCCTCAGCAAGCACCTTGGGACCAAGCACCAGGAAGCCGGTGGCAGTGAGCAGTTCAGCCTTCCGCTCGGGAGTGTCGGTATCCGTGACGAGAAGATCGCCAGCGAGCTGTTCACGGACAAACGCATCAAAGGGCTTATCTGCGTTCAACGCCGCAATCACATAGTCGCGATACCGCCACGCGTTGCCGTGGGCGACGTTCTCATCGAGGCCGTTAGAGTCGGCATACCGCACCACGTCGAGCCAGTGTCGCCCCCATCGCTCACCGTAGCGAGGCGAGGCGAGCAGGCTGTCGACGAGGTCCGCCAACGCGTCTGCAGACGGATCCGCGACGAACCCATCAATCATGTCAGGGGTTGGAGGAAGCCCCGTCAGGTCATACGCAAGCCGTCTCACCAGGGTGGCCGGGTCTGCCTGCGGCGTGGGCTCGAGGCCAGCTTGAGCCAGTGGGCCAGCCAGGAAGCGATCGATCGGATGGCCTTCAGTGCCTGAGGGAAGGGGCGGTCGGGTCAACGGAGCGAAGGCCCAGTGATCACGGGCTGCAAGCCGATCAGGCTGCGAGGCCACCGGTTCGAGCGACCCCATTGGATGCGGCGCCCCTGCATCGATCCAAGCGGCAAGCAGGGCCACCTCATCTGCAGTCAACGGATCGTCAGGCGGCATGGCCAGCTGCTCATCGATCCGCCGCACCGCCTGCACCAGCAGGCTGGTGTCTGCAGAACCGGGCGCAATCACAGGCCCGGTGCCGCCACCTGCACGAAGCCCTGCGTGCGTGTCGAGGCGGAGGCTACCTTCTTGAGCGTCGGCTCCATGACACTCCTGACAGCGAGCTTTCAGCAGAGGGGCAATCTGCTCACGGAAGGTGTCGGCGGTGAACGCAGGTGACGGCGGCGACTCCTCCGCCGCCTGAACGGAGTGCACGCCCACCGCCCGAGCGGCACCCCATAGCATCCCGCACAGAAACGACAGGAATACAAGCTGTCTACCGACACCTGCACAGCATGTCATGGCGGATCGCATGGCGGGGGCTCCAGCAGCGTCTCGCATTCCCCAAGACGCGGTTCCTGCCCGCGCCAGTCCTCTACTGAGTGTACCAACCAGACTGGGTCGGCTCGCCCTCGGAGCCGCAGCACACCTTGTCGCTTGCGTGGCCGGGACGCACCATAATCGGCATTCCCGTCCCAATCCGCGGCGTTCTCGTCTCCCACACACGCCGCAGCCAGTAGAGGAACCCACGCTATGGATGCCGTCTGGCTGCATGTCTACGACCCGTTTGGCTCCATGCTGCTCTCGACGCTGGTGGCGGTGCTGCCACTGGCAGTGTTGCTTGGGCTCCTCGCCTTTGCCGGCTGGAGTGCGGCCCGGGCGGCAGCCGCAGGGCTCGCTACAGCGTTTGCGATCGCGATTGGGGTGGTGGGAATGCCCGCCGATGCGGCCGCCGCAGCAGCAGCCTACGGGGCCGCCTTTGGGCTCTTCCCGATCGGCTGGATCATTCTCGCAGCGATGTTTCTCTACGCCCTCTCCGTCGAAGCAGGAGCCCTCGACGTGATGCAACGCTCGGTCATCAGACTCTCTGCCGACCACCGCGTGCAGGCTCTCCTGATTGCTTTCTGTTTTGGTGCATTCCTGGAGGGCGCGGCAGGCTTTGGAGCACCGGTGGCCATCACCGCAGCCCTGCTGGCCGCCACCGGCTTTCCGGCCTTTGAGGCAGCCTGCATCGCTCTTCTCGCCAACACGGCTCCTGTCGCCTTCGGAGCGCTTGGCACACCGATCATCACGCTCGCCAAGGTGACAGGCCTCGAGGAACACGCGATCTCCGCGCTCGCCGGCCGCCAGCTTCCCTTCTTCTCACTCATCGTGCCGGCCTGGATGGTGATCGCCATGAGCGGCTGGCGCGGGCTCATCGGCGTCTGGCCCGTGGTGGCCGTCTGTGGTGTCTCCTTCGCCTCAATCCAGTTTGCTCTGGCGAACTTTGTCGGACCGAGCCTGGTCGATGTGGTCGGTGGAATCGCCAGCCTCGCCTGCGTGGCAACCTTCTTGCAGTTTTGGCAGCCCGCCACGCCCTGGCGGCACGCCCACGCTACAGTCCCACCATCCAGTGCCGAAACTTCAGCGAGCGAGAAGGCACCCGATCCTGCGGGTCGCATTGCCTGGGCCTGGATGCCGTGGGTGTTTCTTTCCCTCGCAGTTTTCTGCTGGGGGCTGCCGCCTGTGAAGCAGACACTCGATCGGCTTGCCCCCCTGCCTGAAATCAGCGTGCCACGCCTCGATGGGAGAGTGGCGAAGGTGCCTCCTGCCACGCTGGAGGAGCGAGAGATCGAACGGGCTGTCTACCGCTTCAACTACCTCTCCGCCGCCGGAACCGGAATCGCCGTCGCCGCGATCGTCTCGGTGCCCTGGCTTGGCATCAGCTGGCTGCGGGCAGGGAGCCTGTTCCTGGCGACCCTGCGGCGACTCTTCCCGTCACTTGCCACGATTGCCGCGATGCTCGCCCTGGCCTTTGTCACCCGCTACTCCGGCACCGACGTCACCCTTGGACTTGCCCTGACAACCACCGGACCTGCCTACGCTTTCTTCGCGCCACTGCTTGGCTGGCTCGGTGTGGCCCTGACCGGCAGCGACACCTCCAGCAACGCCATGTTTGGCAGCCTGCAGCGGGTCACCGCAGAGCAACTCGGCCTGAACCCACTCCTCACCTGCACTGCCAACAGCACCGGCGGCGTGATGGGGAAGATGATCGACGCCCAGAGCATTGTCGTCTCCGCCACTGCCACTGGGGTGGCCCGTCAGGAAGGAGCGATCCTGCGTCGGGTGTTCCCACACTCACTGGCCTTGGCTGCCTTGATGGGCGTGCTGGTCTGGCTTCAGGCTGGCCCGCTGGCATGGATGGTGCCGTAACACCTTTTCCGTCATCTTCGGAACAGCATCGCCCTAACTGGCATCATCGACCACCTGGTGACCACCATCGCTGGTGCGACGGCTAAAGAGAATGCTGAGTGTTCGCAGATAGGTGTGCAGTCCTGCATCCTGAATCGGGAGGATGTGCGCCGGCTGGCCCGATTCATTGTGGTGGGAATGCCAGAGTCCTGGAGGCGTGACGAACACCGAGTGGGGCTCCCAGTCAAAGCGTTCACCATCAGCGATCGATCCGTCGTCCGCGAGCTTGGAACCGACCATCGTGTAGCAGCCGGGCTGGGCATCAACCACGAAGTCAACCGCGACCGACTGATGCCGATGAGGTGCTTGGACAACACCGACGGGAAGAATGCCGAACATCGCCCAGAGCACATGGGTGATCGTCATCTCCCGTGGAAAGAGGTGGTTCCCCAAGAGCACACTGAGCCGATTCGCCTTACGGCTCTCTGGATCGTTGAGCACCGCATCGAGTGCGTCACGGATGGCTGAATGACGGTAGAGGGTCGGAGCAAAGCGTTGCTGCGTCGCCGCGGCCCCGAGATGCCGTAACAGCGGCTCATCGTGCACCCAGTAGATCGCTGTCTCTTCACCCGCCACATGTGTCGCAGGGCTCCCAGCAGGCAGTGTGAAGAGATCACCCGCCGACCAGGAGATCACGGTGCTCGCAGCATCCGCCACCCGACTGACTCCCTCGCCACGTATCACAAAAAACAGCTGACTGGTCGCGTTGGCATCTGTCGCGAGGGCATCGCCCGAATGCACATGCAGGAAGTTTGCCGACAGGCTGGGGGTGGTCGCCGGCCCCTGACAGCCGAGGAGCAGACTGTTCTCCAGCGGCAGAATCCTGGTTGGCCCCTGCTCATGCAGCGAGGCAGGGAAACGCACACCTGGCACAGCCGGCACACCACCATCCGCCATCGGATTGGAGGCCACACGGTAGTCGTAGAAGCGGGCGGCCTCGACAAGCCGGGCCAGTTCATCTTCGGGCGAGGGAAATGGCTGAAGCATGTATGCGTCCTGACGTAAGAAATGGCTGGCAGGCTTCTGCAGACTCATAACACATCAGTATACGACGAGGGATGACCGCTCGACCGCAGCGTTCTCCACCGCCGTGTTAACCACAGTGTTAGTTGAGCACCAGCGGTTCTGGCATGAAGGTGACCAGTGGTATCAGCAGGGACACGCCCCCGACGACACGCCGCCACACACCCGGCCCGCGAGAATCGTCTCGCACCGGCGGGTGATCCGTACCCAGGAGCGTGACGATCACCACCAGAGCGATCCAGTTGATCGTGCCCAGGAGCACGATGGTGCTGATCGCGGCAATCAGAATCCCGCGGGCAAGCCAGCAGCTGCGGCGACCGAAGATCGCATAGCTCACATGCCCACCGTCAAGCTGACTGATGGGGATCATGTTCAACCCCGTCACCAGCATCCCAACCCACCCAGCCATGAAGGCAGGATTGGGGGCGATCGAGGCCATTGGTGAGAGGTCAGGCCGCAGCAACGACATCATCCAGCGACCGACAGGTGGCATGGCAAACGGCCCTGTCATATCTTCAGCCGCCAGCAGAATCCCTGCCGCCAGACAGGGAATCGCGAGCACGAGCCCTGCGATCGGCCCGGCCAGCGCGATATCAAACAGCTGCCGACGTGTGGCACGCGACCCCTCCATGCCGATCACCGCACCGAGCGTGCCGGTGAGCAGAATCGGGATGGGGATGAAGAAAGGAAGCGTGGCTGGAATGCCATGCAGCCTCGCCGCGATGAAGTGCCCCGCTTCATGGGCGGCGAGCACCGCCATCACCAACACCATGTAGAGCAGCCCCCGCTGCCAGTGCAGAGAAAACTGTTCACCGAGATCTGCATCCACCCCTGCAATCACCGGCTGCCAGCCGACCGTTCCTGCGGCAAACGTGGTCAGGCAGGTGGCCGCAAACAGCAGCAGATGCAGCCGGAGCCGCGACGAGTGCGGACGACTCCGTCGCCCGCCCCCCAGATGACGGGCAAGTTCACCCCCATCGTCCGCGTCGACCAGCTGCCGTCCTTCCACCCCGTGCTGCGGCCAGTGACTCTCCGGCAGAGCAGCAGCCCCTTGGGAAAGGCCCGGCTGGAGCGGGGGCAAGGCTCCTCGATCGGTAGGCGTGAAAGCGTTGTCCATGTGCTGACAGGATACCGCGTGGCCGCCACCGTGAGGATCAGGTCCTGTCCGGCCGGCGTACCATCCCGTACAACACATCCTCTGGGACCGTCGACTCTTACACAGGAATCATCCGATGCGGTGCTTTTCGCGAACATGTGGCGTGATTGCCCTCACCCTCGTGGTTGGCCTGGGAGGTTTTCCCTGGACAACCACCAGCAGCGACGCCGCTGACGTCGTGGCCGTGGTCGCTGTCGACAGCTACCGAGACCTGAAAAAGCAGCTCACATGGCTCGGACGTGAGATGGGCAACCCCATGCTCGCCGGCAGCGCCGAAGGCATGCTGATGATGGCCACGGGTGGTCAGGGACTCGCAGGCCTGGATGTGCGTCAGCCTCTTGGCGTGATCATCACCAGCGACAACGGCATCATCAGTGGCTGTGGGTGTGTGCCTGCGAAGGATGTCGATGCCTTGCTCGGCTCACTGCAGGGAGTGATCGGCCCTGTTCAGAATCAGGGTGGTGTGCGACAACTGACCCTGCCCGGCATCGGTTCTGCAGACATCGTCGAGAAGGATGGCTGGGCCCTGATCAGCCCCACTGGCATGCCAGTGGCTGACGATCTCGATCCGTCCGCCGCTTTCGAGACGCTTGCAGACGACTTCACCGTCGCCGTCTCGCTCTTCCCCTCAGTGCTGCCTGAACCGCTGCGACAGCAGTTCGCTGCGATGGCGACGCAAGCAGCCGCCCAGACGCCGGGAGCCAACACTCCGCAGGCTGGCGATGCGGTGGCCGCAATGGTTGATGGCCTGGGGCAGATCGAGTTGCTCACGCTCGGGCTTGGCATCAACGAGGAGAAGGGTCGCGTTGAAATTGAGAACCGCACCGTCGCTGTCCCTGGCGCTCCAGGGGCAGTCGATGCCGACGAAACCGCGAGCCTTTCTGTACCCCTTGCCGAGACGAGCGAACCCATGATGCGGATGATGCTCGCTCAGACCGTCACACCTGAGATGCGGCAGCAGGTCGAACTCGGCCTCGCCCAGGCGGCCGAGCAGAACACCGATCCTCAAGCGGAGCCGGTGATCGAACTGCTCACAACGATCCTCGGCGTGATGCTCGACAGCGGACGGCTTGATGCCACCCTGGCAGTGACCGCTGACGGCGACAAGACGGAGCTGACGGGGGGCGCCTCGGTGGCCGATGGCCGCAAGCTTGAGTCTGCGATCAAGCAGGCTGTCGAAGGCGTCGAACTCCCACCTGGGGTTGCGCTCGCTTTCGACGTGGAGTCAAAGGGCGACGCCACTCTGCACACCCTCGAACTCGATCCATCCGCTGCCGGCGAAGGGGCCGGGGGCAGCCCCGTGAAGGTGACCCTGGCGATCACCCCCAGCCATGTCTACGCCCTGGCTGGTGGGGATGTGAGCGGTCGACTCGACAGCATGATGCAGGGCTCCTCACAGCAGCGTCAGGTGCGGCCGGGCATGGCCATCCAGATCGCCTGTGAACAGCTGCTCGATTTCATTGCGACGACCGGCCCAGACGCGGCAGACATCGCTCCAGCCGCCGAGGCTGCGAAGGCCGCTCCCTCTGCGATGCTGCAGTTTGTGGTGCGACCGATTGACCGTGGCATGGCCTGGCAGCTGACCGCTGATGGTGGCGTGCTGCGAGCAGCAGCGGCAATGACAGGTGTGATGGGCGGCGGCCCCGCTGGCGGTGACTTCGGTCCTCCTGGTGGTGGCTTTGGTCCTCCCCCTGGCCTTCCTCCCGGCTTTTGAGAGTGAGACAGAGATGCACGAAGGTGATGCCGCTGCGGCGGCCGTTGGCGGCGTTTCGATCGCCGAACTTGCACAGGGCTACGGCACGCCACTCTACGTCTACAACGCAGAGATGATTCGACAGCGGTGTCGCGATCTGGCTGCCTGGGATACGGTCCGCTTCGCACAGAAGGCCTGCTCCAACCTCGCCGTCCTCGACCTCGTACGTCGCGAAGGAGTCGTGGTCGACGCGGTGAGTGCGGGCGAGATTGAGCGGGCCCTGGCAGCGGGCTTCACGCCCCACGCTGCCGCACGCCCCGAGGAGGATGGTCTGCCACCGGTGCACCCGATCGTCTACACGGCAGATATCTTCGATCGCGACAGTCTCGATGCCGTGGTGCATCACGGGATTCATGTCAACTGCGGATCGGCTGACATGCTGACCCAGCTCGCTGAGCGAATGCCGGGGGCATCGGTCACCTTGCGGGTGAATCCTGGCTTTGGTCATGGCCACAGCCAGAAGACCAATACCGGGGGAGAAGGCTCGAAGCACGGCATCTGGCACGAAGAAATCCCCGACATTCTGAAGCGTGCCGAGTGGGCAGGACTGATGATCTCAGGCCTGCATATGCATATCGGCAGTGGCTCCGACCTCGAGCATCTCGCCGAAGTTGCGGGGGCCCTGGAGCGGATCGCCAACGAGATTGGTCGCTCGCTGACAACCATCTCTGCAGGCGGTGGACTTCCCGTCCCCTACAAGCCCAACGAGACGCATGCTGACCTCGGCGGGTACTTCCAGCTCTGGGACGCCACCCGACGCCGCCTCGAAGAACGCTTCGGCCACCGGATTCGTCTCGAGATTGAGCCTGGTCGTTACCTGACCGCGGAATCGGGCTCGCTGATTACCGAAGTGCGAGCCGTCAAACGGATGGGGCGGAAGCGGTATCTGCTCGTTGATGCCGGCTTTAACACCCTTGCCCGTCCTGTGCTCTACGGCTCGTATCACCCGATTCGCGTCGTCACCGCAGCCGGCCGGCTGGCCTCCGGCGAGCCACAGGATGTTGTGGTCGGTGGGCCGCTGTGCGAATCGGGCGACATCTTCACCCAGGAAGAGGGGGGGTTCGTGACGACGAGGCCGCTCCCTCCAGCCGACGTGGGGGATTACCTTGCGCTCGATATCGCCGGCGCCTATGGATTCGTGATGGCCAGCAACTACAACTCGAAACCGCTGCCGGCAGAAGTGCTCGTCGATGCCGGCAGCCATCGGCTCGTGCGAGCCCGCCAGACGCCCGCAGACCTGTTTCGCGGTGAAACCGTCTGACGCACCGGCTTGTGGGACGTCGGACGCTGCGGATCGTGCGGATTGACGTTGGTTTTGCCACCGGATAGATGGCGGCTAGGATGGTCAAGTGAAGTTCCGCGTCCTCATGTGCCGAGTTTGACACCATGGCAAAGCAAGGTCCTCGCAAAAAGCTCCCGAAGGAACTGGCGGTGATCACCGCTGACAACTGCACAGGCTGCGAAAGCTGCCTGGAGGTGTGTCCTGTCGACTGCATCATCAAGATCCAGCAGTACGACCAGTTCCACAACCTGCAGAGCTGGTGCGAAATCGACATTGAGCGGTGCGTGGGCTGTGAAGTCTGCGTGCATATCCCGGGTAAAAAGTCGAATCCCTACGACTTGAAGGTCTGTCCCTGGGATGCGATCGACATGGTGCCCACCGAAGAAGTCGCAGTCGCCGTGGCCCAGATGGGCGGACCTCCTGAGTACGTCGACAAGAACTGGGACAGGCTCGTCGAAACCGCTCAACACCTGGCCGAACTGAAGGCCGCCGCGAGTTGACGCAGCCTACCAACTGGGGGTACAACGTGACAAATGTTCACGTACCCCGTGAGGAGGTCTGCGATGCGGAGTTCACCCACTTCCCGCCGCACAGTGTGCGGCAGTGTCGCTCCAAGCAGTGTCGCTCCAGGCAGGTCAGCCACGGAGAGTCCTGCAACTGCTTCTCGGTCCGCTGCTGAGACGGAGACCGTCATCGCCCATCTGCAGCTGGCGATGGTTCCTCGTATTGGACCGCGGAATAGTCGCCGGTTATTGGAGGTGTTTGGCTGCCCCGAGGCCGTCTTCGCTGCCACGGAGCCGCAACTCTTGGCCATCGAGGGCATCGGCCCTGTCGCTGCTCAAGCGATTCAGTCGTCCTCCTCGGCAGACGCCACAGAGCTTCTCGCTGCCTGCGAGCGGGAGCAGGTTCAGATTTTGCTCGAAGGCGACCCACGCTACCCTTCGCTACTCCGTGAGATTGACGACCCTCCAGGGGTGTTGTTTGTCCGTGGCGAGCTGCAGCCCTGCGATGGGCTCGCGGTGGCCCTCGTCGGTGCGCGACATGCCACAGCCTACGGCACCCGAGTTGCCGAACAGCTCGGCAGCAGCCTCGCCCGCGCAGGCTACACCGTGGTCAGCGGCCTCGCTCGCGGTATCGATGCTGCCGGGCACAGGGGGGCCCTCACTGCCGGAGGCCGCACTCTGGCCGTGCTCGGCAGCGGTGTTTTAAAAACGTACCCGCCAGAACATCGTGGTCTGGCCGATGACATTAGCCACGCTGGGGCGGTGCTCAGCGAGTGCCCGCCTTTCGCAGCCCCCACCGCGGGAGCCTTTCCACAACGCAATCGCATCATCTCAGGCCTGTCTCTCGGCGTTGTGGTGATCCAAGCAGCCGATCGCTCAGGCGCGATGATCACCGCTCGCCTGGCGGGCGAACAGGGGCGAGAAGTGTTTGCAGTCCCCGGGGAGATCCACTGCCGGATGTCGCAGGGCTGCCATCGGCTGATTCAGGATGGAGCCAAGCTGGTTGGAAGCATCGATGACATTCTCGACGAACTGGGGCCTCTCTCCGAGACCGTCGTGAGCCCTGCTGGCTGCCAATCGACAGTCGGTGTCGATCCCACTCCTGTAACTGTGACGGCGTCTCCAGCACACCCAACGGAAGGCCGCCCGGCCGAACGGCTTCTCGAAGCAGCTGAGCAACTGGTCTTCGACGTGATTCCCACGTCAACGCATGGGAGCCTGATTGATCAGGTGATCGTGGAGACTGGTCTGACCGCGGCAGACGTGCTCGCGGCGCTGAGCATGCTCGAAACACGACGACTGATTCAGCGACTTCCTGGAAGCCGTGTCACTCGTCGCTGAATAGCGGGACTGCCGGCCCGCCCTTCCCTTCGGTTCTCGCCGGGCCCTAGAATCAGCCACGTCGCTGAGAGTTTCGTTGCCCCACACCTGCTGGTTGTTGCATGGACACCGCGTTGATTACCCGCTCAGAAACCATTCGGGCCCGTCTGCTTCAGCTGCGGGACTCTCTTTGACTGGGCTGGTCGCAAGAAAGCCGCCACCCGTATTGAAGCAGAGATGGCAGAGGGCGATTTCTGGAATAACGCTGAAAAAGCACAGACCACCGTTGCCGAGCTTAAGAGCATCAACTCGGTGCTCAAGCCGCTCGACGAAGCTTTGGGGGTGAGTGCTGATCTCGAAGCGCTTGCGGAACTGGTGACAGAGGATGAGTCGCTCGAAGCAGAACTCGCCAGTGAAACCGATCGGCTCGAGCGACTCGTCGCGGCCCTCGAGCTGACGTCGCTTCTCTCCGGCCCCCACGACGGAGCCGACGCCATCATCTCCCTGCATGCTCGAGACGGAGGCACCGATGCCAACGACTGGGCTGAGATGCTGTTGAGGATGTACTCCTCCTGGGCCAGCAAACATGACTACAAGATAGAGCTGCTCGACCGGCAAGACGACGACGTAGCTGGGATCCAGCATGCCACAGTCGCTATCCGTGGCCCCTGGGCTTACGGCTACCTGAAGGGGGAAATGGGCATGCACCGGCTTGTCCGGATCAGCCCCTTCAATGCCGAAGGCAAACGGCAGACGAGTTTTGCGGCAGTAGACGTCTCCCCGGAAATTGCAGACGACGACACGGAAATCGAACTCAACGACGAAGAGATTCGCGAAGATGTGTTTCGAGCGAGCGGTGCCGGTGGACAGCACGTCAACAAAACCTCGAGTGCGATCCGGCTGACTCACCTGCCAACCAACATCGTTGTGCAGTGCCAAAGCGAACGGAGCCAGCACAAGAATCGGGCGACAGCCCGCAAGATGCTACGTGCCCGCCTGGCTCGGTTCGAGGAGGAGAAGAAAGAAGCAGAGCAGCTTGCCCGCTACAAACAACAGCCTAAGACCGGCTTCGGCTCCCAGATCCGCAACTACTTCCTCCACCCGGATCAGCGGGTTAAGGACCAGCGAACGGGCCACGCGGTGGGCAACTTTCAGAGCGTGCTCGACGGCGATCTGGATGGTTTTTTTGATGCCTACCTGAAGTGGAGAGCCTCCGATGCCCTCCCGGCCGATGGGCCGGCAGCAGACGACGACGCATGAGCCGCTCACCGGCGTTACAGGCGTGACGCCCTAGCGGCTCAAGCCCAGGGGCCCGAAAAGCCTCATCCTGCTGGACGATTCAGGCCCGGTGCGTCATAGTTGCAAAGTCTGAAAGGCGGCCGCTCCTGCCGTTTTTCAGAAACACTGGTTCTTCAACTCTCACCTTGCAGGAATACATGGCCGAAAAAGAAGCGGCGCTTGAAGTGGAAGGGGTGGTCACCCAGGCCTTAGCCAACACCCGTTTTCGCGTTCAGATCAACGGCGGACACATCGTTAACGCACACGTTGCCGGAAAGATGCGAAAAAACTTCATCAGGATTGTGCCTGGTGACAAAGTGAAGGTGGAACTCTCGCCCTACGACCTGACAAAGGGTCGCATCACTTTCCGCGAACGTTAGTCCGCGACCCGCTCTCGGCAATCCACACCGCTCTCGGCACCCCACACGCTGAGGAACATTTCAGCCCGACACTCGTCAGGTGTCACTGCCTTCTTCAGGCGTGGCTGCTTCCTCTTTCGCTGGGGCTGGGGTGTTTTCAACGCGAGCGGATTCGTCACCAGCATCAGATACCTCTGTGGCTGCAGAGCCTGTGTCGGCTGCCTTCGTTTCCTCAGCCTGCGGTGTTGCAGCGCCGGCACCATCCTCGCTGGCGTCAGCTTTGTCCTGCGGAGCGGCCGGCTCCACAGTGACTGTCTCTACGGCGCCTGTCTCTACTACTGCGCCTGCCTCCCCTGTGGCCGTTGCTTCCACGCCCGTTTCCGTAGCAGTAGCTGTTTCGTCAGCGGCCTTCTTCTTTGAGCGTCGCCGGCGTTTCTTCTTCGCCGGTGTCGGCTCAGGCTCGTCGCTCTGCTTCACAAACTGAAACAGGTCACCAAATGTTCGCAGCGGCTCACGACCTTCACGCATCGCTTCGGTGATCGGAGGGGCAGGCACTCGCGGACCACGCGTCGACACACTGGCCGTGCGACCACGCGGCCCCCCTGCTGGAGCACCACCCTTACGCCCCCGACGCGGCCGCTTCCCTCCACCGCCCGCCTCACGGTCGGCAGCACGTCCGGGTCGGTCACGTCGCTCGCCCTGGCGACGACCAGTCTGCTGCTGTGGCTGCCCCGGCGGAATCATCGTCAAGGCTACCCGTCGGCGATTCTTATCGAGTTCGAGCACCCACACCTTCACGACCTGGCCAACCGAGAGCAGGTCGTGAGGGTCCCGGACAAAACGACGCGAGAGCTGACTGATGTGCACCAGCCCACTGTCGTGGAGCCCAATATCAACGAATGCTCCAAAGTCCACCACGTTCAGAACCGCCCCCATCAGCTCCATGCCGACTTCGAGGTCCTCAAGCTTCAAGACTCCCTTCTTGAAGAACGGCCGCGGCAGGTCTTCACGAGGATCGCGGCCCGGCCGCGAGAGCTGCTCGACGATGTCTTCCAGCAGCAATCGCCCAACGTTGAACTCCGCTGCCATCGCGTCGAGATCAACCGACTTCACTTCGCGGGCGAGCTTCTCCGTTTGATCGCGTCCTGAAAGGTCTGCGACACTCGCTCCGAGCCGCTCGAGCACCCGCTCAGCCACGGCATAGCTCTCTGGATGGATCCAGGTGGCATCCAGCGGATTGCTGCCGCCACCGATCTTCAGAAACCCCGCCGCCTGAACGTACGTGGCTTCCCCAAAGCCAGGCACTTCCCGCAACTGCTGGCGATTCTCAAAGGCACCCTTGGCTGCCCGCCACTCGGCAATACCCTTGGCGATTGCCTGATTGAGGCCAGAGACATAACGCAGCAACGCCGGGCTGGCTGTGTTGACGTCGACCCCGACGTAGTTCACACAGCTCTCCACCACAGCATCGAGTGATGCGTGCAAGTGCTTCGCGCGGACATCGTGCTGATAGAGCCCAACACCGATGTTGGCCGGCTCGATCTTGACCAGTTCGGAAAGCGGATCCTGCAGCCGTCGTCCGATAGAAATAGCGCTCCGAATCGAGGCGTCGTGCTGCGGAAACTCTTCTCGGCCCAGCGGACTGGTCGAGTAGACACTCGCACCTGCCTCATTGACGATCACATACTCAAGGCCACGCTCCGCCAGAGGACCTGCCACCAGTTCGGCAACAAAGTTCTCGGTCTCACGACCTGCTGCCCCATTGCCAATCGCAATCACTTGCACATCGTGCTTCTCCACAAGTGCGGCGAGCTTGGCAGAAGCCTCCTCACGTTTCTCCGACTTGCCGACGATGTGCAGCAGATCATGCTCCAGCGGGTTGCCGTAGGGATCGACCACGACCACCTTGCAGCCGCTCTTAAACGCGGGATCGATCGCCAGCACACGGCGTCCAGCGACGGGAGGCTGCAGGAACAGGTGTCGCAGGTTGCGGGCAAACACCTCAACGGCATGCCGCTCGCACTGGTCTGTGATCTCTCGGCGAAACTCACGCTCAAGGCTGGGAAGGATCAGACGCGCAATCGCGTCCCGCACACAGCCCTTGAGGAAATCGCTGTGTGGATGCCCTTCCGTGACCACGAGCGGCTCGACAGCGGCCTGCATCTCATCGACCGGCCCTTCCACCCGCACGCGGAGAATCTTGGCACGCTCACCTCGATTGATGGCAAGGCCTCGATGCGGGGGCACCCGTTGCACATGCTCGGTGTAATCAAAGTAGTCGCGGTAGTGCTTGGCATCCTTGGAGATTGGCTTGCCTTCCGCCTCCAGCCGCAGGCTCCGCAGCTGCCCACTCTTTTCCAGAATCGCTCGGACACACTTGCGAACATCTGCTCGAGCGGCAAGTTCATCGGCGATGATGTGGCCCACACCCAGCAGGGCGTCTGCAGCCGTCGCGACCTGCCCGTCGGCATCCACGAAATCTGCCGCCCGCTTGTCGAGATCAGTGGCCGCTGGATCCGCCGCGAGGATTTCGCGGGCCAATGGCTCCAGTCGCCGCTGGCGAGCGATCTCTGCCAGCGAGAGCTTCTTCGGCTTAAATGGAAGGTAGAGGTCTTCCAGTTCCTTGCCCGCCTGAGCCGCGAGGACTGCGGCAGTCAGGTCCGGAGTGAGTTTCCCCTGGTTTTCGATCGAGCGGAGCACGGTCTGCTTGCGATCCGCAAGCTGTCGTGCTTTGGAAATTCCATCCGCCACCAGCCGGATCGCCACCTCGTCGAGGCCGCCTGTCTGGTCTCGGCGGTACCGAGAAATGAACGGGATGGTGTTTCCCGCGTCGAGCAACGCGATCGCCTCCACAACACCGGCCTCGGGCAGCCCGAGTCGATCCGCAAGACGACGCAGGTCAATCGGAACCTGCACGGTCGAGGCCGCAGCAGATGCTGACGGCGGATTGGCACCTGTAGAACCCATGCCATTCGCGGCTCAGCAAGCCGAGCCGCACTACTCTCGATAAGGCACGTCGACAGACGGGGCGTTGATCCGTCGACAAAACTCGGGGCACATCCGTGGCGATATGCCGTACGACTCACAACTGCTCTCCACGAACGCAGCCGGCCGCCCATCTTCGCGTGTGAATCTAGGGTTCGACAGGCAGAGGTGTCAATTCAGTGGAGCGGGGCAATCCCGGTCGACCACCGCCTTTCAGGCCCGGCGACACCCGCGTACCTGGCCTTGTTGTGGGGAGGGAAGTTTCCTATTTCCTCACCTCAGATCGTTTCAGTCGAGCGAGATGCTTTCCGCAGACTCGCTGGCAAACGGACGGTCACCACAACGAAATCGTTGTCGTTTGAGGGCCTTTCGCCCGAGGCAGTGGTTTCGAGGCAACGGAGTCGCTGCATCTCATGATTCGCACCAAACTCGACGGTCCAGACGCATCCAGCACCGAGCTGCTCCCTTCGGTCGGCCTGCTCGCTCTCGATCGGCAGTACGAGACCCTCAAAGAAGAGTTTCAGGCAGCCATTCTTCGTGTCTGTGACTCTGGACAGTTTTGCCTGGGCCCCGATGTTGCAGAACTGGAGAGCGAACTCGCCAGAATGCTGGGCGTTCCTCATGCCATCGGCTGCGCCTCTGGCAGCGACGCGCTGCTGCTGGCGTTGATGGCGGTCGATATCCAACCAGGTGACGAGGTGCTGCTGCCAAGCTACACCTTCTTTGCCACCGCCAGTGCGGTGACTCGCCTCGGCGCGACGCCGGTGTTTGTCGACATCGATCCGGCAACGTACCTGCTCGATCCCACAGACCTGCTGCGGAAGATTTCACCTCGTACACGGGCGGTGATCCCGGTCCACCTCTTCGGCCGCACCGCCGATATGGACGCCATCCTGCCGATTGCCGAGCACGCCGGCATCCCAGTGATTGAGGACTCCGCCCAGTCGATCCTCTCAACCTGGCATGGCCGCTGCTCCGGAGGCCTGGGTGATGTCGGCTGTTTTAGCTTCTATCCCACAAAGAACCTGGGTGGCTTTGGCGATGGCGGTTTCCTGACCACTACCCGTGACGACATCGCCGAGCGTCTCCGCCTGCTGCGGGTGCACGGCATGGAGCCGCGGTACTACCACAAGGTCGTGGGCATCAACAGCCGGCTCGACTCGATTCAGGCTGCCGTGCTGCGGGTGAAACTGCCTCACCTCGACGCCTGGACAAGTCAGCGTCAGGCCAACGCAGCCACCTACTGTGGACTCTTTGCTGCAGCCGGTCTCGACGGGAAGGTGATCCTGCCGACCGACGAGTCACGCGGCCGTCACGTCTGGAATCAGTTTGTGATCCGCGTGCTCGGCGGCCATCGGGATAGTCTGCGTGCTCATCTGCGTGAGCAGGGCGTCGCGTCAGAGATTTACTATCCGGTGCCGCTGCATATGCAGGAGTGTTTTGCGTATGTGGGATGCCAAGAGGGAAGCCTGCCGGCGACCGAACAGGCGGCCCGTGAGACGCTGGCCCTGCCAATCTTCCCTGAACTGACGGCTAACGAACAGCGGACCGTGGTCGGCCGGATCGCAGAGTACTTTGAGCTCGCACCGCCTCCACCGGTCACCGACGCACTCGCCGATCGGCAGGGGACAGACAGCGGGCTTCAGCCACCTCGTTTTCTCCGCCGGATCAACGCGGTTGGCCGTGCCGACGATGTCCGCTGTTAACCGGCTGCGGTCCGACAACTCGTGCGAGTCATGACTTGCACGCGGCCACCACTGAGGCCGTCGCCTGCCAAGGGTGTCTGTCCCTATTCTCTGTGCTCGGTTTCTCTGTGCTCGGCGGCACACTGCCTTCGCGAAGCTATCGCTTCTTTGGTGGCTCTTCGCCAGGAGCAAGGCGACCACCCGAGCGGCCGACAATGAGGATGCCGAGAGCCATCAACAGCACGATCAGAATGTAGGCGATACCTGTTTTGATCATGATGGTGGTGTTTCCGCAAAGGTGGCGAAAGTAGGCTGTCTGGAGCGGCAGACGTCACCGCCGCAGCTTTCAGGAGATTATCGCAGATGCCCGCCGGATCAAAGCGTTCGAAGTCGACCGTTGGCAAGCAGTCCCGCCCCAAGCTTCCCCCTGTCGACGAAAAGACGCGAAATCTGATTGTTGGCCTCGCCGACGGAGTGGCCTCCGCAGCCGCCAAACGACGCGACCCGCATCTCGACATCCCCACCCGCAGCCTCTCGAACGTCCGCTTCAACAAGACAAAGCGGATTATCGAGATGGGCTCGCAGAAGAACTGCCGCCAGCTCTTTAACCTCTCTCAGGCGAAGAGCTACATGCAAACGCTGCTCGTCGCGAGTGGCTGCAAGCAGCTGATCGATCAACAGAAGACCACAAGCATCCGAGGTCTCTACTACCTACTCAAGCACACGATCGAAGGCACCCGGGAGGAGACCTTCGCGACACAGGACGAGTGCGACCCGATGATCGAAGATCTCGAGGTGACCCTCGAGAGCCTGCGGGAAGAACTCCACGTGTATGCCAGCAATCGAGGTGGCATGGTCGGCCCGATCGTGCTGGAAGACTCCGGCGACGAGATCGACTGCTCCCGGATGGGGTCTGGCGGCTACAGCATCCCGTCGATCGTTGAAGCGGATGTGATCAAGTTCAAGAAGTGCGACGCGAGCTTCATCCTGCATGTCGAAAAAGACACCGTCTGGCGGCGGTTCAATGAAGACAAGTTCTGGCGGAATCATGGCTGCTTGCTGACCCACGGCGGTGGTCAGCCACCGCGAGGCGTGCGTCGGCTGCTCAACCGCCTGCACCACGAACTGAAACTGCCTGTCTACTGCCTGCTCGATAACGATCCGTGGGGATACTACATCTACTCCGTTCTCAAGCAGGGCTCGATCAACCTCGCCTACGAGTCCAAGCGTATGGCCATCCCAGAGGCGAAGTTCCTCGGCCTGCGAAGCCGTGACTACGACCTCTGCAAGCTCTCACCAAGTGTGCAGATCGCCCTTTCCGACTCAGACATCAAGCGGGCCAAGCAGATCGCCGCCTACCCTTGGTTTGTCAACAAAAAACCCTGGCAGAAAGAAATCGGCCAGATGCTCTCCAACGGCTTTAAACTGGAAGTCGAAGCACTGATTTCGAAAGACATCAGCTACGTCACTGAGACCTACGCCCCAGAGCGGCTCGCCGAGAAAGATTGGCTCGACTAGCTGCTCACTCTCCAACCTTCGGAAAGGACCCAGCTATGGCTGACTGCAACGCCGTTGCCTGGTTTGACGAGCGTTCCGAGTCGCCGCTGCTCGCGGAGCACGCCCGCACCCGGTCGTCGTTTCTCAAGGCCGTCGCCGACGGAAAAGTCGACTTTTCTGAGCTCGAAGAGCAGCAGAAACGGGTCGTCGCCCTGATGCGAGAGGTCGAGCCGCTCCTGTCGGAGGAGGCCCGTGAACGAGTCACCGAACTCCTGCACGAGGTGACCGTCTACGACATGATGACGACGCTCTACCTGGCAGCACAGTCAGGCAGAACACTTCGCAACCGTCAGTAGGCCCAGGTATGGAAGAAGGCCCAAAGAAATGGGCCCACAAGAGAGACACCCGCAAAAAGGGTGGCTGACGGGATTCGAACCCGCGACCTCCGGTACCACAAACCGGCGCTCTAACCAACTGAGCTACAACCACCACCGTGTGAGCGATCGGACAATCATAGCAGACTTCTGCCGCTGTCGATGGGCTCCCATTCTGCCGGGAAACGACTCGGGTTGCCGCCCTCGTGCTGCCCACCTACAAACAGGTCCTGAATCCGCTCCACCCGCGAAAAAACAGGTATGTCCTCCTACTCGCTGACCCACCTCAAGCAGCTCGAAGCCGAGAGCATTCACATCATCCGGGAGGTCGCAGCCGAGTTTCAAAACCCGGTGATGCTCTACTCCATCGGGAAAGATTCGGCCTGCATGCTGCGGCTGGCTGAAAAAGCCTTCTACCCAGCCAAAATTCCATTCCCACTGATGCACGTCGACACGACCTGGAAGTTCCAGGAGATGTATCGGATGCGGGACAACTACGTCGCCAAAGAACTTGGCCTCGACCTGATTATCCATGTGAATGAGGAGGGCCGGTCTCAGGGCATCAACCCGATCGACCATGGCAGCCAGGTTCACACCAACGTCATGAAAACGGAGGCGCTCAAGCAGGCGCTCACCAAACACCGTTTCGATGCGGCCTTCGGTGGCGCCCGCCGAGACGAAGAGAAGAGCCGGGCGAAGGAGCGGGTGTTTTCATTCCGCGACGAGTTTCATCGCTGGGATCCCAAGAACCAGCGGCCCGAACTCTGGAACCTCTACAACACGAAGGTCAAGAAAGGGGAGAGCATCCGGGTCTTCCCCCTCTCGAACTGGACCGAACTCGACGTCTGGCAGTACATCCACCTCGAACAGATTCCGATCGTGCCGCTCTACTTCGCAGCAGAGAGGCCCATTGTCTGGCGGGATGGCGTGATGATCATGGTCGACGACGACCGCCTCCCACTCGAGCCGGGTGAAACGCCTGAGATGCGAAAGGTCCGTTTCCGCACACTCGGCTGCTATCCGCTCAGTGGCGCCGTCGACTCCACGGCAACGACCCTGCCGGAGATCATCCAGGAGATGCTGCTGACAACCTTCTCCGAGCGGCAAGGCCGGTTGATCGATAGCGACGAAGCAGGCTCGATGGAAAAGAAAAAGCGAGAGGGATACTTCTAGGCATGTCACACCAATCCGCCCTGATCGCTTCCGATATCGACGAATACCTCGCTCAGCACGAGCGAAAGGAACTCCTGCGGTTCATCACCTGCGGCAGCGTCGACGACGGTAAGAGCACGCTGATCGGCCGACTCTTCTATGAGTCCAAGATGATCTACGAGGATCAACTTGCCGCAATCAAGAAAGACTCCTCCCGCTACGGCACGACTGGCGAAGAGGTTGACCTGGCTCTGTTTACCGACGGCCTTGAAGATGAGCGGCAGCAGGGCATCACGATCGACGTGGCCTACCGCTACTTCTCGACCGATAAGCGAAAGTTCATTATCGCCGACACGCCCGGCCATGAGCAGTACACCCGCAACATGGCCACCGGGGCATCGACCGCCGACCTGGCTGTGATCCTGATCGACGCCCGGCATGGAGTCTTGTCACAGACCAAACGGCATTCATTCATCGTTTCTCTGCTGGGCATCAAGCACATCGTCGTCGCCGTCAACAAGATGGATATTGTCGACTACGACCAGCAGGTTTTTGAGAAGATTCGGCAGGACTACGTTGACTTTGCCAGTCGACTCGAACTACCCGATGTGCACTTCATGCCGATCTCGGCGCTCAAGGGCGACAACGTCGTCACGCCAAGCCCCAACATGCCCTGGCATACCGGCAGCCCCCTGATGCCGCTGCTGGAAACGGTCTACATCGGCTCAGACCGCAACATGGAAGACTTCCGCTTCCCTGTGCAGTATGTGCTGCGGCCCAACCTCGACTTCCGTGGCTTCTCCGGCACGATTGCCAGCGGCATCATCCGCAAGGGCGATGAGGTGATGACGCTGCCTTCTCGCAAGAAGAGCCGTGTGAAATCGATCGTTACCTACGACGGTGAACTCGAGGAGGCGTTTGCCCCTCTGTCGGTCACCCTCACGCTGACCGATGAGATCGACTCAAGCCGCGGCGATATGCTCGTGCGACCAGGCAACGTGCCACGCGTCGAACGGCGGTTTGATGCCACAGTTGTCTGGATGGCCGAAGAGCCGATGCTGCCCGGCAAGCAGTACCTCTTCAAGCAGGCGACAAAGGTGTCGCCTGGCCAGATTGCTTCGCTGCGATATCGGATCGACGTCAACACCCTGCACCGCGAGCCCGCCCCCAGTCTGGCGCTCAACGAAATTGGGCGTTGCCAGGTCACCCTCGCCGAACCAATCGCCTTTGACGCCTACCGCCGCAACCGTGGCACAGGCGGTTTCATCATCATCGACCGGATGACCAACAGCACGGTCGCCGCGGGGATGATTCTCGACCGTGGTGACGGTGACGACGCTGACCATTGGGATGAGACAGCCTCCGCTGAGCATCTGCAGCGTGAAGAGAGTGGCGTGTCGCTGGAAGAACGCCAGGCTCGCTTCGGACAGCAGCCGGCAACCGTACTCTTCACCGGACTGGCAGGTTCTGGAAAAACGAGCCTTGCCAAGGCGGTTGAGCGACGGCTGTTTGACATGGGGCGAGCCGTGACCGTGCTCGATGGCCAGAACATGCGTCTGGGAATCAGCCGCGACCTCGGCTTCTCTGCAGCCGATCGCAGTGAAAACCTTCGCCGCAGTGCGGAAGTGGCACGGCTGTTGAACGATGCCGGACTGATCTGCCTGGCTTCATTCGTGGCCCCAGAAGAAGCTGTCCGCCAGAAGGTCGCCGATCGCATCGGCG
This sequence comes from Pirellulales bacterium, assembly GCA_016779265.1. Taxonomy (GTDB): domain Bacteria; phylum Planctomycetota; class Planctomycetia; order Pirellulales; family UBA1268; genus M30B53. Next base: position 14,473 of record JADHNY010000003.1, on the reverse strand, counting down.
GTGAGCGATTCCTCACGATCCACCTCTCTGCTCCAGTTGAGGTCTGTCGTGAACGCGACACTCAAGGGATCTACGCCCGGGCAGATGCTGGTGAAATCACCAACTGCCCCGGTGTTTCCGCCCCGTACGAGCCACCGGCCAACCCGGATCTCGTGCTGCCGACGCATGAGAAGCCGTTTGGCGAATGCGTTAATGCGGTCATCAGCCTGCTTGAAGAAAAGGGCATCGTGTAAGCGACGCCTTTGCCGGCTCTCCACGCATCGCGATGATAGACTCCGCAGTCTACGGTCGGCCTGTTGCCCGTTCACGCCACAGCCACGAGTCCAGCATTGTTTGGAGGAGCCACTTCATGCTCATCGCCCAGCTTGCCAAAGCCGTTTCCCCCGCCACCCTCGCCTCGACCGCAACAGCATTGCTCGTCGTTGCCGCCACACTCGTCGGGATGATGACGATGTCCCGTGAGGCAACGGCCGCTGAAGAAGGCAAGGTGCTCCGACACGTCGTGCTCTTTGCGTTTAAGGAGTCCTCGACGGATGCCGACATCGCCAAGATTGTGGCTGCATTCCGTGGACTGCCTGCGAAGATTTCTCAGATCAAAGACTTCGAGTGGGGCACCGACGTCTCGCCTGAAGGCAAGGCACAGGGATTCACGCACTGCTTCTTTGTGACATTTGCGTCAGCAGCCGATCGTGACGCCTATCTGCCGCATCCAGCCCATCAGGATTTTGTCTCAATCGTCGGTCCGCACGTCGAGGATGTCTGCGTCGTTGACTACTGGGCCAAACCGTAAGATTGGCTCGCTGGGATTTCCACCATAAGCGTCCCGATCTGCGCTGCACGACTCCATCGTGAGTGAAACACGTCGCCATTCCCAATACATGGCCGGTCCCCACAAGGGGCCGGCACTGTTCGCGCAGCACAGCTTTCATCCAAACGCTAGGAGGCGACCCGCGCCGCCGCTACGGCTGCTCTTCCACACGGTCGATGAACTGCTGCACCTGTCCGAGATCGATCTCTTCAGGGGCTTCCTCAAGCAACCAACGAGCATCCGCCAAGGCCATCTCCCGACGACCCAGCCGTTCAGCCGTGACCATCCGTAGCACACGATCACGCGTGGCCCCAGGTGTCACCGTGAGAATGCCACTGAGGTAGCGAAGCATCGCCGGTGCATCCTGCTCCCGGCTGGCGATCCCTTCCAGGTTGCCGAGCATGCGAGCGAGGATCTCTCTCGAACTTGCTACCGTCAGATGACGCTCGGCGAGATCCATGCCTGACTGTTCTTTCAGTCGCTTCGCGAGATCCTCTCTCGTGAGCCGCTCACCTGCCTCAAAAACATCGATCCAGATCGACTCCTGCTGATCACCAGCAGCTCTCACAATGAAGTGGCCGGGAAAGCTGACACCTTCGATCTCCACACCGAGTTCACCTGCGAGCTGCATGTAGACCACTGCGAGCGTGATCGGGATGCCCTCGCGGTCGTCGAGCACTTCGTTCACATAGCTGTTGGAGCGGTTGTAGAAGTCGCCTCGACTGCCGTGGAATCCAAGCTCCTCAAAGAGCACCGTCTCCAGCATCGCGAGCGTTGATTCCTGATCTGCATCTTCCGGCAGCCGCTCTGCGACCGTCGCTGCGAGTCGCTGTGCCTCTGCACACGAAGCCTCGACATCGACTTCAGGGTTGTCGAGGCGAGCGATCAACAGCGCCGCTCGAAACAGGTCGATCTCGGCATCGGGACAGCTAACGGCCTCAGCCAACGCATCGAGCGTCTGCTGTTCGTGCACCGCTGCGGCAACCGCCCGCAGAGCCTCAGCTTCACGGGCCAGTGCCGATGCCCGCTGTTCCACAGCCAAAACCGCGTCAACCCCTTCCCCTGCGAGGCTGCCGATCACGGTCTGCGGCAACTCAAGCACGGGGCTGGCCGCGAGCCCGGCAGTGAGCTCTTTCACGCGGGTCCGCAGCGACTCAGAAGGCATCACCTCGGGAAGTTCACGCCCCAGCGCAAACCCACGAAACTCCGCCTCGGTGTCTCGAAACTTTACGAGTCCAACGCTACCTGCGGCCAGCTGGTCGTCCGCCACCGCAAACACCACCTGATCATTGACCAGGCATTCGATGCCTCCGTCGGCACGACGAACACGCAGATGGTTCCACTCACCAATTCTGTACGCAGGGCTCGGCTCCTCCTTGAGGACTTCCCATGAGAGCACATCTGGGCCGGAAAACCGGGTCAGCCGCAGCCGGCCGTTACTGGGATAAAAGCCGTAGTGCCGGTCGGAACCGTCTGACTCAAAGGCGAGCCCGGCGGCGCCCGCCTCGTCGTCGAGTTTGACCCACACCGCAACTTCGTAGCCATCGGCAGGCGGTGGCTCCACCGCCAAGCAGAGCGAACGGCCTCCAAAGCCCTTCCCAGGCGCGGTCACAGAAATCCGGCCTGCACGCTGCCGCCAACGCGCCCCTCCCAGTGGCCTCCACTCAGCCGGATCGAGCGCACCGATCGTCAGCCAGCGGTCCATCACGACTGGATTGGGCCGTTCCAGAAGAAGCCGCAGTCGATCGACGCCAACCGCAAAGCCGAGGTTTGGAGTCACCAAAGACTTCAGCGAGACCACTCCGTGCACGCGACCATTCCGGTCGAGCACCGGGCCACCGCTGTTGCCCCGTTCCACCGGCATCGCCAACTGGATCATCTCGATCCCATTGATCTCTCGCTGCCCCGACACCCGCCCCGTCACCACACTCCGCTCAAACCCACGTGGATTTCCAATGGTGACCACCTCCTGGCCATCAGCCAGGCTGTCAGGCTGTGCCAGCTGCAGCGGGTCAAGCCCTGTGGCACCAATCCGGATGACTGCCAGGTCGCCAGGCCGGTCAGAGGCATGCACTGCTGTCACGTCGTGCTGCGAACCGTCAGCAAGCTGCACACGAATCGGGCGGGCTTCACCAATCACATGCAGGTTGGTGGCAATCAGGCCGTCAGGATCGACCACAAAGCCGGTCCCCAAACCTTGCTGATCACCGTCGCGGCCTGTGTGCCGGATGGTCACAATCGAGTTGCGAACAACCGACACGAGTTCTTCCACACTCGTCGTCTCGAGTGAGACCTTAGCAGCTGGTGTTTGCTGTGGCGGCTGGACGTCGGCTTGCGTCCCTGCAGCTTCCGTCACAGCGGGCCCTGACTCACGGGCGTGGACCGTTGTCACAACGGCCACACACCACGCGAGAAGCCAGAGGCCCGACAGGAGGTGACGAAGCATGCTCAATCGTCACCCTCGTCGTCGTCGTCATCGTCGTCGTCATCGCGTTCACGACGTTCCCTCAGCTCGGCATGCAGTCGATCGATCTCTCGTTCCAGCATCCCCATACGATCGGCCATCTCTTCAAAGCGGTGGTTGTCATGCTCAATCCGCTCCTTGAACATCCCCATCGCTCGTCGCGCTTCTTCGAACTGTCCCTTGAAGGCTCCCATGCCCTGGATCACCTTCTCCACATGCTGGCGAGTCTCGGCAACCTGCTTCCCCATCTCGGCCATCATGGCCTGCCCACGCTGATCGCCACCTGCGGCCATCTCACGAATGCGGGCGTCGATCGACGCACTCATGGCAGCCATCTGCTGCTGATGAGTCTCAGCCATCTCCCGCGTCTGCACCTCGAACCTCTCTCGCATCTCAGCAAACTGCCGCTCGCGGCCTTCGAGCATCTCAACCAATGGAGGAGGCAGCTGGCCGGGCGGCATCCCGCGGTGTGCCATCGCCTCAGGGCTCATGCCTGGGGGGAACGGCCCAGGGTGTGGACCAGGATGGTTCTCGTGCGGCTGGGGTGGAACGTGCTGGGGATGCTGCGGTGCGTGGCCCTGTGGATGTGGGGCAGGATGCTCCGGGCGAGGCTCGCCATGTGCTCGGTCAAGACGATCTGCCAGACGATCGAGCCGTTCAAGCACCTCCGCCAGGCGATCAACCATGTGGTCAGGGTGGCCGTAGTCAGGGTGGCCACGGTGCTCAGGCTGAGTCGGACGAGGGGGAGACGGTGGCGGCCCGGGCTCTTGCGCCACCACGGGAGCTCCTGCACCAGCCAACAGACCACTCAAAAGCATGGCCGCAGCCACGCGTGCAATCGTTACTCTCATCGACAATGGACCTCCAAAAAAACCTGTGCCAACGCTCACCTTTTCCCGGCCTCCACTACGATACCACCGGCATCCCACCGACGGCGCGGTCAATACCCGTGAATGCCTGTCGGCCCCACGCCTGCGTCGGCGGCTGACGGTTTCGAGAATCACCGGTTGGGTGTCTCCCATCACAGGCTTAAACTCAGCGTTGTCTGCAGACGATCTCGCCGTCGGGCGATGCTGCCGGTCGCGGGACGGCCGCAGCATGAACACACCGTCGCGGGCAAGGGCCCTGTGGTTCAAAGACGATGTCACCCCGAGGAGTTTCCGTCGTGAAAAGTTGTGCCATCGCAGCCTGCGTGCTGGCGTTCTCTGCCACTGTGATCGCTGCCGAAAACTACCCGCAGTTTCGCGGGGCCGAAGCCAACGCCATCTCTGCGTCTCCATTGCCGCTGGCCTGGTCAGAGATTGATGGGACACAGACAAACATCCGCTGGAAGTATCCACTGCAGGGCGAAGGCTGGTCCCAGCCGATTCTCTGGGAAGGACGCGTGTACCTGACAGCCGCGGTGCCAGCTGACCCTGCCCAAGCAAACGCCACGCAGCCAGAATCGAATAACGGCGGATACGGACGCGACCGCGATGACCTCGTGAACGTCGTCTACACATACCGCGTGATCTGCCTCGATGCACAGACCGGAGTTGAACGCTGGAGCACCACCGTCAAGGAAGGCAGACCGCCACTCCCACGACACAGCACCAACACCTACGCCACCGAAACACCGCTGACCGATGGCAGCCGTATCTACGCCTACTTCGGCATGAACGGACTCTTCTGCCTCGACATGGAGGGATCCCTCCTCTGGCAGAAAGACCTGGGCACCTACGAGATGCGAGCCGGCTGGGGCACAGCAAGCTCTCCAACGCTGCTCGACGACCGGCTCTTCGTACAGGTCGATAATCAGGAGCAGTCCTTCCTCGTGGCAATCGACACCGCCACTGGTGAGGAAGCCTGGCGTGTTCCTCGTGACGAGCAGTCGCAGTACAGCAGCCCCTTCATCTGGAAGAACTCGCAGAGAACCGAACTGATCGTCGGCGGTATGGTCTACCGCTCCCATGCTCCGGCCACCGGCGAACTACTCTGGCAGATCGATATGAACAAAGGCCGCTCATCAGCAACGCCGGTGGCGATTGGCGACCGGCTGTATATCGGCAACGAGTTTCGCAACCGCGGCGGTGACGACGATGGCGGTGGACGCCTCTACGCCGTGATGCCAGGCGGGCAAGGAGACATCACCCCTCCAGGAAACAGCACCAGTGGCGAGTTTGTGCAGTGGCGGATGGACGAGTCCGGCATCCAGATGGCCTCTCCGACCGTCTGCGGTGGGAATCTCTACTTCTTTGAACGGCGTCGCGGCATCGTGCACTGCGTGGACGCCGCCACAGGACGCCTTGAGTACACGAGCCGAGTGCGAGGAGCGAGCGCCTTCTGGGCGTCGCCATGGACCGATGGCCGTCATATCTATGCCCTCGACTCCAATGGCAACACCCACGTGCTTTCCGCTTCTGATGAAGGCCTCGAGGTCGTCGCCGTCAACACGTTGGAACAGCAGGCCTGGGGTACGCCCGCGATTGCCGATGGCTGCATCTACCTCCGGACTGTCGACAACCTCTACTGCATCGCCGCAGAGCAGTGATCCGAGAAGTCCGTGGCACTCACAGCCGCCCCCAACCGATCCGCAGCATGCCGGTGGGCGATCGCCGAAACTTCCTGCCCTGGTCGTAAGATCACCTGGCCCGGTTGGTACCGCAGGACGGATGGGCGATACTGACAGCATATGTGGGAGAACGTGCATCTGGAGCGAGGGGAGCGTGTCAGCATGACGATGCGTCAAGAATGTCATCACCAGTGGCGAGCGGCGAGACAGATCTCTGCGTGCTGTGTGTCGAGGGGCTGCTTCGCTCTTCGCTGTGCTGCTCTTTGCTGCGCCGCTCTTCTTGGGCCGGTTCTTTTGGGTGAACGTCTTTTCTGTGTGGCATCGCTCCACGCAGCAGACACGGCTGATCATGAACTGGTCCGCTTTGAGTCGACGCGTCTCTCCGACACGTTCTTCTCTGAGGGTGCAGCTGTTGGTGATCTCAATGGAGATGGTCGGCCCGACCTGATCTCCGGACCGTTCTGGTACGAAGGTCCGGCGTTCTCCACCAAGCGAGAACTCTACGCACCGAAGCCCTTCGATCCGCACGGCTACTCCGACTGCTTCTTCCAGTTTGTCCATGACATTGATGCCGATGGTGACAACGATGTCGTGGTCTACGGCTTCCCTGGGCAGCAGGGCTGGTGGCTGGAAAACCCCGGACACGAGGCGGTGTCGACCACCGGGCACTGGCCGCGGCATCTGGCTCTCGAAGTGATCGATAACGAGTCCCCTCGCTGGGCCGACATCACCGGCGACGGCTCACCCGAGATCGTCTGCTCAGTTGGCGGCTTCTTCGGATATGCAGAGATCCCCACCGAGAACCCCAAGGGACGGTGGACCTTCACCCGCATCTCACCTGAGGTTGGCGTTCAGAAGTTCACTCACGGCCTTGGCGTGGGCGATGTCGATGGCGACGGACGGGTCGACATTCTCGAGAAGAGCGGCTGGTGGAAGCAGCCAGCATCACTCGAAGGCACTCCCCTCTGGGAACGGCATCCGTTTGCCTTTGCGGGCCCAGGTGGGGCGCAGATGTATGTCCGGGATGTCGATGGCGATGGGCTCAATGATGTGATCACGAGTCTTGCGGCCCACGGCTGGGGACTTGCCTGGTATCGCCAGGTGCAGGCTGACGATGGCAGTCCCACCTTTGAGCAACAGCTGATCACTGGCGAGAGCCTCTCCGACAACCCCTACCGCGTCGCTTTTTCTCAGATTCACGCCATCGACATGGCGGACATCGATGGCGATGGCCTCGACGATATTGTCACCGGCAAGCGGTACTGGGCACACGGCCCCGCGGGAGATCCCGAGCCAAACGCACCAGCTGTCGTCTACTGGTTCCGCTGTGTACGCACAACTGATCCTGTCACGGGCTCCACCACCGCTGAGTTTGTCCCACAGCTGGTCGACACCAACTCCGGCGTCGGTGTCGAAGTCACCGCCGCTGATGTTTCTGGTGACGGCCTTCCCGACATTGTGGTGGGCAACAAACAGGGCACCTTTGCCCACATCCAGTCACGCGACGCGGTGTCTGCCGAGGTTTACCAAGCCTCCCAGCCGCGCCGGCGGCGGCCGATGGCCAATGGGCTCGCTCCAGCAGAAGCCGCCGAAGCGATGACAGTCCCTCCTGGCTTCACCGTGAAACTTCTGGCCGCTGAGCCGGATGTGAAGCAGCCCATCGCCATGGCCTTTGACGACCGTGGACGGCTGTGGGTTGCCGAAGCCTATTCCTACCCAGTCCGCCTGCCAGACGAAGAGGCCCGCGACCGCATTCTGATCTTTGAAGACACCGATGGCGACGATGTCTTTGATAGCCGCAAGGTGTTTATCGATGGGCTCAATCTCGTCAGTGGCCTGGAGGTTGGTTTTGGAGGTGTCTGGGTGGGGGCGGCGCCCTACCTGATGTTTATCCCCGACGCCGATGGCGACGATCAGCCCGATGGCGAGCCAGAGATTCTGCTGGATGGCTGGGCTTGGCAGGACACACACGAGACCCTCAACGCCTTCAACTGGGGACCCGATGGCTGGCTCTACGGCTGCCATGGCGTGTTCACCCATTCCAATGTCGGCAAGCCGGGCGCTCCCGATTCAGAGCGGACCCGTCTCAACGCAGCGATCTGGCGGTTTCATCCGGTTCGGCATCAGTTTGAAATCTTTGCCGAGGGCACCAGCAATCCGTGGGGTGTTGACTTCAACGATGTCGGCGATGCCTTTGAGACTGCCTGCGTAATCCCGCACCTCTATCACATGATCCAAAACGGCCGCTATCAGCGGCAGGCCGGCCAGCACTTCAATCCCTGGACCTTCGACGACATCAAGACGATTGCGCTGCACCGCCACTGGACTGGAGGCCAGTGGAATCAGGCCGACCGCGACAAGAGTGACGCGATCGGAGGAGGACATGCCCACTCCGGAGCCATGGTCTACCTCGGCGGCGCATGGCCGCAGCGGTATCGCGGCAAGCTGTTCATGAACAATATTCACGGTGCCCGCTTGAACATGGACAGGCTGGAGCCTGCTGGCTCCGGCTACGTTGGTGATGGCGAGCCAGACTTTCTGTTCGCGAACGACACCTGGTCACAGATCATTGCCCTCGACTATGGACCAGACGGTCAGGTGACGTTTATCGACTGGTATGACGCCAACCAGTGTCATCACAACGAGTTTGAGAAGCACGACCGCGACAACGGCCGTATCTTCAAGGTGGCCTACATCGGCAACGATGGACAGACGATCTCGGGGCCGTCCGACGTTGCAACGCTCACCGACACCCAGCTGGTAAGACTCCTGGGGCATGCCAATGACTGGTACGTGCGACACGCGCGTCGGCTGCTCCATGAGCGAGCCGCGGCGGGCTCTTTGGAAAACACGACTGCCCCGCTGCTGAAGAAGCAGCTCGCCGCAGCGACAGCACCTGAAAAGCAGCTCCGCAGCCTGTGGGCGATGCATGTGACCGGCTGCCTGGATGAAGACACGCTGCTCGAAGTCCTCGCCACCGACAGCCCGCATGTGCGTGGCTGGGCCGTGCAGCTGGCGTGTGAAGGGCTGACCGTTGCTGGAGACACCCATCTCTCACCGCGGCTCACCGAAGCCCTCGTCAGCCTCGCAGCCGCAGATCCCTCGCCCGTCGTGCGACGCTTCCTGGCATCTGCAGCAGGCCGCATGCCACTGGCTGATCGCTGGCCCATCGTTGCGAAGCTCGTCACTCACGAAGAAGATGCCGACGACCACAATCTTCCGCTGCTGGAGTGGTATGCAATCGAACCGCTGGTGAGTGCCGATCCTCAGCAGGCGCTCGCTCTGGTGGCGACATGCCGGATTCCCACAGTCTCGCGGCTTCTGGTGCGACGGGCAGCCGCCGATGAGGCGTTTGCCGATCCGCTGATTGAGGCAGTCACGGCCGCGTCATCCGCTGACCGCAGCTGGATGCTCAGCGAAGTGATCGCAGCCCTGGAGGCTCGCGGACGTGCAACGATGCCCAAGGCCTGGGAGCAGGGCTACGAGTCGCTCCGCGTAGACGGTGATGTCGCCGTGCAGCGAATGGCGGATGATATCGCTGCCCGGTTTGGTGACCCACGTGTCCGCCCGGCGCTGCGGGCACGTGTCGTCGATGCCAGCCTTGCTGCTGAGCAACGGCTCGCTGCGCTCGACGCCCTGGTTGCCTCGCGAGACCCTGAGCTGCCGCCGGTACTGTACGCGATGCTGCAGCGGGAGCCGCTCGATTCAGACGGTGGCCTCCTCGGCAAGGCGATGGCAGCTCTCGCAGTCATCCCGAATGAGAAGACCGCCGACGTTATCCTTGCGGAGTACCAACGTCTCCCTGACGACACAAAGCAGGCTGCGATTGCGACGCTCACTGCCAGGTCGGCCTCGACGCTTGCTCTTCTCGATGCGATCGAGCAGGGGACCCTTCCTCGCAGCGACCTGTCAGCCTTTACGGTGGGCAGGCTCGCCGGCTCTGCCGACACACAGGTGCTCGCTCGCCTCAATGAGGTCTGGGGAACGATTCGGCCTCCCTCGGAAGACCGGCAGGCTGAGTTCGCCAAATGGCGAAAAGCCCTCACTCAAGAAGCGTTGGCCGATGCCAACCTGTCCCATGGCCGAGAGGTGTTCACGAAGACCTGCGGCAGCTGCCATCGGCTCCATGGAGCAGGTGCTGAAATCGGGCCTGAGCTGACAGGCTCAAACCGTCGCGACCTCGAGTATCTGCTGGCCAATCTGCTCGATCCCTCTGCCCTCGTCGGACGGGACTACCAGATGACACAGGTGGTCACGACTGACGGCCGGGTGATCGGTGGCATTGTGGTGGCGGAGACACCCACCTCGATCGCGTTGCAGACCCCCACGGAGAGAATCGTCGTCCCTTTGGAGGAGATCGATGTGCGTGAGCTCTCCACCCAGTCGCTGATGCCAGAAAACCAGCTCGCTCAGCTTGAGCCGGCCAGTGCGATCGCGCTTGTGGCGTACCTGCAGTATCCCACGCAGGTGCCACTGCCAGGGGAAGGTCCTCCGCCGTTCAACGCGGATGGTCGGATCGCCGGTGCGGTTGAGGGGGAAACGCTCAAGGTGATCGGCACACCCGCTGGCCGTGTGGCTCCGCAGCCGATGGGCAACTTCAAGGCCGGTCGCTGGAGCGGCAGTTCACAGCTGTGGTGGACCGGTGGCAAGCCTGGCGACCGGCTCACCGTCGACGTCCCAGTCAAGACGGAAGGTCGGTATGAGGTGTTTGCAATCTTTACCAAAGCTCCGGACTATGCCACGGTGTCCGTCAGCCTGAACGACAGCAGCGGCGTTGGGCCGATCGACCTCTACGATCCTCAGGTAATCCCAACGGCACCTGTTTCCTTAGGCCAGTTTGACCTCAAGGCTGGCAGTTCCCGTCTCCAGATCGAACTCACCGGCACCAACCCGGAGGCTGTGCCTGCCTACATGGTGGGTCTGGACTGCCTGTACCTTCTACCGGTGTCAGGCGAGAACCTCGCCGCAGCCACCGACTCCTCTAAGTAACCTTCGATCTTCGCTTTTCCTGGGAACTGTCTTTGATGCCCTCCACACCAGCGGCGACGAACGCCAGCTCCTTGCCAACACCTCGCGAACGGTTTCATGGCATCATCCCGCCGATGATCACGCCCCTTCGCGAGGACCACTCCCTCGATGTTGCTGGCCTTGAGAGACTTGTTGCCCATGAACTCGAAGGGGGAGTCCACGGGCTGTTTCTGCTGGGCAGCTGTGGCGAAGGCCCGGTGCTTGCTGAAGCTGTGCAGCGGGAACTGATCGAGCGGACCTTGAAGCTCGTGGATGGAAAGGTACCCGTGATCGTGGGCATCACCGATGCGTGCGTAGCCGCCAGCCTCACCTTGGCAGGATATGCAGCAGACTGCGGTGCTGATGCCGTGGTTGCGGCCGCCCCCTTCTATTTCCCGATTTCGCAGCAGCAACTCGCCCGCTGGGCCCTGCGGCTTGCCGATGAACTCCCGTTGCCGCTGCTCTTCTACAACATGCCGGCAATGGTCAAGGTGTCGATCGAACCCGAAACAATGCGGCAGCTCTGCCAGGCGTCCAACATCATCGGCTTTAAAGACAGCTCTTTCGACATGCCGCTTTTTGAGCAGCTGACAGCAGTGGGGCGTGCCGCGCGTCCTGAGTGGGCGATCTTCGTCGGCCCAGAGGAGTTTCTCCCCGCCGCTCATGCCTGTGGTGCTGACGGCGCGATCCCGGGCGGTGCCAACATCGCACCTCAGCTGTTTGCAGCAATGTACGACGCGTTGCTCGAAGGCAAGTCGGACCTCGTGGCACGTCTCCGGGAACGGGCAGACCTGCTGCAGCCGCTCTACAGCCTTGGTGGCCAGCCCGGCTCCTTTATCGTGGGTATCAAATCGGCCGTCGCGGCGTTGGGGATCTGTCGCTCCACCTGCGCTGGTGAGTTTGATGACCTCACAGAGACAGCCCTCGCTGACGTCCGCGGCATTCTCGACTCACTTGGGCTCAGAACCGCCTGACGCGAGAGTGAACTGAAGGAAGTCGGCACCGGCCGGGAGAATAACGCCGACACCGAACGCATCAGAATCGAGTTCACTGCCGAGGCTGTTGGAGCAGCCAGCATGCTCGGGCCGGAGGTAACTGACGAGGCGATTCTCAACGACTATGCCGACTGCCTGGAGGGCGGCGACGCCTCAGTGGTCCGGCGACTCTTTTATGAAAAGACGGAGGCCTCATGCCACCGCTGCCATCGTACAAGTGATGCCAGTCCGGCTGGTGACATCAACCCCGTAACGTTGCTCACGTCTGAAATCGACGAACGAGTCACGGGCCTCTCCCCGATACCTGCGGATATCCGTAAAGTCTTCCACAAGAACGAGGTTCGCCACGTTGTTGCCTTCCTCGCCAGCCTCCGCGATGAGGCCACCTCCCCGCAGCCGTCGTGCGGCTTTCATTCCCCTGCAGAGATCTCCCATGCCCAACATCTGGACTGGTAAAGGCAACCCCTACACCCGTGAAGAGATGGTCGATCGGCTGCGGGCCACCCTCGACCGTGGTGAACCGATTATCGCTGCGGGAGCAGGTACTGGCATCTCCGCAAAGTTCATCGAGCAGGGTGGTGCTGATCTGATCATTATCTACAACTCTGGCCGTTTTCGCATGGCTGGCCATGGCTCAACCGCTGGCCTGATGAGTTATGGCGATGCCAACGCCATTGCCATGGAGATCGGTGAGTTTGAGGTGCTCCCGGTCGTCGAAGAGATTCCGGTGATCTGTGGCGTTCACGCAAGCGACCCCCGCCGCCGCATGTGGCACTGGCTCCTGCAGGTCAAAGACATGGGCTTTAGTGGCGTGAACAACTTCCCCACGCACTGCATCGTTGACGGCAGGTTTCGACAGATTCTTGAAGAGACCGGCATGAGCGTGGCCAAAGAGTTCGAGATGATCGCGCTCGCTCGCAAAATGGACCTCTTCACGATTGTCTACGTCAGCAGCGAAGAAGAATCGCAGGCGATGGCCGAGGCAGGGGCTGACTGCATCATTGCGCATGTGGGCACCACCGTCGGTGGCAGCATCGGTGTCACGAATGCAGCTGTGGGCCTCGACGAAGCGGCCCAGTGGACGCAGCGGCTGATCGATGCCGGGCGTCGTTCAGGCCGCAACGACATCATCTATCTCAGTCACGGTGGCCCCATCCTCACGCCAGACGACGCTGCCTACATCAACGAACACAGTGATGCGGTGGGCTTTGTTGGAGCCAGCAGTCTCGAACGGATCGCGGTCGAGAACTCTCTCCGTGAGCTCACACAGCGGTTTAAGAAGATTCCTGTAGCCCGAACTTCGTGAGCGTCATGCCAGACACCATCGCCACGCGTCGATTCATCACCTCCGCGGAGAAGATCGATGTTCTTTCACCATGGACACTCGATGAATGGATCTGCCGTTCGGACATCGTTGCCAACGAGCAGCTCCTGATGGTGCGGGCAAATATGAATCCTGGTGGCAGCCATCCCTTCCACAGGCATCCCACTCGCGAAGAGCTGATCTACGTGATCAGTGGACAGGCCGAGCAGTGGGTTGGCCGCAAGAAGCAGCTTCTCGGTCCAGGAGACACCGCCTTTATCCCTCAAGATGAGGTGCACGGCACCTGGAATCCGTTCGACACGCCACTGGTCTTTCTGGCAATCCTCTCACCTGCCGGAGCTGCAGAACCATCGATCGTTGACATGGCTGCAGATGAGCCCTGGTGCAGCCTGCGGCAGCCGTAAGCCTGTCCGCCTTTCCCCGCCGAGCAAGGAGCACATCGCATGGCCACCATCGCAGTTGTGGGCTGTCTTGATACCAAAGGTCATGAGCATGCGTTTCTTGCCAACGCCATCCGCGGGCTCGGGCACACACCACTGCTGATCGACACCGGCACCACCAACAGTCCGCAGGTGACGCCTGATATCGGTGTGACAGAGATTTGTGAATCGTTTTCTGAGCCGAATGACCGTGGCAGCTGCGTCTCAGAGATTGCAGCGGCGGTCGGCCCATTCTTTAGAAGGCTTGCCGACAACAGCCGGATCGATGCCGTGATCTCCCTCGGCGGCGGCGGTGGCACCTCGATCGGCACCGCTGCCATGCGGGCCCTTCCCCTCGGTATTCCTAAGGTGATGGTTTCGACCCTCGCCTCTGGCAACACGGCCGCGTATGTGGGTACAAGTGACATCGTGATGATGCCCTCGATTGTCGACGTGGCTGGGCTCAATCGCCTCTCCAGATCGATCTTCACCGCGGCAGCACACGCGGTGTGTGGCATGGCAGAAGCTCGCCAGACACGCTCAGCAGCAGCCTCCGCCACAGATAAGCCGCTTATCGTTGCCTCGATGTTCGGCAACACCACCGATTGTGTGCGGGTGGCGACGGAGATCTTGGAGGCTGCTGGCTACGAGGTGCTCACGTTCCATGCAACTGGCACCGGAGGCCGCACGATGGAGTCGCTGATTGCCTCTGGGATGGTGAGTGGTGTGCTCGATATCACCACCACAGAAATCGCGGATGAGATCTGTGGCGGCGTTCTCTCAGCGGGGCCGACACGGCTGGAGGCGACGGGCAGAGCTGACCTCCCAGCCATCGTGGTGCCTGGCTGCGTCGACATGATCAACTTTGGCCCCCGTGAGCAGATGCCTGCCGCATTGCAAAGCCG
>JADHNY010000056.1 GCA_016779265.1 Pirellulales bacterium | reverse complement strand
GAAGAAGACCCGATCGTTGTGTTTCAGTCAGACCATGGGCATTCCACCGAGGAGCGAGCCCACGGTGGGGGCGGCAGTGCAGGGCCCTACCGGGGAGCAAAGTTTAGCCTTTTTGAAGGGGGCATCCGCGTGCCGGCGATCATCTCCTGGCCTGGTCACCTTCCGGAGGCGGAGGTGCGTGGGCAGCTGACGCACGGTTGCGACTGGCTGCCAACGCTGGTGGACCTCTGTGACATTGGTCCGCTCGCTCATGACGTTGATGGTGTAAGCCTGCGTGAGGTGGTGCTCAGCGATGACGCAGCATCACCACATCAGGCGGTGCACTGGACGTTCGGCAAGAGTTGGGCTGTTCGGCGGGGTGAGTGGAAACTGCTTTCAAAGCCGAACGACACGTCAAACAAGGCTCCGCTTGGAGATGACGATGCGTTGTTCCTCTCGAATCTCGAGTGGGACATTACCGAGATGAAGAACTTTGCGGCAGCCCATCCTGACGTGGTCGCAGAGCTCACGCGGGTGCATGACGAGTGGGAGGCGTCGCTTCGCTGAGAGCCGCTGCGATTTCTGCAGCAGTCACAGCAGCTGCGAACACATATGAAGAATCAAGTTTTGCTTTCGAGAGGAGCCTGTGATGTATCGGATTCAGACTGTCCTTGCCGTCGCCTTGGTGGCGGTTGTGGCGTCCACTGCCAGTGGCCAAAACCAGCGTCGCGTTAATCCTGCGTTTACCGATCCTGAGGTCGATAAGACGCTGCCGAATGTGCTGCTGATCGGAGACTCGATTTCCATCGGCTACCACGTGGATGCCCGCAATGCACTCGCCGGCAAGGCCAACGTCTACCGGCCCAAGACAAACTGCGGGCCGACGATTCGTGGCCTGGAGCAGATCGATGCCTGGCTCGGAGACCGGATGTGGGATGTGGTGCACTGGAACTTCGGCCTGCATGACCTGAAGTACATGGGGCCAGAAGGGCAGAACCTCGCTGATCCTACAGCGGCAACGTCGCACCAGCAGGTGCCTCCCGAGGAGTATGCGGCCCATATCAAAACGCTTGCCGAACGGATCAAGAAGCAGGCGAAGGTGGTGATCTGGCGGGAGACCACTCCGGTGCCTGAGGGGTCTAGTGGCCGCTTGCAGGGCGATGCGAGGAAATACAACGCCCTGGCCGCGAAGTCGATTGCTGAGGTTGGTGGGATCGAGACCGACCCGTTCTTCGCGTTTGCCGAGAGCGTGAAGGAGACACAGCGGCCGGCCAACGTGCACTACACCGCCGAAGGCTCAAAAGCCCTTGGTGAGCATGTGGCTGAGGTGATCGAGAAACACCTGCCTGCCAAGAAGTAGCCGGGACCCATGGCATTCGCTGAAGCAGCCAGGAAAACGTGCACCGAGAGCCGGCAGACGGCCCTCTGGCTGCATGTCGGTGCGATCATGCTGACGGTCGTGCTGCTGGCGGTGTCTCGGCCGCTGGCGGCAGCTGAGCTTGATCGTTGTGTGGCCTGCGGCGAGCGTTTGGCTGCCGTCGCCGACGCTCCACAAGACGATGCAGCTGGCCGTGGGGTGTGTCGGAAGTGTTTCCTCGGGATGAATCATCGCTGGGCCACGATCAGCCGTTTCCGCTACGCCAGTTTTGCCGACGGCACAATGGTTGATCTCAAACACCTGCGAGCGTCGATGCTGCTCTCGCAGGTCGGAGGCGTGGCCGTGGCCAACCTCGCTGGCTGGGCTGTGGAATGGACACAGTATGGCCAGGGGTATGCGGGCGGGCGTCCGCTCGGCGGCAATGAAGACCTCTACAGCAACCTCGCCGGCTCTCTGTTTGGACGGCTAGCGAGCCTGGGAGGTGTGTCAGGTGATTGGGCAAACGCTACGAGCGGCATGCTCGAGCGGCTGCATGGACCACTCACGATGGTCAGGGATGCCAAGTGATGAATGCGATGCCAGACGATCGAGAAGTGGGCGAGGCATGGGAACGGTTTGTCGTCGAGCAGGTCTATCCCGAGCCGCAGACCAAAGCCCGCGATGACTACCGCAACTACGATGCCCCAGGCCGTGAGACGGTGCGGGAGTTTTATCGGCAGAACCATCGCGAGCAGACGTACGAGTTTGTGCTCGCGAAGAAGCGTGATTACCTGCGGTTTTGCCGTCGCGAGATGAGCGTGTTTGAGGCGCTTGAATATCTGAACACGCTGGTGGACGACTCAGATCCCGATATCGATCTGACTCAGATCAATCATCTGTTGCAGACCTCGGAGGCGGTGCGTGCTGCTGGGCATCCGGACTGGTTTGTGTTGACCGGTCTGTTGCACGATCTCGGCAAGGTGCTCTGCCTGTTTGGTGAGCCGCAGTGGGCGGTGGTAGGCGACACCTTTCCTGTCGGCTGCGGCTACAGCCAGCGGATCGTGTATCCGGAGTTCTTCGCCGAGAATCCCGACGCTCAGGATCCACGCTTCCAGTCGCGATGTGGCGTGTATGAGGAGGGCTGCGGACTGCGGAATGTGCACCTCTCGTGGGGACACGATGAGTATCTCTACCATCGCATGAAAGACTTCCTGCCGGAGCCTGCCCTGTACATGATTCGCTTCCACTCGTTCTACGCCTGGCATCGGGAGGGCGAATACGACTGGCTTTGTGATGACCATGACCGCGAGATGCTCCCCTGGGTGCAGGCTTTCAATCCCTTCGATCTCTACACGAAGGCTCCAGTGGAGCCAGACTGGACGAGCCTGCGGCCGTATTACGAGCAGCTGATTGATCGGTATCTTCCTCCGACGCTCGCGTGGTAACGCGGCCAGCATCGCGAAAAAACGCTTCTTTTTCGCCTTGTGAAACCGGTTCGTGGCGATGGTACTGTTGATGCTCGGACTTCGCGTTTGGGCGTCTTGAGCACCGTTTGAGGGCAGCGCTCAGCACCGAAGGTCTGCACCTCCTGCGGAGACGCCCCGGATGTTTCGATCATGTCGTCGCTCGCTTGTCGTTTCTCAGATAAGTCTCGCCATGCTGTTCCTCGCGACGTGGGGACTGGCAGCGCCGGTAACAACGCGACCGGTTGAAGGGCTCCGTAGCAACACGCCAGATGTGCACGCTCTGGTCGGGGCCCGAATTGTGGTCTCGCCTGGACACGTGATCGAGCAGGGGGCCGTGGTGGTCCGCGACGGTCGAATCGAGGCGGTGGGCCGCGTGGAGACGCCAGCGGATGCACGTGTCTGGGAGCTCAGCGGCAAGACGATTTATCCCGGGCTCATTGATGCGTTCACCGAGACCTCAGTCGACACGGCGTCGATCGGCAGCGGAGCGGTGCACTGGAACGATCAGGTCACTCCGCAGCTCGATGTGGTCGACAGTGGCATCCGTGATCGAGATGCAAACACAAAGCTCCGCTCGCAGGGAATTGCTGCACGCTTACTGGCACCAGCGGGTCGGATTCTCAAAGGCTCAAGCGCAGTTGTGCTCACCAACAACGCAGCCGCTCACACGGCGCTCGTGCGGAGAAACGTTGCACAGCATCTCAGGCTGACGGTGTCGCCGGGCCGAGGTCGGTCTGACTATCCCGGTTCGCCAATGGGGGCGGTGGCCCTCGCGCGGCAGACCTTCTCAGACGCCGACTGGTATCAGCGGGCATGGCAGGCAGCAGAGGCAGACCCGGGGCTGCCGCAACCGGAGCGGAATGATGCGTTGGCCGCACTGGCCGCGCATGTTGCTGGCCAAGGCCTCTTCGTGGCTGACGCGGCCAACGAGCTGTTTGTGTTGCGGGCTGACAGCTTTGCCCGCGAGTTTTCGCTCAACCTGGCGATCCGTGGCTCGGGGCATGAATACAAGCGGCTCGATGCCATCAAAGCCTGCAACCGCACGGTGATTGTCCCGGTCGATTTCCCTAAGCCACCGAACGTGGCGACCGCAGAGGCGGCCTTGGCAGTCGATCTTGAAGACCTGCTGCACTGGGAGTTGGCTCCGGAGAATGCAGCTCGGCTGGTGGAGGCAGGGGTGAAGATCGCAGTCTCGACCGATGGGCTGAAGGATGTTGGTACGTTTCTCAAGGGGATGCGGACGGCGGTGGACCGCGGGCTTGATGCCGAGGCGGCACTGGCGGCGGTCACAACGACGCCGGCAACGCTGCTGGGCGTGTCTGAGCAGCTCGGCACGCTTGAGCCACAGAAGATCGCAAACCTCGTGGTGACTGACGGTGACCTGTTCGACGCATCCACCAAGGTGCTGGAAACCTGGGTCGCTGGTGAGCGGTTTGAGGTGACCACCCAGCCACGCTTTGATTTCCGCGGCCGGTGGTCCATCACGGTGGATGGCGAGGGGCCTGAGCTCACGATGTCGCTCACCGGCAAGGGGACAAAGCTCGAGGGAACCGTTCGAGCGGTCACCGACAGCCAGCCGAATGAGGCGAAGGCAGGCGACGCGACGCCAGATGAGAGCGAGACGGAGGCGAGCGATGAGTCTGCCGACGATCGCGACGCCGAGGGTGACACCAAACTCTCACGGCTCGGTGTCCAGGACCGGCAGCTTTCGGCGACGTTCTCTGCCAAGGAACTCTTTGGCGACGGTGTCGTGCGGCTGAGCGGTGTCGCCATGGAAGCCAAGCGTGGCCCACCGATGCTGGAAGGACATCTGACCCTTGCGGATGGAAGCCGCAAGACATTTTCAGCGACGCGTCTAGCCGCCGCCGACGATGGTGAAGACGAGGACGACGAGCAGGATGAGGATGCGCAGGAAAGCCAGAAAGCGACGGCGGAGGTGGTGACCTTTCCGCTGGGGGCGGCTGGGCGGAGTGCCATTCCTGAGCAGCCGCAGTCGGTGCTCTTTCGCAACGGCACCGTCTGGACATCAAGCGATGCAGGCGTGCTGGAGGATGCCTCAGTGCTTGTCATCGATGGTCAGATTCAGGCCGTTGGGAAGGATCTCAAGGCTCCGCGAAAGGCGGTGGTGATCGATCTTGATGGCCGCCATCTGACCCCCGGCATCATCGACTGCCATTCGCATATGGCCACCGACGGTGGTGTCAACGAGAGCACGCAGGCAATCACCGCTGAGGTGCGGATTGGCGACTTCATCGATGCCGACGACATCACGATTTATCGCCAGCTGGCTGGCGGCGTCACGACGGCCAACATTCTGCACGGCTCGGCAAACCCGATCGGTGGCCAGAATCAGGTCATCAAACTCCGCTGGGGGGCTCTGCCAGATGAGATGAAACTCGCCACCGCACCGGGCGGCATCAAGTTTGCTTTGGGGGAGAATGTGAAGCAGGCGAACTGGGGTGATGACTACACCACGCGGTATCCCCAGACCCGGATGGGCGTTGAACAGATTATGCGGGATGCCTTCGAGGCCGCCCGTCGCTACCGCGACGAACAGTCGGCATGGCAGCAGACCGGTCGCGGTCTACCGCCACGGCGGGACCTCGAACTGGAGGCGATCGCTGAAATTCTTGAGGGAGATCGCTGGATCCACTGCCACAGCTATCGGCAGGATGAGATCCTCGCCTTGCTGCGAACGCTTGATGACTACGAGATCACCATCGGCTCCTTTCAGCACATCCTGGAGGGATACAAGGTGGCTGACGCGATGGCTGACCATGGGGCTATGGGCTCCGCCTTTGCTGACTGGTGGGCCTACAAGTTTGAGGTGTATGACGCGATTCCTTACGCGGGTGCCCTGAT
Source organism: Pirellulales bacterium (assembly GCA_016779265.1). Lineage (GTDB taxonomy): Bacteria > Planctomycetota > Planctomycetia > Pirellulales > UBA1268 > M30B53. The sequence goes on along the minus strand of JADHNY010000056.1, from coordinate 16,078 downwards.
GCACAACGCGGGTGTCGTCGTGTCGTTCAACTCTGATGACCGTGAGCTCGGCCGTCACCTCAACCAAGAAGCCGCCAAGGCGGTGAAGTATGGAGGTGTCGCACCGGCGGAGGCGTTGAAGTTTGTCACGCTCAATCCGGCCAAGCAGCTGCGGATCGAGAGTCGGGTCGGCTCAGTGGAAGTGGGCAAGGATGCCGACCTGGTGGTCTGGAGTGGTGATCCGCTGGCTATTACTTCGCGGGTTGAGCAGACCTGGATCGACGGCCGTCGCTACTTCGACCGTGAGGATGACCTACAGGCACGTCACCGCGACGCGTCGGTGCGGAACAGGCTCGTGCAGAAGATTCTCGACTCTGGAGAGGAAATGGCTTCCGCTGAGGATCGTGAGGCAGATGAGAGCGAACTCTGGCCACGGGAAGACATCTTCTGCCATGGGCACGGCCACGGACATGGCCATGAGCATGCAGAGTGAGCGGGGAGCGGGTTGGGCTGAAGCGGCGGAAGAAATCTTTGTCAGTGAGGTGTGTTGTGATGGGACGGTGGATGACAGTTCGAGCGTGGCTGGTGCTGGCGATGACGGTGGTGATCCCGGTTGTGGCGAGCGGCCACCCGGAGATTCCCGGCGGTGACCAGGGCAGGCCGGTGGCGATCATCGCCGCGACGGTGCACACCGTCAGCGACGGAGTGCTGGAGAATGCCACGCTGGTGATGCGGAAGGGGAAGATTGTGGCCGTGGGCACCGATGTGGCCGTGCCGAAAAATGCCATTCGCATCGAAGCTGCGGGGAAGCATGTGACGCCGGGGCTGTTCTCGGCACACAGCGACATCGGCCTCGTTGAGATCAATGCCGTGCGGGCCACCCTCGACAAGGCCGAAACAGGGTCGGTGAACCCGAACGTCAAGTCATGGGTCTCGGTCAATCCGGACAGTGAGATGATTCCGGTGGCCAGGAGCAATGGGGTGCTGCTCGCGCTCACCGCACCGGCCGGCGGCCTGCTCACAGGGCAGTCGGCGGTGATGCAGCTTGACGGCTGGACCTATGAAGACATGACCGTCAAGCCTGCGACGGCGATGCATCTCAACTGGCCTGCGATGTCACCGGTTCTCGACTGGGAGACCGACGAGTCAGCCAAGGAGCAGATCGCATCGCGTGACACCGCGTTGAAGAATCTGCGTGCGGCGTTTGACGACGCGCGGGCGTATGCAGCAGCCCGTGCGGCTGATGCGGAGACGCCGGTCGACGCACGCTGGGAATCCATGCAGCCAGTCCTCGCAGGAGAGATGCCACTGATCATTGACGCAGATGACCTGCAGCAGATTCAGGCAGCGGTGGCCTTTGCCGCCGAGCAGAAGCTCAAGCTGATTCTTCATGGAGGCTACGATGCCCCCCTCTGCGCGGAACTTCTCAAGAAGCATCAGGTTCCGGTGATTGTCAGCGAGGTCTACCGGCTGCCGCTGCGGCGAGGCGAGCCGTACGACACCGCCTATACCGTGCCGGCACGACTGCATGAGGCGGGTGTCGATTTCTGCATCGCCGGCGGCGGGAGATTTGGCGCGTCGATGCTCCGCAATCTGCCGTATCACGCCGCGATGGCGGTGGCGTTTGGGCTGCCTGAAGATGTGGCTCTGAAGGCGATCACGCTCGCCCCGGCTGAGATCCTGGGGGTTGCGAATCGGGTTGGATCGCTGGCTAAGGGAAAGGATGCCACGCTGATCATCACCGATGGCGATCCACTGGAGACGGCCACGCAGGTGGAGGCCGCCTTCGTCCAAGGCCGCCCGGTCGATCTTGATGACCGACACAAGCGGCTCTGGAAGAAGTACGAAGAGAAATATCGCCGGCTCGGTCGCAACTAGAGCTTGGCTGATGTGGGAGCGGCCGCGCGGCGAGGATTCTTTCCGCGGCTGGGTTTGGCCTTTTTGCCGCGGGCGTCGGCTTCCGCCTGGAGTGCATCGACCACGCTGCTGACAAACGCTGCGTCTTCGCGGCGGTCGAAAGCTTCGAGCAGGGGGTCATGTGACTCCACCATGATCCGCCGCATTTCACTGCGGAGTTCGCCAAGGATGGTGGCGTAGGCTGGGTCGTCGATCAGGTTGTGCAGGGCATTAGGGTCATTCTTGTAGTCGTAGAGCTCTTCTGGCACACGGTGTTGAAAAAGGTCGAGCCGCGCTGCGATCGCTTCATCGTCGGCAGCGAGCTTTTGCATCGTGCGGAAGGTGGCGGTGCCTGTGGTTGCCGTGCGAAACACACGCTGTCCGTCTGACCAGGGATTGAAGATGTAGCCGAACCGTTTGGTCTGCACACTCCGCATGGGGCTGCGATTGCGGCCGGAGTTTTCGTTGTGAAACGTGTAGACCAGATTGCGATGCTGCTGCGACTCGCCGCGAAGGGTTGGAGCGAAGGAACGGCCGTCGAGTCCCGCGGGCTGCTCGCGACCAAGAACCTCCAGCAGGGTCGGAACGAAGTCGACAGCAGAGACCATGTGCTGCGTGTCGACTGAGCCCGCTTCCGTCACACCAGGAAGTCGCACGATCAGCGGTGTGTGGGTGCTGTGATACCAGACCGCGGTCTTGGCAAATGGCAGCGGCATGCCATGGTCGGAAAGGAAGACGACCATCGTCTGATCAGCGAGGCCAGACTCGTCGAGAACGCCGAGAATCCTGCCCACGCAGTCGTCGGCACGACGAACCGATGAGTAGTAGAGGGCGAGTTCTTCCCGCACCTCGGGGTGATCAAACAAGAACCCCGGCACAGGGACTTCGTCGGCTGTGAAAATATGACTCGGGACGTACGGGTCGTCGACCGGCTCACCGCGGCCGTTGACGCTATAGAACGGCTTGTGGGGATCGGAGACGTTGATGTTCAGGCAGAAAGGCTTGCCCGCCTCTTGGGCGAGTTTGATTCCACGACGGGTTGACGTCTCGTACGACTCCGGATCCTTGATTGGGAACCTGGCGTTGCCGTCGACGGTGAGATCAACGTCCCAAGCGTAGGGAGAGTAAGGGGTGGAGTGGGGGACCTTTCCAAAGATGCCCACGAAGTAGCCTGCGTCTTTCATCAGGTCGACAAGATGTTTGTGCGTGGCGTTGGGCACCTGATAGAAGCCTTCCACACCGGTGTTGTGCGAGTAGAGGCCTGAGAGCAGCACGTTCCGCGACGGAAAGCAGCTGCCGGTCTGCACATGGGCATGGGTGTAGCGGCGGCCGCTCTCGGCGAGTCGATCGATGTTGGGTGTGGTGCCTGGGAGCTCGCAGCCAAAGCTGCCGACGGAGTCGCAGCTCATGTCGTCAACCGTGATCAGCAGCACGTTGAGTGCCGGCTCGGCAGCCTTCACCGCCGCGTCGCTGCTCCAGGCCAGCAGGCCGGCAAGCACGTAGCAGACATGCCGCCAGCCACGCGCCAAAAGAGAACGGTGTGACGCTGGTGGACGGCTGGTGAACGTACGGCGGGGCATGGAAAGTCCTCGGGAGGTATCAGAGTCAATGGGAGCCAGGCTGCTCGGCTGCCAGGTCACGGCGAATGAGCTTCTTGTCGATCTTGCCAACGCTCGTGCGAGGCAGCGCATCGACAAAGCGAATCTCGGTCAGGATGGCTCGCTTGTGGATCAAACCGTCGTCGATAAAGCGATGGAGAAACTTGTTGAGGTCACGAGGCGTGAGGCTTTCAGGACACCCCTCGCGACGGACCACGAGAGCACAGGGGTGTTCGTCCCATTTCTTGTCACGTTTGGCCACGACCGCCACCTCACGAACATGCTCGTGCCGGCTGAGTGCGCTCTCAAGTTCTTGCGAAGAGATCCACTCTCCGCCGACTTTGATCACATCTTTGAGCCTGTCGGTGATGCGGATGTAGCCATCCGCGTCGAGGTAGGCGATGTCGCCGGTGTGGAGCCAGCCGCCATGCCAGAGCTCGCGGCTCCGCTCTTCGTCACGGTAGTAGCCAGCGGTCAGCCACGGGCAGCGGAGGACCAGCTCACCGGTTTCCTCACTGCCGATTGGGATGAGGGCATCGTCTGCACTCCAGATGCGAGCCTCGACCAGCGGAAATGAAAATCCGGTACGGCAGAGCACATCGAGCTGGATGTCCGCATCACCCGTGGCATGCTCGGGCTTCCAGTGTGGGGCGGCGACCACCGGGCATGTCTCTGACATGCCGTAGCCGCCCATGATGCGGATGCCCCGGTTCTGCGCGGCCTCAGCCAGGCCCTTGGGCAGCGGGGCGCCGCCGATCACCAGCTTCAGCCCGTGGTAGTCGAGTCCTTCCGCGGCAGGATGGTTCAGCAGCATCTGCACGAGCGTGGGGACGCAGTGCGAAAAGCTCACTGCGTGCTGCTTGATCAAGGCGGCGAGCCGGTCGGGCTCGTAGCGACCCGGATAGACCTGCTTGAGGCCGAGCATCGTTGCGAGATAGGGAATGCCCCAAGCGTGCACATGAAACATCGGCGTCAGCGGCAGGTAGACATCGGTCGCATCGATGCCGACTGGCTGGTGGTGGGCGGCAAAACCCGCACAGGTTGAGAGCGTGTGCAGCACGATCTGGCGATGGGTGAAGTAGACCCCTTTGGGATCGCCGGTGGTGCCGGTGGTGTAGAAGAGCGTTGCGACGGTGTCTTCGTCGAGATCTGGCCAGTCGAATCCTGTGGCGACCACATCCGCCTGATCCGCCAGGAGTGGCTCGTAGTCGCCGGCTGACGGGAGTGATGTGTCTGGTGGAGGGCCGCTGTCGGCGAGTGTGATCCATGACTTCACACTCGGGAGGCTCTCAGCAATCCCTTCGGCGACCGGCAGGAAGTCGGGATGCACCAACAGCACGGAGTCTTCGGCATGGCGAATCGTCCAGGCCATCTGCTCTGGGGTGAGCCGCACGTTCACGGTGTGCAGCACAGCGCCGAGCATCGGCACAGCAAAGAAGAGTTCGAGGTAGCGGTGGCTATCCCAGTCCATCACGCCAACGCGATCCCCAGCCCGCACGCCGAGCGCGGTCAGCATCGCCGCGGCGCGATCGATCCGGGCGAAGAACTCGGTGTAGTTGTGCTCGCGAAGATCGCGATAGGTAATCGTCTGATGCGGAGCCCATGAGCGAGCACGGGTGAGCAGGTCACGAATCAGGAGTTGCTGGACCGGCTTGGCGATCCATGGTGTGCCAGATGGTGCTGTCATCAGACCCTCATCGTCAACGTCGCCTCACGTGGTGGCATCGCCCCGCTCGAAAACCCGTGCCCCCGCAGGACGGTCAATGTACACACCCGCGGCGTGTGTGTCGGCCCTCGCGAAGCCGCCGACAACGGTCGCCAGGTGGACGTGTGCGGTGTGTCTGCCGACAATCACACGCACCGATGGGGGCTGTGGTCTGACTGTGCTGGCATGCCCCGTCGTCTCCTCATGCAGAGAGCCCTATGGTCGACGTTCAAGAGACCGCCAAAAAACTGATCTCAAATGTTGAGCAGGCGATTGTTGGCAAGCGGCAGCAGCTGATCCTGGCAGTTGTGGCCTGGCTCTGCGAAGGGCATCTGCTGCTCGAAGACGTTCCCGGGGTGGCCAAGACGATGCTCGCCCGGGCGCTGGCCCGCAGCGTGGGGGGCAGTTTTAAGCGGATTCAGTGCACACCCGACCTGCTGCCGACCGATGTCACCGGCGGCTCGATCTTCAATCAGAAAACGAGTGAGTTTGAGTTTCGTTCTGGGCCGATTTTTTCACAGATCGTGCTCGCCGATGAGATCAACCGGGCCACGCCGAGAACGCAGGCGGCGCTCCTTGAAGCGATGGCCGAGAGTCGGGTGACTGTCGATGGCGAAACCCGCTTGCTGCCCGAGCCGTTTCTCGTCATCGCGACACAAAACCCGGTGGACCATGAGGGCACGTTTCCGCTCCCCGAGGCCCAGCTCGACCGCTTTCTGATGCGGTTCACCCTGGGCTATCCCTCGTTTGACGATGAGCTGAAGATGCTCGGCGTGTTGGAGAGCTCGCATCCGATTGATCGGCTGAAGCCGGTGATCGCGACCAACGAGCTGATCGCCTGTCAGCGGGCGGTGCGTGAGGTGCATGTCGATCAGAAGGTGCGGGAGTATCTCTTGCAGATCGTGCATCTCTCCCGTGAGCATGAAGAGCTCAGCCTGGGCGGCAGCCCGCGAGCCTCGATCGCCCTGTTTCGCACCTCGCAGGCGATGGCGGCGGTGCGTGGTCGGTCGTATGTGCGGCCTGATGATGTGAAACGGATTGCGACGGCCGTGCTCAACCACCGCCTGATTCTCAAGCCCGAGAGCCGGCTGCGGCATGTGACGGCGGCTGAGGTGATCGACGAGATCATCGATCAGGTGACCGTGCCGACGGTGGAGTGAACACAAGCGGTCATGCTGCACTGGATCTTCATCGCTGCGATCGTGCTTGCCATCTCGTTGGCATCTGGGCTGACATTCTTGGCGTATGCGTTTGAGGCGGTCCTGTTGCTGCTGCTGGCGAGCCGGGTGCTCGCGCGGCAGTGGATCACCAGCCTTACGGCGGAGCGGGAGACAAGCCGTGTCGTGGCAGACGTCGGCGACACGGTGTCGGTGGTGATCCGCATCCGCAACCGCGGGATGCTGCCGATACCCTGGTGCTTGGTGGAAGATCTCTTGCCACGCGGGGCACTGATGTTCGATCCGCCAAACCTGGGGCAGAAGGGGAGGCGAACCAAACTGCTGATGCTCGCTCCCCGTGGCACGACCGAGCTACGGTATGAACTGCAGTGCAACACGCGTGGCTACTACCAGCTCGGTCCGACCGTACTGGAGACCGGTGACCTGTTTGGGCTGCATCGCCGGTATCGCGTGGCCGCGGCACCACATTTCTTGATGGTCTATCCGAAGGTGGTGCCCCTGCTGGGCTATGACGTACGGTCACGCCGGCCTCTCGGCGATGTGCGGCTGACGCATCGGCTGTTTGAAGATCCAACACGGATCGCCGGTGTGCGGCCCTATGTGGCGGGCGACTCGATTCGCCGTGTTCACTGGCAGGCTTCGGCACGAACGGGCGAGCTGCATAGCAAAGTATATGAGCCGTCGGCGATCGCTGGGCTGACGCTCCTGCTCGATTTCCATCAGCTCTCCCACGATCCACGGCATGAGCCTTTCCGCAGTGAGCTGGCGGTCACTGCCGCGGCGTCGCTTTCCCAGGCGGTCTATGAAATGGGGCAGCAGGTGGGCCTGGTGACCAACGGGCGGGATGCGGCTGATCGCATCCGTCTCCAGGGCTGGGGCTTCGATATGCGAACGCGGGATGCTGCCAGAAAGGCCGCGGAGATGCTGCCGGAGAGTCATCGTCTTCAGCCTCTCTCGGTACCGACACGTGTGGGTGCCGATCAGCTGCTGCGGATTCTGGCGACGCTCGCTCGGCTTGAGCTGACCGATGGCCTGACACTGCCACAGCTCGTTGTGGAGTGCATGCACAGGCTGCCGCGAAACGCCACGGTCGTGGCGATCATCCCTGCAGTGACTGACGAGGCGATTGTGGCGCTGACAATGCTCAAACGGCAGGGCTTCGTCGTTGCGGCGGTGGTGAACATGTTTGACGACTACGACTTTGCGCAGGCGTCGGGGCCCCTGTTGGCCGTGGGGATCGACACCTACCAGCTCAAGGATGAGGCAGGCATTGCCAGCGTGGTGGCACCGTTGGTGCATTCGGCAGCCGCGTGACCGCTCTCCTCTCATGATGAATCGACCATGAACCGACGCGTGCGAAAACGGCTGCAGCCGACGCTGGGTGATTACCTGGCGATCGCTGTTGGCCCCGTGCTGATCGGGCTGCTGGTGGGCAGCATGGTCTTCTTCCTGATTGAGGTCTTCTATCAGGGGCAGTTTGGCGGACGGCTGCAGTTCATCATGGCCTGGTTTGTGGTAGGAGCGGTTGGGATTGCCCGTATCTCGATCGAGGAGGGCCGCGAGCATGCGGCTTTGTTTGCCGCGCCGCTAGGGATTCTGGTCGCGATTGCGGCCTTGAAGTTTGTGGAGTTCAGCGGTCCGCTGCGGGCCTTGAGCCCGGTGCTCAGCGTCGGGCTGGTGGCCCTGATCTGGTGGTCGACCGACTGCCTCACCTGGGACTGCACCGTCGTTGACGATGACGAGGAGGACGACTCGCGTGGTGGGCTGCTGGAGACCGCTGGCCTGGAGGCAGGCGAGACGCCGGCGGGGGATCTTACAGGCACGACCGAGTATGAGTCGCCGCGGAAGGGACTCTGGGAACGGTTTGTTGAGTACCGCCGCAGGCCACATGCTCCTGGGGTGTGGGTGCTCTACTTTTCGCTCGCGGCCTTACCGTTGTTTGGGTTGGGGCAGATGCTGCTGCCCGCGGACAACGAGGCTGTTCGGCGTCGGGCCTTTCTGTTGCTGGTGGTGTATGTCGCCTCAGGCTTAGGCCTGCTGCTGGTGACAAGTTTCCTGAACCTCCGTCGCTATCTGCGGCAGCGACGGCTGACGATGCCGCCAACCATGGCCGCAGCCTGGGTGGTCAGCGGTGGCGTGCTGATCGCCGGCATCCTGCTGGTCTGTCTGATCCTGGCAGGGCAGGGTGTGGGCTACTCCGTCAGCGATCTGCCTGTGGTCGCGAGCATCCGTGAGGGCCTGCAGACCTCACGCTGGGCGACCGGCGATGATGGTCCTGAGGAAGATCAGGGGCAGGTCACGCAGACTCGCGACGACGCTGAGCAGCTCCGCGAGGGTGATGCCGAGAACGAGCTCGCCAGTGGCGACGCCGAGCCAGACCGTGGCGGCAAAGGTGAGCCGGATGAGCAGACAGCCCAGCAGCGTCCCACGGCCAGGCAACAACAACCGGAACGCGAGAGCGACCGGAATGACACCACCCCCCAGCAGGCGGCGGCTCAGCAGCAGGAGGGAGATGGCGAGTCGCAAACAGATCGCGGTGAGCAGCGTGACGAGAATCGTGAGCAGGCCGCCGCCGCAGATGCCGAGAGACAGCAGAGAGAAGATGCGAATGAGCAATCAGCGGATGCCTCGGCAGACCCAGCGACACCGCCAGAGCTCCCCGAGATGTCGTGGAGTGGCGACTGGCTGAAGATGCTGGGCTGGCTGCTGCTGGTGATCGTGCTGGGGGTTGTCGCGTGGTGGTACCGTTCGGCGATTGCTGCTGCGTTGCGGGGCCTGCTCGAGGCACTGGCTGCGTTCTGGGCGAGGCTCTTCGGCGGCCTTCCACGTGATGCTGGAACCGGGAGCACAGCAGCGGTGGTGGCACCGCCCCGCCGCAAGACGTTTGCCGAGTTTGCAGATCCCTTCGCGACGGGCAACGCCGAGCGGGTGTCGACCGATGAGCTGATTCGCTACAGCTTCGAGGCATTCGAAGCCTGGAGTGGTGACCGAGGGTTTCGTCGTCGACCGCAGCAGACCGCGCACGAGTTTGCCGAGGTGGTTGGAGAGCGACTCCCAGCGATGGATCGAGAGGCCCGGCAGCTGGCGGAACTGGTCAGCTTGTCTGCATTTAGCGGGGCTCGCGTGCCTCGCTCTGGCGTGAAGCCACTTGCACGACTCTGGAAGCGAATGCGAAATGAGACCCGCCGTGGCAGTGAGCCTGCTGCGTCAACTGAACCCTGAGGGAGCCTTCCTGATGAAACCGAACGTCGTGCCGTCGATGTGTTTCGTGCTGGCCATGCTGGTGACGGCTGTTGCTGGCATGCCGCCGACAGACGCGCAAGAGCCACCCTATGACGTCTTTCCTGCCGTGGAGCCTCCGGTTTGGCGAGTGCGGTATGAGGCTGCCAGTGGTCCGGACGGCCTGGCGTATCCGGTGAGCTACACGCTCTGGGTCCCACCGGGCGTGAAGACACTGCGGGGTGTCGTGGTGCATCAGCACGGCTGTGGCGAGGGCTCATGCAAGTCCGGGCTCACTGCCGCCCACGACCTGCACTGGCAGGCGTTGGCTCGGGCACATGACTGCGGGCTGCTGGGGCCGTCCTATGAGCAGCCTGAGGGTGCTGACTGCCAGCTCTGGTGCGACCCGAGGAACGGCTCGGCGGCGGCCTTCCAGCAGGCACTGGTCGATCTTGGAGAAGCGTCTGGCCATCCAGAACTCGCGGAGGTGCCGTGGGCACTGTGGGGCCACAGCGGCGGTGGGCACTGGTGCGGCGGGATGGTGATGCTCTTTCCGGAGCGAGTGGCTGCGGCATGGCTGCGGTCGGGCGTGCCCCTGTTTGCAGCCGACCCGAATCGCGCAGGCATCAAGCCGCACACGCTCCCCGACGCCGCCCTCGGTGTGCCGATGATGTGCAACCCGGGCACGAAGGAGGGGGTGACGGTGAAGGATGGCCGGTTCGCTGGTGTCTGGCCAGCCAATCAACGTTTCTTCGAAACAGTCCGAGGAGCGGGGGGGCTCCTCGGCGTGGCAGTTGATCCACTCACTGCCCATGAGTGTGGCAACCAGCGGTATCTGGCGATTCCCTGGCTTGACGCCTGCTTGGAGGCTCGACTGCCTGCGTCTGCCGGAGAGCCGCTTAGGCCGATGCCAGCCGCTGCTGCCTGGCTTGGGCCGATCACCGGCGGCGCCGCTTCCCCGATCGCGACCTGGAGCGATCCGTTATCCGCCGCCTGGCTACCCAATGAAGCCGTTGCCCTAAAGTGGATGGCGTATGTGACAGACACGGCGGTTGTTGATGACACGCCTCCGCCTGCTCCGGTGAATCTGCAGGCGGCCGTTGGTGATGGTGCGGTCACGCTCAGCTGGGAGCCGTTGGCAGATCTGGAGAGTGGCGTGGAGCGGTTTGTGGTGCAGCGAGATGGCGAGAGGCTTGGCCAGGTGCCCGAGGAGCCGAAGAATCCTTTCGGCAGACCGCTGTTTCAGGGACTGCAGTACAGCGACACGCCGCTGCAGCCCTTGGCGATCCCACAGCTGATCGATGCAGACGTGTCTCCCGGCGTGGAGCATGTCTATCGGGTGCGGGCCGTCAGCACCTCAGGCCGTGCGTCGTCGTGGAGCGATCCGATCACCATCACCGTGCCTGCTGCCTGAGCGGCTGAAGCTGGCGAAGAACGTCGCGTTTTCTAGGCAAAACGGCCAGATTCTCGGCGTTGACCCAGCAGCCATGCAGGCCTACCTTTTCTGCCCTTGGAAAGGGTGGTGTGCTCACATGACGTTGCAAACTCGCTGGTCTGTTGTGGTCGGACTCGTTGTGTGTGCAGCCGGGGGAGGCTGCCAGGCGATGAGCAGCTGGAGCCATGGTGTGCAGCGACAGTTTGAGCGTGCCGCGGACGAGATCAAAGAAGATCTCTCCGTGATGGATGACGACTACGACGGGCTCGATGCCTTTGGCCCTGATGCCGCCAAGGAAATGCGGGCCGCCCGCGCTGACATGATGCGGTAGGACGTCCAGCCACCTTTCTCGTCAGCGTTGGCTTTCTGTCTCTTTCCCTGTCGTCGCTCCGCAGGCCACGCAGGTAGGCCGCTAGCGAAGGGCCGTCCGCTCACGATACCCTCTTGTCTGTGGCGGGGAGGATGTAGACCCGCCGCCAGAGTTTCCGAGGGGGCGAAGCGATGAGTCGAGCGGGGAATGAATGTCGTCGAATGGTGGGTGTTCTGCTGACGCTGGTGGCCTGCACGGCCGTCGCGCGAGCTGACGATGCCTGGAAGCTTCAGCCGCTCCGCTACAACAACCCCGGTCTCGAAGTTGATCTGGGGGTTGGGCTCTGGGCGTGGCCGCTGCCGATGGACTTCGACGGAGACGGTGACCTCGACCTGGTCGTGTCGTGTCCTGACAAGCCATCAAACGGTCTCTGGTTTTTTGAGAATCCGTCGCAGGACCCCGCTGTTGCCATGCCCGTGTTTCGTCCGGCGGTCCGTGTTGGACCGACGGGGCAGAACGTGCAGATGAGCATGGTGGACGGCGAGCCGAAGGTGTTGCGTGAGAACGTCGCCTACCCCAACTTCCGCGAGACGGGAGCCGCGGGCGACGGTGGCACGGAGATCTATCCCAACGCCCGCTTTCATCCAGGAAACACGCGTGCCCGGATGTGGCGGTATGTCGACTGGGAAGGAGATGGTGATCAGGACCTGGTCGTCGGTGTCGGTGACTGGAGTGACTACGTCTGGGACCAGGCGTATGACGGTGAAGGCCGCTGGCGAAATGGTCCGCTGCACGGCTGGGTGTATCTCATTGAGAACGTCGATGGAACCTACGCGAAGACCCCAGAGAAGATCCTTGCGGGTGGATCACCGATTGATGTCTACGGCTGGCCGAGTCCCAACTTTGCGGACTTCGACGGTGATGGCGACCTTGACCTGATCTGTGGCGAGTTTCTCGACGGCTTCACCTACTTCCGCAATCTGGGCACGAGGCAGAAGCCGCACTACGGCTCCGGCTTCAAGCTCATAGCTGATGACGGGCAGCCACTCTCGATGCATCTGCAGATGATCACACCGACGGCGATCGACTGGGATGCCGACGGCGACATCGATCTGATTGTGGGGGACGAGGATGGCCGTGTGGCCTTTGTGGAGAACGTGACCTCAGAGGGCCAGGAGACGCCACTGTTTCGTCAGCCTGTGTACTTCCGGCAGCAGGCCGATGAGCTGAAGTTTGGAGCCCTCTCCACTCCGTACGCTCATGACTGGGATGGTGATGGTGATGAGGATCTCCTCTGCGGTAATACGGCCGGCAACATTGCGGTGTTTACAAATCTCGATGGGATGGGCACGAAGTGGTCTGCCCCGGAACTGCTTCAGGCCGATGGCCGCACGTTTCGCGTGATGGCTGGGCCGTCTGGGTCCATCCAGGGACCCGCAGAGGCGAAGTGGGGCTACACCACGCTCTCGGTGGCTGACTGGGACGGCGATGGACGCGACGACATTCTCTACAACTCGATCTGGCCGCGGATCCAGCTGCTTCGCAACACGGCTGAGGGACTGCGGGAGGAGCCGCTCCCGTTTTGGACGCGTGAGCGACCACCGGTCTGGTACTGGTGGCAGACAGAGGCGGCCAACCTGCAGACACAGTGGAGGACCACACCGCTGGCTACCGACTTCGACGGTGACGGCCAGCTCGACCTCGTGATCCTTGATCAAGAGGGCTATCTCACCTGCCAGAGCCGAGCCAGTGAGGAAACCCGCATCTTCGTCGACGAGGATGGCGAGCTCGTTCGGCTCAACGCTCGCAGTGCTGGCCGCAGCGGCCGGGTGAAACTCGACGTGGTCGACTGGGACGGCGACGGCAGGCTCGATCTACTGGTGAACTCGGAGAACGCAGCCTGGTATCGCAACGTGGCAGACCGCGATGGCAAGGTGGTGCTCAAGAAGATCGGTAACCTTGCCCGTCGGAATGTCTCCAGCCACACGACAAGCCCCACCGCCTGCGACTTCGATCGGGATGGCAAGCCAGACCTCGTGCTGGGGGCGGAGAACGGTCTGCTCTATTTCATCAAGCATGACGACTGCATCCGGTATGCCGCCGACGACCTGCAGGCGGGCTCGCCAAAGATGGCTGTCGATCCGAGATTTGCGGGGCTGGTGCGGGAGGAGTTTGTATTTGAGAAGGCCAGCTTTCCGCAGTGCCACGCATCGACACTCTGCGAGACGCCGCGAGGGCTCGTGGCAGCCTGGTTTGGTGGCACGCGAGAGAAGCATCCTGACGTCGGCATCTGGACAAGCACCAATGACGGCGGTGGCTGGTCCGCACCGCAGGAGCAGGCCAATGGGATTCAGCATCAGGGCTCACGGCATCCCTGCTGGAACCCCGTGCTCTATCAGCCGCCGGGCGACGGCCCCACCATGCTTTTCTTTAAGGTTGGCCCGAGTCCATCGACCTGGTGGGGCGAGCTGGTGGTCAGCTACGACGGGGGGCGTTCCTTCCGCGACCGGCGGCGGCTGCCTGAGGGCATCGACGGGCCAGTGCGAGGCAAGCCCACGCTGCTCGCCGACGGCACGTTGCTGTGCCCCTCGTCGACCGAGCATGGCGATGACTGGCGGTTTCACTTTGAGCGGCTGACCAATCTGGACCACCCGGAGCTGGGCACGTCGTGGCAGCGGTTTGAGCCAGCGGAACAGCCATTCCAGGTGATTCAGCCGACACTGCTGAAGCTGGCAGATGGTCGTTGGCAGGCGATGTTTCGCTCCAAGGAAGAGCGGATTGTGCAGGCCTACTCCAGCGATCAGGGACAGACCTGGACCGAGCTGGAGGCTTCCAGCCTGCCAAACAACAACTCTGGCATCGAGGCGCTAACCCTGGCCGACGGACGCCACCTGCTGCTCTACAACCATCTTTCCGGCGAAGGCCAGGAGGATGGCTGGGGCAAACGCAACGTGCTCAATCTCGCGATCAGTGAGGATGGCCACGAATGGAAGGCGGCCGCGATCATCGAGCGAGAAGAGCGGGGCGAGTTTTCTTATCCGGCAATGATCCAGACGGCCGACGGCCTCGTGCACATGACCTACACCTGGAATCGGCGTCGCGTGAAGCATGTGGCGGTCGACCCGGCGAAGCTCGAGGTTGGCGGTGTCGTGGGCCTCGGGCCGTGGGGAGAGCCCTGAGTCAGTTTTTATCGGCTCGGTCGAACAACGGTGTGGGCTCCGTGTCTGTCCGTGTTGGGGATGTGCGTCTTCTCCCCTGACGCCAACACTTTTTCAGCTGGGGCGGCGTTTGCCGTGGCATTCGACTTGTGGCGGCTTCCGGCTATACTTTTTGAGTAATCAAAAAAAATGTTTTGGCTCCTCAAAAAACCCGTTTCCGGAGGAAGAACGATCATGGCCGAGCGATCGTGCATGGAAGGGGTGGAAAAGCTGCAGAAACGTGGGTTTACCCTCGTGGAACTGCTGGTTGTGATTGCGATCATTGGCCTGCTCGTGGGCCTTTTGCTGCCTGCTGTGCAGTCAGCCCGCGGTGCCGCGAGACGAGCCTCGTGCGTGAACAAGCTGCGACAGCTCAGCCTTGGCATTGCCAACCATGAGTCAGCTCGGAAGCGACTCCCTGCCGGCTACATCTCGCAATCGCTGGATTCGCCGCCCAGACCAGACCGCGACCCAGTCACTTGGGATGCTGGGCCAGGGTGGGGTTGGGCAGCCCAGTTGTTGCCGTATTTGGAGGAGAACGCTCTGGGAAATCAGCTGCAGATGCAGTCTGGAGGGTCTCTCTGGGCGGCAGATCACAAGACGCTGGTCGCCAGCACGATTCCCGGCTTTCTCTGCCCTGAATCGAGTGGGCCAACAGAACCGTTCATGGCGACGACGACTGCCGGCAGCCCCGTGAACTTTGGCACAGGCCCCATCATGCTCGGCAGGTCCCACTATGTTGCAAGCCACGGGCAGGAGTCGTGCTGGGGAGAGTGCGGCAGTCAGCGATCCACCATTGTCTTTACGGACATCTTCGCTCCAGCCACCGCAACCGTGGTCCACGATGGCGATGTTTCACGAGTTGCCGATGGCCCGTTCTACCGCAACTCGCAGGTTCGTCTTGCCCAGGTCACCGACGGCACGAGCCACACAATCTTCCTTGGAGAGCATTCTTCCGGGCTGAGCGAGAAGACCTGGGTCGGGGTTGTGCCGGGGGCGGCAGCACACCCCAGGTTTCTCACGCCAGAAAACGGACCAGACGCTGCTGCCACGCTTGTACTGGTTCACGGCGGGCCAAGTGGTGGAGAACTCGACATCACAGGCGAAGCGATCATCCACCCCGTCAACTTTCCGACATACCACGTCGGGCAGATGTATTCCGAACACCCCAACGGCGGTAATGTGGCGATGGGGGATGGATCGGTGCGGTTCATCACCAACGACATCAACCTCATGGTCTTCGCGGCGATGTCGAGCATGAATGAAGGCGAAGTTGTTGACGGAGCACAGCTGTGAAGCGGTGGGTGATGGTGGTGCCGGCGGCCGCCTTTTTTCTGGTGCTGGTGATCGCCCTAGCTGTGAGCGGCTGCAGCCAGTACGGCGAAGTTTCGAAAGATGCCTACGATATAGCCCTGGCGCTCCACCTCCAGAGTCGCAGGCAGACACCAATGAAACTGCCCGAACTGACAGAGCGAATTGATACAGCTGAAGCTGAGGGGCGGTTGAATAGCCGTGAGTCCCGCTGGCTGAAAGCTATTCTTCGTGATGCTGAGGCGGGCGA
>JADHNY010000002.1 GCA_016779265.1 Pirellulales bacterium | reverse complement strand
CGGGCGGCATGATCGAGCTTGAGATCCCCTCCGATCTTGGCTACGGCCCACGCGGCACCCCTGGCGGCCCGATTCCGCCCAACGCCCGGCTGCATTTCCTCGTCGAGCTGATTGAGGTCAAGTAAGCCGCTATCACCAACACGGCGACACAGCTGACATCTTCAAACCCGGTGCGGGCTGCTCAGGCAACCTGCACCGGGCTTTTTTGTTGTCCCTCGCAGCATCACACAACGAGGCGGAGGGGACGGCGGGTGCTCGAGGAGCGTGCGAGTTTTTCGCCACTTCAGTGAGACACGAACCGCCACAACAGCCAACGGCGAAAAAGTCCTGCGACGAGACAACTGCCGACCCGGAGCCGGCAGCCGCATTGCCTGCGAACCGCTCGCAACTGGGTAACGGAAGCTGGCCTACGGCAACTCGGCAGTGATCGCCATCACGATCGGCGCCGAGGAGTCTGGGCCCTTGGCGAGCTCCACCGAACGGATCATCTCCTGTCGCTTCGGCTCGATGGCGAGGTACCGCAGCTGTCGCCCATTGCGGAGTTCGAAGGCGAACTCACTACCAGGCACGTCGATCCGCCGGATGTAGTCGACGATATCTTCACCGTTGACGAGCGGATGCTCTTCGACCTCGCCATCGTCGTAGTGCAGACGCACCGTCATCGATACCGTGCCGTTAGGCGTGGCCGGCGAGCCCCAGCCGGAGATGCCACCGAGGATGTGGATCGCCTTGGCGGGTGACGACAGGGGCAGCGACACGCTCGAGGGCATCGTCGGCGGAACTTCTCCGATCGGTCCGTTGAGCATGATCACATTCGGAACGGAGTCTCCGACGGGATCGACGAGCTGGAAGGGCACGCCGTTGAACGTCTTTGGCCCCCAGTCCTCGAAGGCCACCGTCTCGGCACGGTTGTTGACGTCATAGAACATGCCCCGCGTGCTGATAACCGTTGCAGACTTCGCCAGCGGCAGCGGCAGATATTTGCCCTTTGCCGTCAGGAAGGCCAGCAGGTCGGCAAACTTCGCCGGAGGTATCTGCTTCTCAAAACCGACCGGCATCAGGGAGTTGCTCGACGGCAGGAACTCGTCGATCTCTTCCCGCTGGATCGCAAACCGCTTCGCCTCTGCATCGACGATCTCGATTGCCGTGCGGCTCTCGGCGGCCAGCAGGCCAGTGACAACTTTGCCATCTTCGGTGATCACGGTGTAGGCCCGGAAGTTGCCCTCCACCGAACGGTTGGGATCCAGAATATGAATCAGCAGTTCCTGCGGCGGGTGCACCGCCATGCCGGTGAGATCTGGGCCCACCTGGCCACCTTCGCCTGAGTGCCTGTGGCACTTGGAGCACTGCTCCTTGAAGATGGCCTTGCCGCTTGTCACGTCGCCACCAGCAAGCACGATCGGCAGGATCTCATCGATCACCTTCTGTCGGTCTGCGTCGGGCAGCCCACCGCCGGAGGCGATCATCTCCCGGGCTCGCGTGCGAATCTTCTCGTCAGGATGCTCCGCGAGCCGGTTTCGCTCGACCAGTGGCAGATCGGTCAGCCGCACCTCACCCGCCTCGATCGCATCGACGAGCACGGAAACCCATTCCGCGTTGCCGACCGCTACGCGGAAGGCCGCATCACGCATTGCAGGCGGCAGGGTGACGGCCTTCGCAATGAGCTCCTCAGCGACCCCATCACCCCGCGAGCTGCCCACCGCAGTAAGCAGTCTTTCGGCGAGGTCTGGATTCGTGCGGGCGTCGATCAGCTCCAGCACTTCGATCGCCGCATCACCATCGGCTGGCCGCATGCTCACCAGGCGTGTTGCCGCGTCACTGCGGGCCTCGTTGGCTGCCTCCTCGTCTTCGATGACTGCCATCAACGCCTCAACGACCTGATCCATCGCATCGTCGAGCACGTCACTGCCGCATCGCTGCACAAACGCGATCAGGTCACCCTGGCTGGCCACCGGCAGCCGTGCCATCAGGCCGACGATCACCTTCTCACTCGCCTGGACAAACTCAATCTCCGTGCCCTTCGGCCAGCCTCGCGAGAGCCCCGCTACGACCGCCGCGGCAACCGCCGGAGTTGTGTCGGCGAGGTGGCCCACGAGTCGGTCAATCTCGTCAGCCTTTCCACCGCGGGCCACATGCTCTGCGATTCGCTCGATCAAGGCGATCCGCTTGGGATCAGCCGCAGCGTTCGCCCCGACCAGTCCGGGCAACACATGTTCCGCCTGCACCGCCGCCGCCGCTGTGGCTGCGTCGGTGAGCACCGCATCATCAAACGTGCGGCGATCCGCCAGCATGTCCATCACGAGCTGGCCTGCTACGGGCGACGACGGACACTCAGAGAGTGCCTCGAGCATGGCCAGACGCACCAGCGGCGAGATGTCGTGAGCCACATCGATCTGGCCAAGCGATGGAAGCAGCTTCACGTCCCGCGGCAAGGCCTTAATCGCATTCATCCGTACGCCTGCCGAAGGATGCTCTGCCGCTGCCACAACGGCCGCCACCGCCTGTGCATTCGCCTGCTCTCCGTCGAGCAGCCCGAGAGCCCGCAGCGTCCAGATTGCGTGGATCGCACCTGGGTTGAGACCGATCGCATCGACCGAACGATCCTCCACCAGAGCCAACAGCCCAGCGACGACATCCCGGCCGCCGTCTGCACGGCCAGCCGCTCGATCGACCAGAGCCCGCTGGGCGAGAGTTCGCCAGAGCATGTTCGTGTCGGCGAGTGCAGCCACCAGTTCATCAGCAGTCGCCGCCGCGAGGGTCGTGCGGCTTGGTGCGGCACTGCCTTCCGCAGTCAGACGCCAGATGCGGCCGTGCGTCTTGTCTCGTAGCGGGGTCTCGTAGGCGTTGCCCTTACCGTTTTCAAAGCCTTCCGGTGTCGGGTTGTGCTGGACGATGAAGTTGTACCAGTCGACGATCCACAGGCTGCCATCAGGGCCAACCTCGGCGATGATCGGTGCGGTCCATTCGTCGTCACTGGCCAGCTGGCTGAACGCCATCCGGCTGCGGAAGTCTGCACCAGAAGGGGAGATCTCAAACGCAGCGACCACATGACCGGTCGGCTCGCAGACAAACGCCGTGCGGTTCCAGTAGTGCTCGGGGTAAGCCCGGGCGGTGTAGAGCCGATGCCCTGCAGCTGCCGTAAACCGGCCGTGATGGTCGACCTGTCGGACGGGAGCCTTGCCATCAGGTCCGCCCTTGCGGGGAGCGATCTCCATGAAGGGATCGCCAGCAATGCCCCGCAGGGTGGTGGCGGTCCAGCCCCGCACCCGCTCGTAGACACGGTTGGGCAGCGGCATGTATTCGCTGGGATTGCCGTTGGCGGTTGAGCCAAACACGACGCCTTCTTCACTGAAGCCAAAGCCCCAGGAGTTGTTGTTCGTACTGCGGAGGAACTCGAGCTTCGAGCCGTCAGGCAGGAATCGGAAGAAGCCCTGGCCAAACCGGATCCGTTCGCCGCCCACCGTGCCCTGGAAACCAGAGTAGCCCACAATTCCGTAGACCCAGCCGTCGAGGCCCCAGGTGAGGCTGCTCGGTCCGGAGTGGGTGTCTCGCGTTCCCCAGCCGGTGGAGAGCACCTCGCGGCGGTCGGCCTTGCCGTCTCCGTCATCGTCGGCAAGGAAAAGGATCTCCGGCGCCTGGGCCACAATCAGCCCTCCTGCGTGCGGCAGGATCGAGGTCGGGATCGACAGGCCTTCAGCAAACACACTGCGGCTGTCTGCCACTCCGTCCCCGTCACTGTCAGCGAGTCGCACGATGCGGTCATGGCCACGCCCCTCACCTGGCAGCACAAGCTCGTTGGGATAGTCGACGCTTTCCGCCACATACAGGCTGCCATCGGCAGCAAAGGTGATGGCCAGTGGCTTTCCTGCAAGCAGTGGCTCGTTGGCAAACAGTTCGGCCTGAAAACCTTCGGGCGTGATCACATGCTTCAGTGACTCACGAGGGGAGAGAGGCTTCTGCATTGTCGTGATCGGCTCACCGACCGTGCCCCACTGCGCATCAGGCACGTAGAAGGGAACCTTCGCCGGCTGATAGGCGAATGGCTCCAGCCCCTGGGTGGGGGCCTCCGTCATCTGTGGATGGTCGATAGAGGGCCCAGCGTCTGCGGGATCACCACCGGCGGCATAACGGATGCCGCGCTCCAGCAGGTTCTGATAGCCAGGATGGCTCCAGGTCCGCTGGTCGTGGCCCCAGGCTGTGTAGAAAACACGACCCTTGCCCTCGCTGCGAACCCATGTCCAGGGCTCACGCTCGCCGTTCTCCTCACGGACCTCCAGCACGGTGCGGCCACGGTCGTTGTGCAGCCGATGCACGTAGGTCTCATCCCAGCTCTCGAAGCCTTCGAACCCCTGCATCACCGGATGATCCGCTGCCACGATCTCAGTGCGGAACTCACCAGCACCATGCCGGTCAAACTGTGCCCCCACCAGTGCGATCCAGGCAGGTGAGTTACGGAAGCAAAAGCTCGCACAGTGCAGCGGCACGATCCCGCCACCCTCACGGACGTAGTCCATGATCGCCGCCTCAGCTGATCCTGGCAGGTTGTCGATGTTGGCATAGACAGCCAGCGCGTCGTAGCCGGCGAGCGACTCGGCCGAGAGGTCGTCGAGCGAGTCGGTGTAGACCATCTCGATCCCACGGTTGGCGAGCATGCCCTGCACCTGAGCGAATCGCTCGGCCGGCCGGTGATGGCCTTCGTCTCCAAGAAAGAGCACACGCAGGGGCTCAGCGGCGGTAGCTGCTACCTGAGACACACACACAGCCGCCAGCAGCGTGGCACCAATCAGGGTTCGAAATCGCATCGCTCTTCTCCGCAGTGGGGGAAACCGTCTGTTCGTTGGGCATGCAGCGACTTCCGCAGATCGCCACGTCGGCATGCTTTCATCGGCCAGCGGCGGTCGCCGTGGCAGCCGAGACAACCAGTCGCACCAAAGGCGGATCCTCTGGCGGGGCAACTGGTCACATCGGTTGCAGCAGGCTCATGCTCAGCCGCTGAATGTCCATTCGGGCAGCTTCTTGATCGCACCGCCGTCCATCGCACTCTCGTGGGCCAGCAGGCCGGTGCAGGTCCAGTTGGCACTCTGGCGGGCATTTGGATATGGATCCCGGCCTTCCACAAGTGCCGTCGCAAACTCGTGCACGAGGTGAGGATGGCTACCGCCATGACCGCCACCCTGGGTGAACGAAAGATGCTGGTGGTCATCAGCATCGTAGACACCACCGGTGGTGAAACGCTGGATCGGCTCCGGCAGGAGATGGGCAAAGTCGGGCACGGCCACCCGCGTGGGGATCTCCGGCTCCGGCTTCTTCGCGGTGTGGATTACCGGCTCCTCACCCTCGCACAGCTGCCACTCGAAGCTCTTCTTCGAGCCGTACACGTCGAAACTCTCCCGGTACTGACGGGCAGTGTCGAACAGTGAGCGAATCACGCGAGCCACAACCTTGCTCGCCCGCAGCTTGACGTGAGCGCTCTCGATCGCGAACGGGGAGCCGTAACGGCTGATGAGCTCCTCACGGATCTCGCCGGAGCCGAAGCAGCTGACCTCTTCCGCATCGAGACGCTGCAGGGCCAGACATGGCCCAACGCAGTGAGTCGCGTAGTGCATCGGTGGCAGCCCGGGCCAGTAGTCAGGCCAGCCGTCCATGTCCTGCTGGTGGCTTGCCTGAAGGAACTGAATGTCTCCAAGTTCACCGGCATCGGCCATCTGCTTCACGAACAGAAACTCGCGGGCGTAGACGACCGTCTCGGCCATCATGTACTTCAGGCCGGTCTTTTCCGAGAGGTCGACAATCTTCTTGCAGTCTTCGACCGTTGTGGCCATCGGCACCGTGCACATCACATGCTTGCCCGCTTCGAGGGCGGCCAGCGACATCGGTGCGTGGTCGGGGATCGGTGAGTTGATGTGAACCGCGTCGATCTCCTTGTCCGTGAGGAGATCCGCATAGCTGGTGTACCGACGCTCCACGCCATAGGCATCGCCGACCTGATTGAGCTTGTCCTCTGACCGCTGGCAGATTGCCGCGAGTTCGACATGGGGATGACGCTGGTGGATCGGGATGAACTCCGCTCCGAAGCCCAGGCCCACAACAGCAATACGAACAGGTCGAGACGCGTCTGACATACCATTCTCTCTAGACGGGTGTACGGCAGTACCCTGACAATTCGTCGGGACACGTTACTCTGCCTGGAAAAGACCTAAAAGTCCATGCTTTGCCAGAGTTCTCGCAGCGGCTGCACCCTTGGCAAAATCCGCGTATATGTCGACAGATACTCCGTTTCATCCGTGTTACCTCGACCATGCAGCCGCGACCCCTCTGCTCCCTGAGGTGACAGAGTCGATGCGGCGGGCAGCTGCTGTCTTCGCCAACCCGTCGAGCCCCCATGCGGCGGGCCGCGCGGCCCGCTCGCTGCTGGAGAACGCCCGCGAAGAGATCCTCTCCAAGCTCGGTGGCCGCGTCAGCGGGCCAGGCCGCGATCGACTGGTGTTTACCTCGGGCGCCACAGAAGCCAATCAGATGGCAGTGGCTGGACTCAGCGGAGCATGCCTGGGCAAACCGCGGCTGTTCCATTCTGCCCGCGATCATGCCGGCACCCGCTCAGAGATCGCCTCGCTGGCAAACACCTCTCCATCGGTAGAACCACAACCACTGCAGGGGACAGGACAGCCGGCACACAGCCGCTCTCTGACGGAGCTGCCGCTCGACGCCCATGGCTGCCTCGATCGCGACAGGCTCAGCCTCGCAGGTGACGCCTCTTCGCAGGCGGTGCTGTCAACGACATGGGGCTGCAGCCAAAGCGGCACCGTAGACGACATCGCAGACCTCGCCAGTCGATTCCCTCAGATGCTGATTCACACCGACGCGGTGCAGGCCGTCGGTCGACTGCCTGTCGACTTCTCGGCGCTTGGTGTCGCATCGCTTTCCCTTGCTGCCCACAAACTCGGTGGCCCGCGAGGCATCGGTGGGCTGCTGCTCCGTGGTGACACGGCGATTGAGCCATTGATCCCGGGAACCCAGGAACGAGGTCTGCGAGGCGGCACGGAGTCGGTCACCCTGGCGGTGGGGTTTGCGACTGCCGTCCGTCTGGCGACGGATCGACAGGCTGCGGAAGCACGCCGTCTGGCAGGGCTGCGGGATCGGCTTGAGCAGGCGGTCCTGGCCGCGGGCGTGGAGGCCGTGGTGATTGGTGGTGACGCTCCGCGGCTTCCCCAGATGAGTGTGATCGCTTTCCCCGGTCGTGACCGCCAGGCTGTCGTGATGGCCGCCGACCTTGCAGGGCTCTGCCTGGCAAGTGGGACCGCCTGCGCGAGTGGTTCGAGCGAGCCAAGCCCCGCCTTGGTGGCCGCAGGTCTTCCTGATGCCTGGGTCCAGTCAGCCGTTCGCGTCAGCCTCGGCTGGTCAACCACCGACGACGACATCGAGCGAGGCATCGATCTCCTGCGAAGCGTTGTGGGCTTTCGTAAACCGTGACGGACTCCTCACACAGGGCTATATTCGCTGCTTGGGCCTCACTTTTCGCCGGCGGGATTCACAAGCGACACAGCTATGCCGACTTCCAGCGGCCCTGGTGACGCCGATCCGCAGCAGCGTCGCGATCATCGCCACGCTGTCCGCAGCGAACTCGATCTGCTCGGCGTGGGGATTACTTCGCTACTCGCTGATGAGCCGTGTTACTACAGCCCGCTGGTACTGGTTGGCTCCCCCGCTGCGACGACGGCCGTGCTCCAGGAGATCCGACATCACTGGAAAGGCCTCCACCGCGACACAGCCCGTGGTTCTCGGCGGCTCCTGTTTATTGATGCCAAACGACTCTGCCGCGATCTCGATGCGGCAGCGGGCGAGAGCCTCGACAGTGTTCACCAACGCTGGACCTCTGCCGACCTCGTGGTCATCGATGGGATTGCCCAGCTCGTGGAAGACCATCACCTCGCTTCCCTGCCGCATCTCCTTGATCGTGTCCTCGAAACTGGCAGCCGCATGGTCTGCAGTCTCGCCCAGGAGCATGGCAAGCGTTCACAACTGCCAGAGGCGATCACGTCTCGACTAGGTGAAGGGCTCGTCGTGACGGTGCGGAGCACGGAGCCGACCGCGACAACCGTGGGGCCGGCCATGGGGAGGCCCGCGCCCTCCGTTCGCCGCATTCTCTCAGCCAGTGCCCGACACTTCGGGCTCACCAACGACGACCTCATTGGGAGCTCTCGCCGTCGCACGGTCGCGTTGGCTCGCGGCATCGCGATGTACCTCGCCCGCCAGTTCTGTGGTGAGAGCCTGGCGGCGATCGGGCGTCGTTTCAGTGGCCGCGATCACACAACAGTCATGCACGCGATTCGGGTGACTCAGGAACGGATCCAACGCGATCCTGCAGTCGCCGCCGACGTGGATGCCATCCTGACCACGCTGGGGTGTGAAACGAATCCGGGGTCCCAGGACGCCTAGTTTTCCACAGGAATGTTGGTTTGTCGTCGGGAGCGTGCCGCTGCCACGGTGCTGAAAACTGTGAGCAGGATGGTCTGTTCACCGTCGCGTTGCTGAGGGCCCATTCGGTCACCAGTTTCATGGCAGGCAGCATTCAGCTTCTCATCATCGTCTTTGACTGTTGGATGACAGCGGGTTTGGCAGCAAGCCCACTTCTTTCGGGCAGTGTTTTCGCAGCCCATCAACACGCTGCGCGGCAGTGCACTGACATTTCTGTTGACAGATCTTCAACGAGTTTCCCACTTCTGTCTAACCGGGTCTCGCGTTTCAAAAACCTCGTTTTTTCGGAAGAAAACGCTGTTCTTTCTTCATGTCGCCTCTCACAGATCGTTTGACCTCCGCGAGAGACGAACGGGGTTTTGCCTGGACGTTCCTGATAGGCTCAGGCCTGTTTCTTCTTACTGATTTCTTCTTTCTCAAAAAACAAAAAAGAAAAGAAGAAGAGACAGCAGAGGGATCCGCATTCTTCAGAGAATTGCGGTGGTACCCAGTGCCCAACAGCCTGCAAAACGGGTACATTGAAGGGCTCAAAACACCGGAAAAAGCCCTGACAGGTCGCAAGGAATCTATGAAAGTACGCGTCACGCGGGAGCCGCTGTTGGCGGCGATTCAAAGCGCGGCAGCGGTTGTGCCCTCCCGCTCTCCCAAGCCGGTTTTGACCAACGTCAAGTTTGAGGCCGACGCAGGCCAGGCGATTCTGTCGGCAACCGATCTTGAGGTCGGCATTCGGATTGAGATCGAAGGTGTTGAGGTGGAAGCAGCCGGCTCTGTGCTGCTCCCGGCATCACGGCTCTCAGCGATCGTCCGCGAGGCGGCAGCGGGGACTGTTTTTGAAATCTATTCCGACGGTACGGCAGCGGTCGTCAAGGCACCTCGGAGTCAGTTCCGCCTGCCCGGCGAAGACCCGCTTGAGTTCCCTGCGGTGGCGACGTTTCCCGAGGAAGCCTGCTTTGAGCTCACGCCGCCACTGGTCCGAGAGTTGGTGAAGCGAACGGTGTTCGCGACTGACAACGAGTCGAGTCGTTATGCACTCGGCGGTGTCTTGATCGAACTCACATCAAATGGTGTGATCGGTGTGGGAACGGATGGCCGACGGCTTGCCAAGATGGAAGGGCCTGTTACCACCATCGGAGGTGATCCAGCAGATGCTCAGCCGATTGTGCCTTCGAGAGCGATGCAGCTTGTGGAGCGGTGTCTGAGCTCAGGCGACACACCGGTTCACATTGCGGTGCATTCGTCAGAGATTTTGATTCGCACGGGCTCCACGACCGTGTCGGCCCGGCTGGTCGATGGTCGCTTTCCTCGTTGGCGGGATGTGTTTCCTGAACGGCCTGAAGCGATGCGGGTCAGCCTTGTGGTGGGACCGCTGTTGGCGAGTGTCCGGCAGGCGGCGATCGTCACGAGCGACCAGTCCAAGGGCGTCGACTTTTCCTTTGAGCCTGGGCAGCTGGTGTTGTCAGGGCGATCGGCCGAGAGTGGTGAGAGTCGGATTGAACTGCCGATCGAGCATGAAGGGGAAACCGTTCGCATCAAACTTGATCCGCGGTTCGTCAGTGACTTCCTCAGGGTGCTCGACCCGGCCACGACCATCCAGGTGGAGCTGACCGATGCCCAGAGTGCAGCGGTCTGTCGCACCGATGATGGCTATGGCTACGTGATCATGCCGCTGTCGGTTGATGGCTAGCATGAGCGTCCCAAAGCGTCCGCAGGCAGGCAGAAAACGGCAGGAAAATCGGCGTGATACGCCGGCTGCTGCCGGAGGCCCGCGGGCCATTGGGAGTGTTGTCTCAGGCTTGATGGCCCGGTTTGGCTACGACCGGGAGCAGTCAGCGTCACAGATGGAGTCGGCGTGGAATGAAGTCGTGCCGGAAACGCTTCGCAGCGGCAGTCGCGCGGGGCTCGTTCGGCGAGGAGTCTTAGAGGTAGTGGTGACGCATTCAGCCCTCGTGCATGAGATGGCGTTTCACAAGCACGATCTGGTAACCCGTTTGCAGAAACTGGTGCCAAGCGAAGGGATCACTGACATCCGCTGCCGGGTGGGAACGCTCTCCTGAGCCGTCTCCGGCATGCAACCGAACAAACCTGGAAACAACCGTTTTTTTGAGAGAGAGGATTCCTGCATGGCTGATGAAATGACAACACCAGACGGTGATCAGGCTGGTGAGCAGTCGGGCTACAGTTCGACGGACCTGCAGCATCTCTCTGACCGTGAGCATGTCCGTGAACGCTTCGGCATGTACATCGGCGACAACACCTCACGTGGTCTGCATCACCTGGTCTACGAGGTCGTCGACAACTCGATCGACGAGTGCATGGCGGAATATGCCAAGCACATTTCTGTGACCGTCAACGTTGATGGCAGCGTGACGGTGGAAGACGACGGCCGTGGTATTCCGGTCGAGCGTCATGCACAGCTCTCAGAGGAGATGGACCGCGAGATCTCCACGCTCGAGGGCGTGATGACGGTGCTCAAGTTTGGTGGCAAGTTCCAAAAGGGTGCCTACCAGACTTCAGGTGGTCTGCACGGCGTGGGCGTGACCGTGGTGAACTTCCTCTCGGAATGGTGTGAGGTGGAGGTCTCCCGTGACGGTCATGTCTGGCAGCAGGAGTATGAGCGGGGTGAGCCGACCGGGCAGGTGCGGAAGATTGGCGGGACCACACGCACCGGCACCAAGACGACCTTCAAGCCCGACCCGCAGATTTTCCCAATGACGAAGTTCTCCTGGGATGTGCTGGCGAAGCGTCTGCAGGAACTGGCGTTTCTCAACTCGGGTGTGCATATCACCTTTGCCGATGCGGCCAGTGACCAGCGGGAGCAGTATCACTACGAGCGTGGTGTGGAGGAGTTCGTGGAGTGGCTCAATCGCTCTAGTGACTCGCTGCATGCCGATGTGATCTCGATCAAGGGTGAAGTCGAGGGGACGTCGTGGGATATCGCCCTGCAGTACACCGGTGAGTTCACCGAAAATTTGCATAGCTACGTCAACAACATCTCGACGCATGAAGGCGGGACGCATGTCTCCGGCTTCCGCGCGGCACTGACTCGGTCTCTCAACGCCTACGGAAAAAAGACGGGGCTCTACAAGGACCTCGTGCCCACAGGCGATGACATTCGCGAGGGGCTCACTGCCGTGGTCAGCGTGCGGGTGGCGCACCCACAGTTTGAAGGTCAGACCAAGACCAAACTGGGGAATGGTGAGGTCGAGGGCATCGTGAACTCCGCGGTGGGTGACTTCCTCACGAAATATCTCGAAGAGAACCCCAAGAGCGCCAAGGCGATTATCCACAAGGGTGTGCTGGCTGCAGAGGCTCGCGAGGCCGCCAAGAAGGCGAAGCAGCTGTTACGTGAGCGGAAGGGAGCTCTTTCCGGCGGTGGGCTTCCCGGAAAGCTTCGTGACTGCACCAGCCGTGATATGGAGCGTTGTGAGCTCTACCTGGTGGAGGGTGACTCCGCCGGTGGAAGTGCGGAGGGTGGTCGCCATCGCGAGTACCAGGCGATCCTGCCGCTGCGAGGCAAGATCATCAACGCCTACAAGAGTCGGGAAGACAAGGTGCTCGCCAACGAGGAGGTCCGCAGTGTGATCTCCGCGATCGGTGCCGGTATCGGAGTGGAGGCGGATCTCTCCAAGCGTCGGTACGACAAGGTGGTGATCATGACTGACGCCGATGTCGACGGCTCACACATTCGCACCCTCCTGTTGACCTTCTTCTACCGGCAGATGTATCGGCTTGTTGCCGAGGGGCATGTCTATGTGGCCCAGCCGCCACTGTTCCGTGTCCGTAGTCGCAAGGAGACCTACTACGTCCAGACCGAAGACGAAATGAAGACGCAACTGCTCGAGCAGGGGCTCGGCGATGGTGTCTTTCTGCCGGGTGATGGACGCGAGATTTCCGGTGAGCAAATGAAGAGCCTCTGCCGCACCCTGGCTGGCCTTGAGGATGCGTTACTCGCCCTCGAGAGGCGGGGCATCAGTCTTCGCGACCACGCCGGTCGGCAGGACGACACGACAAAGAAGCTGCCGATCTACCATGTCTTCTACGGTGTCGAGGAGCGATGGTTTACCAACCGTGGCGAACTCGATGGATTCTTGGCGGAACAGGAGGAGGCGACCGGCGGCGAACTCGCGGTGGGTCGCGGTGACGAGAAGAAGCCCGCAGAGGGTGAGGCCTCAGAAACCGATGAGGCGGCCACACCGGAACTGGTCGTGATTGAACTGCACGAGGTTCGCAGCATTAACTCTGGCCTGGCAGACCTGCAGGCGATGGGCTTCGATATCGAGTCGCTGATCCCGCAGGAGCGAACTGGCACCGAGGAGCCACGCTATGTGCTCAAGCGCGGCGAGAGTGAGATCGGTCTGGAAGACCTCCGCAGCCTGCTTTCGGCGGTCCGCCGCGCTGGTGAGAAGGGACTTTCGATTACTCGCTTCAAGGGCCTCGGAGAGATGAATGCCGAAGAGCTTCGTGAGACGACGCTCGATCCAGCCAACCGAACGCTCTGTCAGGTGACGATGTCGGATGCTGCTGCTGCCGACGACCTGTTCCGTGTTTTGATGGGTGAGAAGGTGGAGCCGAGACGTGAGTTCATCGAGCGTCATGCCCTCGATGTGAAAAACCTCGACGTCTAGCTTCGCTACCGAAGCTTCGCATCTGCCAGATCATCTTGTTCTCGTTTTCCTTTCCGCTCGTTTTCCTTTCACTGTGTAGACCCCTTGAGGAGCCCCATGGCCAAGAAGACCGTTGCCGACATCGACGTTTCCGGAAAGACCGTGCTCGTTCGCGTTGACTTCAACGTTCCCCAGGACGACGCAGGTGCCATCACCGACGATCGCCGGATCCGGATGGCGTTGCCGACGATCTCAAAGATCCTCGAGGGTGGCGGCAAAGTGGTGCTGATGTCGCATCTCGGCCGCCCAGGTGGCACAGGGTTTGAGGAGAAGTTTTCCCTCGCTCCGGTCGCCACGAAGCTTGCCGAACTGCTCGGTCGACCTGTAACGCTCGCTGAAGACACCGGTGGAAGCGACTCGCAGGCAAAGGCAGCCGCCCTCGCCGATGGTGGTGTGCTATTGCTGGAGAATGTGCGGTTTAACAAGGGAGAGAAGAAGGGGGATGACGCTGACTACATCGCTGGTGTCGCGGGACTCGCCGACATCTATGTCAACGATGCGTTTGGCACCTGCCATCGCACTGAGGCGAGCATGTATGGCGTTCCCAAGGCGATGAAGGCAGCTGGTAAGCCAGCCGTTGTCGGCTTCTTGGTGGAGAAAGAGATTCGCTATCTCGCTGATGCGATCTCCAGTCCCCAGCGGCCATTCGTGGCGATCATCGGTGGCAAGAAGGTGTCCGACAAGATTCTGGTGATCAACAACCTGCTGGCGGTTTGTGACCATGTGCTGATCGGTGGCGCGATGGCCTACACCTTCTCGCTGGCCAAGGGTGGCAAGACAGGGAAGTCACTTGTTGAGGCGGACAAGGTCGATCTCGCTAAGGAACTCCTGTCCAAGGGTGGCGACAAGCTGGTGCTGCCGAGTGACACCCACTGTGCCGACGACTTCTCCAGTGACGCCAACAAGCAGGTGGTGACGGCGGGTGAGATCCCTGACGGCTTCGAGGGGCTCGACATCGGCCCGGAGACGGCCGCTCGCTACAGTGAGATCATCCGTGGTGCCAAGACGGTGGTCTGGAATGGACCGATGGGTGTGTTTGAGATGTCACCGTTTGATGCCGGCACCAAGGCAGTGGCAGACGCCGTTGCTGATGCCACGGCTGCTGGAGCAGTGACCATCATCGGTGGTGGCGATTCGGCAGCGGCGGTCGAGCAGCTGGGCTACTCCGAAAAGGTCAGCCATGTCTCCACGGGTGGCGGTGCAAGCCTCGAGATGCTTGAGGGCAAGTCGTTCGATTCTGTCGATCTGCTCGACGACGCCTGAGCCGGCATGATCGACCTCCCATCGCCGGGTCCGTAGGATGACGGAGAGAGGATCGCGGCGGCGATCTGCAGAACTCGTGCGTTGGGAGTCGGTTGATGCATGCAGATGATCGAGTTGTGCAGGATACGGATCCGCTGCGACCCACGCAGGGCCGTGGCGGGCCCGCTGTCGGTAGCTGGGTCTGGCTGCCGACTGAGACTCTGCAGCCGCTGATAGATGTCCTGCGTACTGATGGGATGCGGGTGATCGGGCCACAGGTGGCCGACGGTGCCGTGGTCTACCGTGATCTCGCCGAGGCGGGCGACCTGCCAGTCGGCTGGATCGACGAGCAGGATGGCGGACACTACCGACTCCAGCACGATCCGGAGGCCGGGTTCTTTGACCATGTTGTTGGACCGCATTCGCTGAAGAACTTTCTCTTCCCGGCCCGGGAGACGATCGGCCATTTTCTCCGTGAAGACGGCACCTGGCGGCAGGTGGAGGACCTGCCGGAGGAGCCTCCTTTGGCGGTGATCGGCGTGCGTGGCTGCGACCTGGCCGGGCTGGCGATCCAGGACCGGGTGTTTCTTGGCGGCGAGGCAGTGGATCCGGGCTATCACCGCCGACGTGAGAGCCTGTTTTTGGTGGCGGTGAACTGCCGACGGGCGGCGGCGACCTGCTTCTGTCACTCCACCGGATGCGGACCTGCAGCCTCAGCAGGATTTGATCTTTGCTTGACGGAGTTTCCCGGTCGCTTTGCCTGCGAGGTTGGCTCTGAGCGGGGAGCGGCAGTCCTCGCGAAACTACAGGAGAAGGTGCCGCTGATTGCCTGCACTGACAGCGAGCGGGCAGCGGCAGCCGAGCAGTCAGAGCGGCTTGAGCAGGCGATGCACGCACGCCAGCGGGTTGCAGGTGAGCCAGCTCCGCGGAGTCTCAACACCGAAGGGATTCGAGACCTACTCTACGACAACCTCGAGCATCCCCGGTGGGAAGAGGTGGCGACACGCTGCCTCTCCTGCACCAACTGCACTCTGGTCTGCCCGACCTGCTTTTGTTCGAGTGTCAGTGAGGTGGCCGACCTCTCCGGTGACGCAGTGCAGCGTGAGCGACACTGGGCGAGCTGCTTCACGCTCGACCATGCCCGGATGCACGGCACGAGTGTCCGCAGTTCTACCGCTTCCCGCTATCGGCAGTGGCTGACTCACAAACTCGCCGGCTGGATCGATCAGTTTGGCACCAGCGGATGCACCGGCTGCGGTCGCTGCATCACCTGGTGTCCGGTGGGAATCGACATCACCGAAGAGGTCGCCGCGATCCGTGCGACGTCGCCCCATGATGAGGGTGCGTGATGAGTCCGGCGGAATGCAGTCCCTCACCTGCCAACAGCCTGCCCGCGGTCGCGACGGTGCCCGCGGGCGATCCGTGGCGGTCGCATACGGTGCGGATCGAGGGAATCGTTGAGGAGATTCCTGGAGTCCAGACCTACGACCTACGGTTTCTTGATCAGGAGGTCGCTGGCCGCTATCGCTTTTTGCCGGGGCAGTTCAACATGCTGCATCTTCCCGGAATCGGTGAGGCCGCAATCTCGATCAGCTCTGATCCTGCCAATCCGCAGCAGCTGGCCCATACGGTGCGGGCTGTTGGGAATGTGACCGATGCCCTGGCCCGTCTGCATCCGGGTGACACGCTGATGCTCCGCGGACCGTTTGGTCGACCATGGCCAGTCGCCGAGAGCACGGGCCGTGACCTCGTGCTGGTAGCCGGCGGTCTGGGTCTTGCCTCACAGCGAGCGGCCATTCGGGAACTTGCCCGACGGCGTGCGGAGTATGCATCGGTCACTGTCGTGCATGGAGCGAAGGAGCCGTCTGGTCTGCTCTACACGCACGAGTATCGGGAGTGGAAGGCCGCAGGTGTGGTGGTGCGGACGATCGTGGATGGCCTGCCTCAGGGTACGGCCACTACAGAGAACGCAGCAGGAGACGCCGCGATGTGGGATGGTCGGGTGGGGCTGGTCACTGATCTCGTGAACGAACTCACCATGCTCTCCGACCGCACAACGCTACTCTGCTGCGGGCCGGATCCGATGATGACAGCGGTGGCCCATGCGGCGCTGCGGCATGATGTGCCAGCCGAGCAGGTGTTTGTCTCGCTGGAGCGGAACATGGCCTGTGCTGTTCGGCACTGTGGACTCTGCCAGTTTGGCCCGGTGTTTGTCTGTCAGGATGGGCCGGTGTTTTCGTTTGCGGCGATCGAGCCCTATCTCAGCATTCCACATCTGTAAGGCCGTTGCCGATTGGGCAGGAGGAGGTGTGATGCACGCTGAGAAAAGACCACAGTCGAAGCCGCGGCTGGCTGTCTACAAGTTCGCCTCGTGTGATGGCTGTCAGCTGCAGCTGCTGGATGCCTGCGGAAGACTGCTGGAACTCGCCGAGCGTGTCGAGATCGCCCAGTTTCTCGAGGCCTCAAGCCGTGTCGATCCGGGGCCCTACGATGTGGGCATTGTGGAGGGATCGATCTCGACGGCGGAAGATCGGGAACGAATCCAGCAGGTGCGTCGTGACTGCCGATTTCTGGTCACGATCGGAGCCTGTGCCACATCCGGTGGCATTCAGGCACTGCGGAACTGGGGGCAGATCGATGAGTTTGTTGCTTCGGTCTACGCCTCACCGGCAACCATTGATGCTCTCGCTACGAGCACGCCGATTGCCGACCATGTGCCAGTCGATTTCGAACTGCGGGGCTGTCCAGTCGACCCTGGGCAGCTGTTGGATCTGATCACTTCATTGCTGCTGGGCCGTCGTCCTCGTGTGCCGTCTGAAAGCGTATGCGCCGAATGCAAACGTCGCGGTACGGTGTGTGTGGCTGTCGCCCAGGGCATCCCCTGTCTTGGACCTGTCACCCAGGCGGGATGCGGAGCGATCTGCCCTGCCCACGACCGTGAGTGTTTTGGCTGCTACGGACCGGCTGAGGCGACCAATCTTGTCAGCCTGACGACGTTCTATGAGAAGCGAGGCACACCGCGGGAGCGGCTCACCAAGCTCGTGCGGGGCATCAACGGCTACGCCCCGGCTTTTCGTGAAGAGAGTGATCGTCTTGAGTCTGCCGACTCCATGAGAGCGAGGCCCTGATGACGCAGACCCGTCGTTTCACCGTCAAGCCACTCTCACGCGTTGAAGGAGAAGGAGCGCTCCGGGTGCGGGTGTCTGGCGAGACAGTCGAGATTGCTGAGTTCAACATCTACGAGCCGCCACGGTTCTTCGAGAAGCTCCTGGTGGGTCGGGAGGTGCATGAGGTGCCGGACATCACCGCCCGCATCTGCGGGATCTGTCCGGTGGCCTATCAGATGAGTTCCTGCCATGCGTTGGAAAAGGCCTTGGGGATCGAGGTCAGCGCGGAGATCGACCTGCTGCGTCGGCTGCTCTACTGTGGCGAGTGGCTCCAGAGTCATGCTCTGCATGTGCACCTGCTGCATGCCCCAGACTTTCTCGGCTTCGAGAGCGGCTTCGCCATGGCCGCCACACATCCTGAGATGGTGGAAAATGGCCTCAAGCTCAAGGCGCTTGGGAATCGGTTGATGGAGGTTGTCGGTGGGCGGGCAGTGCATCCGATCAATGTCACCGTCGGTGGTTTCTACAAGGCACCGTCGTCGTCGGCGATCCATCGCCTGCTGCCAGAACTCGAGTGGGGGCTTGAGACCTGCCTCACGCTCCTCAAAGAAGTCGCTGCGTTTGAGCCTCCGACGTTTGAGGCAACCTACGAATGCGTGTCGTTGCGGCATGACCATGACTACCCGATGAACCATGGGCGGGTTGTGTCCAGCGGCGGCACACAGAGCAGTCCATTGTCGATAGAGGTGGAAGACTTCAACCAGCACTTCCGTGAGCGGCAGGTTCCGCAGAGCACTGCCTTGCACAGCCTGCGGCTCCCTGGGGAAACTCCCTATCTCACCGGACCGATCGCCCGCATGAATCTCTGCCGGGATCAGCTGCCGTCCAGGGCCCGTGCCGCGGCGGACGACTGCGGACTCGAGATGCCCCTTCGCAATCCATACCGTTCGATCGTGGCGAGGGTGGTGGAGATGGCGGCGGCCTGTGAGATCGCCTCCGACATTGCCCGTGAGGCCACTGCGGATGTCAACTGCTGCCGGAGTGTCTACAAGCCACGGGCGGGTGTTGGCTGTCATGCCACAGAGGCACCCCGCGGACTGCTCTACCACCGGTATCGTCTCGATGACCGTGGGCGTGTTGCAGAGGCAGAGATCATCCCTCCCACCTCACAGAACCAGGCGCAGGTCGAAGGCGATCTGAGGGGCCTCCTGCCCGGGGTGCTCGCGCTGGATGACGCAGAGGCAACACGTCGCTGCGAGATGCTGATCCGTAGCTACGACCCGTGCATCAGTTGCGCAACCCACTTCTTGACGTTGTCGGTCGATCGCGAAGGGCAGGGGTGAACCACGAAAAATCCGCGGTGACCCGAAGGCCACCGCGGACTCGCGGAATCGAACGGCTCTTTCAAATGCGACGGAGTAGGTCGCTGCGAGAATGATGCGGGGCAGGTCGTGCTGTGCACGGCCATGCATGGCCCCGGATCAACGCGGTATGTCTGGCTCCTCCGACGGACTGAGTCGAGCATTCGTTTTTCAGACAGGGAGATCATTCGACATTCCTCTGCCTGCGGCTGTTGGAAATTCTTCTCCACCGCGCATCCGTTAACGCCGGCCCGACTTCTCGCGATGCTCGGGCAGCGTGCTAGCTGTGCATCCGGGGGAGCGGGTCGCCTTCCGCCACGATTGCCGCCTCAGCGGCGGCCAGCTCCCCCAGGCGGGCCTGTACGACCTCATCGCTGGCAAAGGCCTTGGCCAGACGGACATAGGTGGAGTGGTGGCGAGCCTCCGACTCAAACAGGCTTTCGTAGAAATCCGCCAGCTCTGCGTCAGCTTGTCCGTCACCCACAGACCTCCGCATATGCTTGCGGAGCAGGTCAAACCGCTCGCAGGATCGAGCCTCGATCAGCCCGGCGACCAGCAGCCGATCCACTGCTCGATGTGGCTCCTGCCGTCTGACAAGATCGTTGAGCTTCCGTCCGTATGTCGACGGAGCGAGCCGTCGAAACCGGATGCCCCGCCGGGTGAGTAGGTCGATCACGAGATGGAAATGCTCAAGCTCCTCCTCGACAATTTCAGTCATTGCCCGGCAGAGCTCGATGTTGTCGACGTAGGCAAACAGCAGATTCATTGCTGTGCCGGCCGCCTTCTTTTCGCAGTGGGCATGGTCGATCAGGATCTCTTCAAGACCCGTATCGACCTGCCCAAGCCAGCGATCAGAGGTTTTTGACTCAAGGCTCAGCAACGGCTTTCTCCCTGAGCGAATGCCCCTGTGGCCCTACGAGCAGCCCATGCTATTGCCACAGTTGTGACAGAGGTAGCAGTTGCCGTTGCGGACCGTGATGGATCCGCAGTTGTCACAGGCTGGGGCGTCGATCTGGAAGTTGGCGAACTGGTTTTCCCGGTCTGAGGGGCTGGAGTCCGCCGAGACCTGCATCTTCAGTCCGGCACGCTCGAGCAAGGCTGCTGTCGTGTCGGAGGAGGAAGAGGTCTGCTTCCCTGAGGTGTTCTTCCAGGTTTGGCTCTGTGCTTTTGAAGAACTTGGTGCTTTTGAAAAACTCTGCGGTTTCAAGCCGTTGGTTTTTGAAGCACTGCCGTTGGAAGATTTTCCACTCGGGTACTTGTTGGGGGCAGTTCCTTGCCCATCAGCCAGCCCGCTCGCCGTCGTGGCGGCGGGCTTACGCTTTGTTTCCTCATCTCCCTCACCCCCGCCTTCGCTGCTGGAGGACTGTGGCACACCCTTGCTCGCCTCACGATAGCCAGGCAGGAACTCCATTCCGAGCCAACGGAAGATGTAGTCGACCAGGCTCTTGGCGACTGGAATGTCGGGATTCTTTGTGTATCCCCATGGCTCGAAGCGGGTGTGGGAGAACTTCTTGACGTAGACCTCAAGCGGCACGCCGTACTGGAGGCTCATCGAGATCGCCGTCCCGAAGGCGTCCATCAGACCACCGATGGTGCTGCCTTCCTTGGCCATCGTGATAAACAGCTCGCCAGGACGGCCGTCGTCGAAGAGGCCGACGGTGATGTAGCCCTCGTGGCCGCCGACATTGAACTTGTGGGTCACACTGCGACGGGTGTCAGGCAGGCGATCGCGTCGCGGTGCAGCCTTGGCGGCAGCCTTTTCGTTCGCCTTATCGCCCTCGGTGCTCGTGTTGAGAGGCTGGCTCTCCTTCGAACCATCGCGGTAGATGGCCAACGCCTTGAGGCCCATTCGCCAGCCCTCGCTATAGGCTCCGGCAATGTCATCGGGCGTGGTCTCGCGCGGCATGTTGACCGTCTTGGAAATGGCACCAGAGAGGAACGGCTGAGCGGCTGCCATCATCTTCACGTGCGCCATCCACGGAATCGATCGCTTGCCGAGCCGTGCCTGGAAGGCACAGTCGAAGACAGGCAGGTGCTTCTCTTCGAGGCCCGCAGCCCCTTCGATCGTGTCCTTCTCGTCGATGTAGGCGAGGATCGATTCCACTGCCCGCTCGTCGTAGCCAAGTGTTCGTAGAGCGAGTGGCACGGTCTGGTTGACGATCTTGAGCATGCCACCGCCAGCGAGCTGTTTGTATTTCACCAAGGCGATATCGGGCTCGATGCCGGTGGTGTCGCAGTCCATCAGGAAGCTGATGGTTCCGGTCGGGGCGAGCACGGTGGCCTGGGCGTTGCGATAGCCATGCTGCTGACCACCCGCGAGAACCTCATCCCAGACCTGACGGGCCGCATCACGGAGATACTGCGGGCAGGCGACATCGATCTGGTCGACCGCCTTGCGGTGCATCTGCATGACCTTGAGCATTGGCTCCCGGTTGGCAGCAAATCCCTCAAACGGTCCAACGGCACCGGCGAGTTCAGCACTCGTACGGTTGGCGGCACCGTGCAGGATGGCGGTGATCGCCCCACATACGCCCCGGCCGGCGTCACTGTCGTAGGCCAGGCCGTCAGCCATCAGCAGGCTGCCGAGGTTGGAGTAGCCAAGGCCGAGCGGACGGTAGAGATGGCTATTCTTCGCGATCCTGGCAGTTGGGTAGCTGGCGTGGTCTACCAGGATTTCCTGAGCCACAAAGAAGATGCGGCAGGCTGCCGCAAACCGCTCGACATCGAAGTGGCCGTCGGGCTTGCGGAACTTCATCAGGTTGATGCTGGCGAGGTTGCAGGCGGTGTCGTCGAGGAACATGTACTCGCTGCACGGATTGCTCGCGTTGATCCGTCCGGAGTTTGGACAGGTGTGCCAGCGGTTGATCGTGGTGTCGTACTGCACACCAGGGTCTCCGCACT
Organism: Pirellulales bacterium; assembly: GCA_016779265.1. Lineage (GTDB taxonomy): Bacteria > Planctomycetota > Planctomycetia > Pirellulales > UBA1268 > M30B53. The sequence continues at coordinate 62,379 of JADHNY010000002.1, read as the reverse complement.
GCCAGGCACACTCGGCCATCTTGCCGAGCACGTCTTTCGCCTTGAAAGTTGGCCCAGCCTTGGAGCCATCAGTGACCCAGTGCGTGGTCCAGGAGTCGTCTCGCTCAACCGCCTGCATGAACTCGTCGCTGACCCGCACGGAGAGGTTGGCGTTTTGGAACAGGATCGAGGCATAGGCCTCACCGTTGAAGTTGGCGTCGTAGCCACCCTTTTCGATGAGCACGCGGGCTTTCTTCTCCTCCCGCGACTTGCACTCGATGAACTCCATGATGTCGGGGTGGTGCACCTTCAGCGACTGCATCTTGGCAGCTCGCCGCGTCTTGCCACCGCTCTTTACCACTGCGGCGACCTGGTCGTAGACCCGCATGAAGGAGAGGGGGCCAGAGGGCTTTCCGCCGCCGGCGAGCTTCTCCCGCTGGCTGCGGATGGTGGAGAGGTCGGTGCCGGTGCCTGAGCCAAACTTGAAGAGCATCGCCTCACTGCGGGCGAGGTCCATGATGTCTTCCATGTTGTCCTGCACGCTCTGGATGAAGCAGGCAGAACCTTGAGGGTATTCGTAGGGGTTCTCAGGCTGCACGACCTCGCGGGTGGCTTCGTCCCATCGCCAGTTGCAGGGGGCGCCGGAGACGCCGTATTCGTTGTAGAGGCCGACGTTGAACCAGACGGGAGAGTTGAACGCCCCATGCTGGTGCACGCAGAGCCAAGAGAGATCGCGGTAGAACCGCTCGCCATCTTCGGCGGACTTGAAGTAGCCGTCCTTGATGCCCCAGTCGGCGATCGTGCGGGCAACGCGGTGCACGAGCTGCTTGACGGAGTGTTCACGCTCCGGCGTGTGGATCTCGCCGTAGAAGTACTTGCTGACGACGACATTGGTGGCCAGCTGGCTCCAGGCCGCGGGGATCTCGCAGGCGGGCTGCTCAAAGAGCACCTTGCCGTCTTCGCCCTTAATGGCAGCGGTCCTCAGCTCCCACTCGGTCGTGTCGAACGGGCTTTCGACGTCTGTGGGACAGAAGGTGGTCTCAATGGCCAGTGGTTCTCGTGAGCTTGTGGACGCCGCGTGCTCCGCCCGCGATGCAGAAACTGGACTGGCAGGGGCGGATGCAAAATCGTGCGTCATAACGGGCTCCTAAGAACGATGAAAAAGGTGGCGATGAGTTGTTGCAGCGGACGCAGATCAGTCGTCACAAGTATACTTTCGTATAGCACGCAAACAAGCCGTGCTGATCGGCCAGGGCGGTGATGGTGTGGGCTGCAAGCTGCGGCGAACGCATCTCGAGAAAACACCGTAGTCGTGCCATGCTGCGGCACGGGACCCCCGAGGCCTAAAAGGCAGCTCCTTCTGCGTTTATCGCTAGATGTTGTGGCGATTTGTTTGCTGACCACTTCATATGGCCGGGGCGTGATCCTAACGAGCCTGAGCAGTGCGTCAAGCGGTTTTTGTGAGCGTATTGTTTTGACCGAAAAACGCCTTGCCGAGCCGCCCGCGGAGGGCGTCTGAGAGGTGGCTGTCGATGACGTGGTGCCCGAGGTGAGAACTCCTCGGAAGAGGGGTTTAACGCGGTGGATGTGCCATTTACGGCTGAAAGCGTGCTCGGCCAGCCGCTTGCGGGCGTTGCAAGAACGAGAAACCGTGATCGAGTAGAATGCTTGGATGTCCCATCTGCCGAAACCACGAACGCCTGCACTACGAGCATCGCTCCGCGAACGCGTGCGGTCTGCGGGACTGCGGTGCACCGCGGCCCGGCTGACGGTGCTTGAGCATCTCGTCGAGCATCGTGGTCCGCAGACGCATGCGGAAGTGGCAGATGCCCTCGACCACCGTGGGTTTGACCGGGCGACGATCTACCGCAATCTGATCGAACTGAGCGAGGCCGGCATCCTTGCCCGAGTGGAGTTGGGCGATCATGTCTGGCGGTTTGAGTTCCGTGAGCGGGATTCCGCTGGACGGCACGAGGAGAGCCACCCCCATTTTCTCTGCACGAGCTGTGGAGAGGTGTCGTGCCTTGCGGATGTGACGGTGGTGATCACGCCAAAAGGAGCCACTCCCTTGTCGGCTGGAGATCTGGGCGGCCGGGAGTCCGATGCAGGGAATCCCGACGTCGGGGCTGCAGCCGTGCAGACGGGGCGAACGAGTGTCGCCGACATCCCCAGGGTGACGGAGGTGCTCCTAAAAGGCAGCTGTTGCAACTGTGTGGAGCCCTAAGAGTTGCCCGAGCCAAGCATGTCGCAGCAGGTCACCGCAGAGCCGGGCAGTCCCTCCTGAGCCGTCACGCATATCGAGGAGAAGATGCCTGTATCGCTGTCTGTTAACGACGTGGCCGCCCAACTTGATCACGCGGTCTTGAAGCCGCAGGCGACCGATGACGACCTGGCGGCGGCGGCGGCGATGTGTCGCGAGCGTGGTGTCGGCTGCCTGTGTGTGCGGCCGGCAGACGTTGTGCAGGCAGCCGGGCTGCTCGATGGGAGTCGAGTGGTGCTGGCGAGTGTGGTCGGCTTTCCGCATGGCAGTCACCGCGGCGATGTGAAGGCGATGGAGGCCGCCAGAGCGATCGCCGACGGGGCGCGTGAGCTCGACATGGTGATGAACGTGGGTGCCTTTCTGTCTGGCCATACAGGGCTCGTGCGAGCCGATATTGCTGCCGTGGTGGCTGAGGCCGGGGCCGCCGAGCAGCCGGTGCTCGTGAAGGTGATTCTGGAGACCTGTCTGCTCTCACTCGACCAGGTTGCCACGGCCTGTCTGCTCGCGGAGGAGGCAGGGGCAGACTACGTGAAGACGTCGACGGGTTTTGCGGAGCATGGCGCGACACGCTCCGCCGTAGCGACCATGCTCGAGACAGTCGGCGGCAGGCTGGGGGTCAAGGCCTCGGGCGGGATCCGCAGCTGGGAAGACGCTGTCGGGTATCTCGAGATGGGCTGCGGGCGGCTGGGTGTGGGAGATGCCGCACGGATCCTCGATGGTTCTGGGGAGCAGCCCCGCCGACAGGATCAGGGGCCAGCGAAAGCCTACTGAGCCGATCAGCGTGAGGGGCTCGTCGTCGCTGCCGTGGTGGCGGTCTCGATCAAGAAGTCGACAAGCTGCTGGCAGTGGAAGAAGCCTTCCCAGAAGCTGTGGCCCTGATTCTCCGCCACGATCAGATCCACGAGGCCGCCCTTGCCGGCGGCTTCATACCGCTGCTTGAGCCTGGCTGAGTTGGGCTCCAGCGGCACCACCGTGTCGTCATCACCGTGAATAATGCAGACGGGAATATTCGCCTCTGCGAGCACGCCGATCCGTTCGATCGGACAGAGCCTGTCTGCCTGCCCGGCAAGCTGCTCAGGGGAGAGGCCATAGGCTGCGGCGGCCTTCGCCAGACCAGGATAGGTTCGCCAGTCATAGACCGGATAGATACCACCGAGGCCGGCGGTCTGTTCGGGATGCGCGATTGCCCAGGCGGCAGCCCACAGGCCGCCACGACTTCGGCCGAGCAAGGCTGGCTTCTCCGCGTAGCCTCGACGCACCATCTCCGTGTGCAACGCTTCAGCGGCAGCAACGCCTGCGGGACTGCCGTAGGATTCTCCTGTGTCCACACCGGCCACCGCGACACCCGCAGCCGTGAATGCCTCGTGCATCCACCGCTCCGCTTCGTCTGGATACGCAGGAAGCGTGGGGCCATACAGGATCCAGGGACGACCGTTGGCGGCAGGCTGGCTTTCAGCGGCAGTGAACACGAATGCGGTTCTCCCAGCGACCTCAAACACCTCGCCAGGCAGAATCAGGTTCTTCACAGGCTCTCTGTCCTGAGCACAGACGGGCCGCACTGCTGGGATAAGCACTGCTGGGAGGAGCACTGCAGGGGTAAGCACTGCAGGGATAAGACCTATCAGCATCAGTGGCAAGGCAGCGATCGTTGCCGACAAAGAACGAACTACGGCGAAGCACATGACAGCTTTCCTTTCGCCTCTCTGAGCGGGACCTGATCAGGGATGGAGAACGGTCTGACGAGCGGTTGCGGGATGCCGAAGGTGTCGGGGACGGATGACCTGTGTGGCCCAGCCGATCCGCTCCAAGAAAAGGATCATGTAGTACGTGGCATCGATTTCCCACCACCGATGCTGAACGCTGGCGCTCGAGGGGTCATGGTGATGGTTGTTGTGCCAGCCTTCCCCCATCGCGAGGAGACCGACGAGCCAGTTGTTGCGGCTGTCTTCACCGGTGGCGTAGTTGCGGTATCCAAACAGATGCGTCAACGAGTTGACGCTCCAGGTGATGTGCCAGACAAGCACGGTGCGGAGGAACACGCCCCAGACGAGCCAGCTGACAGCGAGCTGAACACCAGCCTGCCAGCTGCCAGCTGTCGTCGCTCCGATGACGAAGCCGACGGTCATGAAGGCAGCCGCGTGGATGCTGTAGATCCACAGGATGGCCATCGGATGTCGTTCCAGCCAGCGGTAGTAGTCGTCGCTGAGGATGTCGTGCGCATACCTGTCGAAGAACGCATACGTCCGCCGATCGGGTGCCCGGCGAAACAGCCAGCCCGCATGCGACCAGCTGATCCCATCACGAGGCGAGTGGGGATCAAGCGGGGCGTCGGAGTGCGCGTGGTGCAGGCGATGGTTCGCAACCCAGCGGGCAGGTGTGTCTTCCAGAGAGCACAACGCGATCGTGGCCAGCGAATGCTCAACACGTTTAGCGAGCTTGAGGCTGCGGTGTGAGAGGACGCGGTGGTAGCAGAGGTTGATGCCGAGGGTGCCGAAGACAACCGTTCCCAAGATGGCCAGCGACATTCCTGACCAGCTGAAGCACCACGGCACCAAGGCGATGCAGGCGAGAAGGTGAACGCTGAGAATCGGCAGGAGGTATTCCCAGTGCGTATGTGGGCTGGAGGCCGAAGGACCGGTGGCGGCGGGAGCGTGAGACACGTCAAGGACTTCCGAGGAGATCAGGAGGTGAACGCAAACGTGTCACCACCCCTCCGGGAAAAACACGCCAGGCATCAGCAGCCCTCACCTTAGTCCTTTTGGCGGCCTGACGGCCAGCAGCACGCCGGAAACACGCTTCTTTGAAGAAAGCCGCCAGAAGAACGCCGAGTTTCGTTACGGAATCCGGCAGGTGCCGTCGTCGCAGCTGCCGGCGATTTTCAGGCGATGACGAGCGACGAAGGCGTAGAGAGAAGACCACAGCGGTAGCGAGCCGGGCAGATGGAGCAGCACCGCTGCAGGCCAGAGCAGTGGCAGTTTCCGAGTGAGAGCGCGAACGGCGACCACGCCACCACGCGCCTGGCCCGTGCGACTGACCAGATACATCTGCTTCAGCAGGTCTTCGTAGGGAATCTCGGGAAAGTCTCTCGCCACCGACGCGTCATGCAGTGAGGTGAACTGCAGGCGGCCCGTTATGTCACACCACCGCAGGATCGCAATCTGGCTGCGGCAGAACCGACACCGTCCATCGTAGAGCACGGTGTCGCGATCGGGATGGTGGCTGGTAGTAATCATCATTGAATTCTAGACCGCAGACCGTCACGAGGTGGGCGGCGGTGGAGAAACGGCTGATTCGGTGTCGGAAAGAGGCGTTTTCCTGCCACGGGCCGGTTTTGGAAAACCCCCGCGGCCGACTGGTTGGGTATGCTCGAGCAGGAGGCCTGCCGAGGCGAGAAACACCGGCGGGCTGCTGACCACGAGGACTTCATGAACGCATCCGGGTTGCTGACCACTGTCGCCCTGTTTCTGGCACTGCTTGCTGACGCGGCCACGGATCCGCCGCTTCCGGAGGTCCCTGCTGGCGTGGTGCTCAAAGAAACCCGGTATCCCGACGGCAGCCTCAAGACCCGCCAAGAAACCCGCCGCAGTCGTGCTGGGGCCATGGAAGTGCTCGGACGTCGTTGGCATTACGACCCTTCCGGACGGCTGGTGACGATCTCCTCATGGAACGGCGCGTTTCGTGACGGCCCGTGGGTTGAGTATGGACGGCAGGGCACCGTCCGGCTGCAGGGCAGCTACAGCCACGGCCATCGGGATGGCACGTTCGTCAACTACGACGACGCAGGACGCAAGCAACGCGAGGTCACCTTTCGCGACGATCGCCGCGAGGGGCCGCTGCGGGAGTGGCACTCGTCGGGCACCGTGGTGCTGGAAGAAAACTATGCAGCTGGCCGGCTCGACGGGGTGCGGCGTGAGCGGCGGCCTGACGGCAGCTTGGAAATTGAGGAGTATTACCGTGACGGCCGTCGCAATGGACTCGTCACACGTTGGTTTCCCAGCGGCGTGAAGCAGCTGGAAGTCGACTATCGTGACGGCCGCCGCCACGGCCAGTCATCGGAGTGGTGGGAGAATGGCAAGCCACGGCAGCAGGTGGGCTATCTCTCCGGCAGCATGCACGGCCCATACCGGGAATGGTTTACCGATGGCGGCTTGCAGGTTGAGGGTGCCTACGACCGGGGCATGCCGAAGGGTATCTGGAAGAGCTACCATGCCGACGAGGGGCATCCCCTCGCCACCGAGCAGCTCTATGTCGATGGCAAGCTCGACGGTCCGGTGAAGGCCTACGACACCGAGGGCAACCTGCTTTCAGAGGTCCGCTGGCAGAAAGGCTTCCAGCACGGTCCGTGGGAGGAGTGGTATGCCGACGGCACCGTCCGAGGCCGCGGTGGCTGGGATCGCGGCAAGCCGTCCGGCGTCTGGGAGTTCTGGTACGAGGATGGCAGCCGCTGGACCCGCACCGAGCATGCACGTGGTCAACGGCATGGCCGTCACCTGGAATGGACGGCCGATGGTGAGGTGATCACCGACGAACTCTACGAAGCAGGCGAGCTGGTGGCCCCGGCGGCTGCGCCGTAAGGCGGGGAGCTTAGGAGAGTGAAATCTTCTTTGGCAGCGTGCAGAAGTGGAGAATCGTCACTGCCCCGGCGGAGAGCAGGGTCCAGGGCGCCCAGTCGGGGGCGATGAAGGTTCGTGGTGCGGTCTTGCCGGCGTCGATCACGACCGAGTCGACGATCAGCAGTTCAATGCCCACGATGCACGAAAAGATGCCTGCTGCGAGAAAGAAGGTTTTCCACATGCTTTACTCCCACCAGCGAACTGGCGGCGTGCGAGGGATGGTGGTCACCTTTGTTATGTCGGCAACGGAGGCTGGTTGGGTTCAAGGATTGCCACAGACCGCCCGGTTGTGCGGACTCTACCGTTCGCAAGGGCCAGGACGCTCGCAAGGGCCGGTAGATGACGCCGTGGCCACGGTGTTCCTCGATGTAGGCCCGTGGAGAACGTGATGGGCCAACGACGCGTGCGAACCTGGCGAGCGAAGTTTGGCGACGCGTTTCGAGGCGTTTCCCGGAGTGTCCGCAGCCAGTCGAGCTTTGCCGTCCATCTGACGGTCGCTGCGGCTGTTGTCGTGGTCGCGGCCGTGCTGCGGGTGTCGTTGGTGGGCTGGTGTCTGCTCACCTTTGCGATGGGCGGCGTGTTCGCGGCCGAGGTCTTGAACACCGCGATGGAGTCGCTGGCCCGCAGCCTGGGTCCACGGCGTCACCCTCGGATTCGCGATGCCCTCGACATGGCCAGCGGCGGTGTGCTGCTGGCAGCACTCACCGCCGCGGTGATCGGCGTCCTCGTTCTCGGCGAGCGGGCAGGCAGCCTCCTCGGCTGGTGGTGACCGCCGCCGCCCTTCGTCCGCCCTTACTGCTGACGGATGTCGTAGCAGAGCAGGTGGTCGCTCTCCCGCAGGTAGAGCATGCCATCGACGATCACCGGATGCGCCCAGCTGGGACGCGACTCATCGTTGTCGCTATGAGGAATCTGGAAGTGGCCCATTTCCTCAAAGCCGGCAGGATCTGCCTTCACGAGTGACAGCACACCGTTTTGGCATCGCACGTAGAGGTGGCCATCGGCAGCCACAACGGCTGCGGAGCCACGTCCGCTGCCACGACTCTTCCAGACAATCTCACCAGTCATCAGATCGGCACAGAAGGGAATCCCCTTATCGTCAGAGTCGCCGTAGAGATGATCACCGACGAGCACGATGCCACCATGCTTGTTGGCGAGTTCTTGCTTGAGTCCGTAGACCTCTTCCATCGTGACGCCGCCACCCGCACCGGGCAGTTGTCGCAGCAGCGCTCCACCACGGCCGTAGCCTGCAGAAAAGAACACCAGGTCGTCGCGGATGATCGGCGTGGGGATCACCGCCGTCGTCTGATCGATCGGATACGACCAGAGGAAGCGGCCTGTCTCTGCATCGACAGCAAAGCAGCCGGCAGCAGTGGTCTGCACATACTGCGTACGGCCACCAACATGGCTCTTCACGATCGATGAGTGGCCGGCACCACGGTCGCCCGCCATCGGACAGGTCCAGAGTGGCTCGCCGGTCATCTTGTTGAGGGCCACCATCGTGGCCTGCTCACCACCAGGCGTGCAGACAAGCCGGTTGCCGTCGATCGTGACGGACTCGCTGTAGCCCCAGCCGTCACCCTTCTTGCCACCGAAGACCGCCTTGAGGTCGATGCGGAAGCGGTCCTGACCGTTGGCCGTGCTGCAGCAGATGAGCTGGCCATGCGGCGTGACCACATAGACGCGATCGCCGTCGACGGTCGGTGTGCTGCGGGAGCTCTGCCAGGTCGGCTGGCCTTCGTTCCAGGCAGGGCCGGTCTTGTGGATCCAGAGCTGTTCGCCCGTCGTTCGGTCAAAGCAGGAGAGGTATTCATCAGCATCAGGAGCGGTCGAGAGACCGTCACCAAGCAGATAGATTCGGTTTCCCACGATCGTGGGACTGGCATAGCCGCGTCCGCAGCCGACCGATTCCCAGGCCAGCGGAGGCCCTTCCTCTGGCCACGAGGTGAGCAGATTCGTGTCAGGAGCGACTGCAGTGCGGTCGCTGCCGCGGAACGTTGGCCAGTCTGCAGCACAAACGGGCAGGGAATACGTGACAACAGCGAGGGCAGCAACGGAAAGGCACACGCGGTTCATGGACCTGGCTCACTTGTGGACGCGGGTGGATAGCAACTTCGACGGGCATACTATACGTGTCGGAGCCGTTCTTCGCGATTGAGGAATGGCGTACCGCCATCCTAGAGAGAGGAACGGCCATGCCAGGCGTACGCGTTGGCGATTCTGCCCCCGATTTCACTGCTACCACACAGGATGGCAACACGGTCAGGCTGGCCGACTATCGCGGCTCCCAGGCAGTGGTGCTGTTCTTCTATCCTGCCGATGACACACCGGTGTGCACGAAAGAAGCCTGTAGCTTTCGAGACGCCTACCAGGCGTTTCGTGACGCTGGAGCGGAGGTGATCGGTGTCAGTGGTGACTCTGCCGAAAGCCACCAGCGGTTTGCCGGCAAGCACAGGCTCTCCTATCCCCTGATCAGTGACCGAGATGGCAGCTTGCGAAAAGCGTTCGGGGTGCCGAAGCTGCTCGGGCTCTTTCCCGGTCGCACCACCTACGTGATCGACCGCGAGGGCATTGTGCGGCTGGCCTTTACCGCAGCGTTCTCCTCCGAGGGACACAAGCGTGAGGCGCTCGCGGCGGTCAAACGGCTCCCGTCACCGTAAGGCGTGGGGAGTCCGTTAGGGCAAACGGCTGGTGAAGCGGTAACTGCCAGCCCCAACGTCGAGGATCACGGCAGCCGGGCCGACCTCACGGACAGCAACACCTTCGGCGGGTCCGGCGGCCAGGGCCTGTCCCCCACAGGACACCTGCTCGAGGCTGTCGGCTGGCACATGCACTTCGGCAGTCGTGTTGGCAGGTACGACCACATCCATCACCAGTTGCGTCTGCTCACGCCGCCAGTGGCTGCTGATCAGGCCACGAGGGCTTTCGTAGTCAGCCCGCACCCAGGTCAGTGGCTCTCGCTCGGGATTGCTCTCGGCCGAAGGGATCTGCGGACGGATCCGGATGCGGCCGTAACCTGGTTCGAGACAGTCAATGCCTGCAAGGGTGCGGTAGGCCCACTCCATCACTGCACCGAAGGCGTAGTGGCTGAAGCTGTTCATGGCCGCGTTGTTGCTGCCGTTGAAGCCCTCGAAGCCATGCTCCTTGGTGAAACTGTCCCAGCGTTCCCAGACGGTGTTGGCCCCTTGTTCCACCTCGTAGCCCCAGCTGGGGAAGTCGCGGCTCTGGAAGAGCCGGCAGGCGAGGTCGTGCTGGCCGTGGGCGGAGAGCACCGGCAGGATCGACTTCGTGCCCAGAAAGCCTGTGGCCATGCGGACATCGTTGGCCAGAATCCGCTCGACGAGTTGCTCGATCACGGCCACTGTGGCATCGCCGCTGATCACGCCTGTTTGCACGGCCAGCACGCAGGCGGTCTGGGTTTCGACTGCGAGGGATCCATCGTCACGCACATACTGCCGGTGAAATGAGTCAGTGATATCGGCATGCCGCTGGCGATAGCTGCCCGCCGCCTGATCATGGCCGAGGGCTTCTGCCATCTCGGCCATCATCTGACTGGACCAGGCGTGGAAACAGAGATCGACGTAGGGAATCGGTGTGGTCTCGTTCACGTTGAGCCAGTCGCCCCAGGTGTTGCCCGTCTCGATCCCCACAAGCTCCGGGTCGCGTCGCAGCCTCCAGGCCATGAAGGCCTCCATCGATGTCCAGTGCTCGGCGATCAGGCGACGGTCGTTGTAGACCTGCCACATCGTCCAGGGGCAGATCACGCCGGCATCCGTCCAGGCGGTGCCAAACACCGCTCCCGGCTTGCCATGGCCATAGGGATAGGGCGCGTAGTCGGGATAGGCTCCCGCCTCTGGGCCACTGGTGACCTGGGCCTCGCGGACATCTTCAATCCACTTGGTGAAAAAGGCGGCGACGTCGGCGTTGAAGCTGGCGGTGCGGGCATAGATCTGGGCATCACCCATCCAGCCAAGCCGCTCGTCACGCTGGGGGCAGTCGGTGGGAATCTCAATGAAGTTGGCTCGCTGGGTCCACTGCGTGTTCTTCCAGAACCGGGAGAGCAGCTCATCACTGCAGGCGAAGCTGCCGACGAAGGGCGTGTGGTTGTGGAGCACACAGCCGCTGATCATCTCCAGCGGCGGAACGCTTCCCTCCGGAAGCCCAGAGACTTCGACGTACTGAAAGCCGTGGTAGGTGAAGCGGGGTGTCCAGGTCTCCAGGCCGGTCCCGGCGCAGATGTAGGTGTCGACGGCCCGGGCACGGCGGAGGTTCTCGGTCATCAGCCGCCCATCGGGATGGAGCATCTCCCCAAACCGCAGCCGGATCTCCGTGCCGGCGGGAGCCTCCACCGTGAGCCGGGGAACGCCGGCGATGTTTTGGCCGAGGTCGAAAATGAAGACGCCGGGAGCCTGCTCTCTGACGCTCTCCGCCGGCAGCAGTTCGGTGATCTGGATTGGCTCAGCGGCGTAGCCATCGATCATGGCAGGCTCCACAAACCCAAGTTCGGCTTCTCGCTCAACGCCCGCCTCATAGAAGGCCGCCGTGATGCTGCCCGTGCTCGTGGCTGGGAGAGCAGGCTGCCAGTGGGTGGCGGGCTCGTAGGCAGCGGTGTTCCAGCCGGGCATCTCGAGTCGGGCATCATGCCGCTGGCCCATCAGAAAGTCCGCCTCACGAATCGGGCCTTCGCGTGTCGCGAGCCAAGACGTGTCGCTGGCAATCCGTTTGCGTGTGCCATCGGTGTAGTCGATGTCGAGCACGCACCGCAGCGCAGGCACCACTCCGTAGATCGAGCGGCCGGTGTGGTGCGGGCCGTAGCCGACCAGCAGGCCGTAGCCGAGGTAGCCGGCATACCAGCCGTCGGCGAGCACGGCGGCCAGACAGTGTGGGCCTTGCTCTGTGATCAACGCGGTGACGTCGTAGCTGCGAGCCGGCACGCGTTGCTGGTAGTCGGCCCAGCCAGGCACAAACAGGTCGTTGCAGACAGGATGGCCGTTAAGCGAGAAGTCGACGATGCCTAAGGCAGTGCCGTGCAGCACGGCTCGACGGATCGGCTTGGTGGTGTCGAAGGTGGTGCGGAAGTGTCGTGCTGGGGGCAGATGCAGTGTGGCTCGATCGGTGTGCAGGGGCGGCTCGCCAGCGGCAATGATCCACTCACCACCCCAGTCGTCGGCGGTCAGCAGGCCGATGGTGAACCTGGCCACGTCGCTCCAGCGGCTTGGCTGTCCGGCATCGTCACAGACCTGCACCCGCCAGAAGGCCTGCTGGCCAGACGACAGTGGCGTGCCAGCATAGGCCACGTCGAGGGTCTCGGATGAAGCGACATCTCCAGAGTCCCAGAGGTCGGCTCGTCCCGGCTCCAGCAACGCCGGATCGCTCGCCACGAGTAGCCGGTAGGCCGACTGACGTTGGCTCCGCTGCTGCGAGCTCACTTTCCAGGAGAGCCGCGGTGTGGTCGTCATCACGCCCAGCGGGTTGGCCAGCCATTCACACCGCAGCTGCGTCACAGCAAGCCCCTGCAGCGGCCCGGTGCTCGTTGCTGCGGCCACTGGCACAGCACCGACAAGTTCGACACTGATAGCGTCGGGGGCCATCACTTCTGAGGTGATCGAGCCGTCAGGCTGTCGCTCATGCCGCACATGCACCGGGCCGTGGGGCGTGGGGTAGCTACCCTCGGCCCACGCAAGGTCGCCAAGCTCCGGAGCGATTCGCACGCGGGCAAAGCCAGGCTCCAGCGGAGTGATTCCGAGTACATGCCGGCTCATCCATGAGGTCGGTCCGCTGGCCCAGCCGTGGCAGAGGCTGTGGCGGAAGCCTTCATAGCAGTAGTCACCAAAGTCACCGTGGATGTCGGTCTTTCCTTTGGGAACGAGCTCGTCGATGCCAGCTGCGTTGTCCGTCCAGGCGAGGTTGAAGTCTTCCCAGAAGGTGGTGGCGCCCAGGTCGAGCATGCCGCCCCAGTATTGCCGAATCAGGTTCAAGGCCGCCTCGGTCTCGCCCGCTTCGGCCAGGGCTTCCAAGACATAGAGTCCATAGAACGTGGAGACGCCCTCAGCCCCGCCAGGCAAGAGCACCTCGCGGGCGGTGTCAGCGGGATCCCGCATGCCGGCCAAGACCTGCAGGCTGGCCCCCGACTTGGAACCGTTGTCGTCGGGGAGCACCACAGCAGCACGTGCAGCCGTCTCTCGGCAGAGGGTGGCTACTCGCTGGTCACCGAGCACGTCCATCAGCCGGCTGCCGCTCTCGAGCGTCATCACCAGCAGCCCCTGCAGGCCGGCAGTGACGCCCTCCTGATTCGGCGAGCTCGGCCAGTCGAGAAACCGCATGCCGTCGATGCGTTCCTTGCCATCTGGTCCCACCAGGGCCGCAAGCCGTTCAAGCAGCTGCCCAAGGTATGGCTGCTGGGCGGCAAGGTAGTCACGGTTGCCATGGTGCATCCAAAGGTCTTCATGAATCAGCACCCACCACATCGAGTAGCTGGAGATGCCGTTCATCCATTGCTCAACCGGTGTGACATCGCGGGTCAGGTCGAGCGACCGGGTGACGACGTCGTTGAATCCGAAGACGGCATGGATCGTGGAGACTTCCGGATGCATGTCGCCGATCCAGACCAGTCGATCCCTCTTGATGCCATCCCAGAGGTAGTCCTGCATGCACAAATGAACGGTGTCGGCACCCACCTCCCAGATCCGGTTCAGCCGCTCGTCACTGCAGCGAAAGCTGCCGAGCTTGGGAATATCGCGGATGCCGAGCACTGCCCGCACCTCAGCAAGCTGCACGGGATGCTCCGGGTCGATCGCGTCGATTCGCACAAAGCGAAAACCACTCGGGCCGATCGTCTTGGCGCCGAGCCACGGTAGCCTGACAACCTGGTCACGAATCGCATGGTCGTTCTGGGCGTTCTGCTCACCGCCGAGATCCGCCATCGCTTCACTGGCAGACTCACCAAAGCGAATCCGCACCGGCACCGGCTCCTGGGATGGCGTCATCGGCGTGAAGAGTTCGACATGCCCCTGCAGTTCTCGGCCGAAGTCGATCAGGATGCCGGCGGCACCCCCTTCACTGGCCGTGAGCGTGCAGGGGGGCAGCGGATCGGAGAGCACAACCTGGCCTGGCTTGGGGGCGAGCAGGGAGACTGCGTTGGCCACCCCCTCGTCGCTCTGCCAGAGGATCCGCGTGGGGGCCACGCGAAACTGGGTGATCGGTGAGATATTCGCATCACCAGGTAGCCCAGCCACAGGGGTGCCGCCGGGTGGTCCGGCAAGGGCTGGCAGGCCCATGAAGACCGCTGTCAGTAGAACGAGCAGGGAGCGGATGAGGGTCATGGGGCCTCCTGTGTGGTTGCCAGTGGTGGAAGTGAAGGATGGTGCTCGGTGGGCCGCAGAGGACGCGGTCACTCCGCCTTCATCCACACCGGTGCTGTCACAAACCAGGCCACTGCCGAGACGAGCATCACTATCTGCATCGTGGTGTGCGGCATTTGTTTCATCATGAACAGGGCCGGTGGCACGATCGTGCCGGCCAAGGCAGCCAGGCCGATGAGCATTGCGAGCTTTTTCATGAAAGGTCTCCGTGTTGGGTTGTGGGAGAGAGCATCAGCCCACAGCGAGGCGGCGGTCGGCCGCCCGTGACTGCATCTTGGAGAGCACCGCGTAGAGCACCCCGCAGGCGATCGCCGAAGGCAACGGCAGGTAGCTGGCAAACACATCGAGGCCGAAGTGCAGGCCCATTGCCACGCCCACCGGGAGCAGCCAGGAAAGCACCACCACGCCGTTGAAGTTCATCCCCAGGCTTGCCGCGGGTGCGCGACGGATACCGAGTCGTTCAGCAAAGAAGTGATCGACGATGATGATCGCGCCGACAGGGGCGAGCACCGTGCCGTAGATCCCCACAAAGCCGAGCAGGTTCATCGCAAAGGCTGGAAACACGCCTGCAGCGATGCAGACGCTTCCGGCCAGCAGCGTGGCCACGTTTCTGGGCATGCTCGGCACCATGCCCTGGAAGGCGAGGCCGGCTCGATAGATCGTGGGGTTGGCGGTGGTCCAGCCGGCGATCACCACACAGGCCAGGCCCGCCCAGCCGACCGCGTCGTTCACCATCGTGCCGGGGTCTTTACCGACTGCTGGATCCACACCCTTCTCGCGAACCCAGTAGACCAGCAACAGTGCCGCGCAGATCCAGGCCACGTAGTGCCCCAGAAACATGCCGGCGGCGCTTGCCCAGCCAGCTGAGGGCTTCTTCGCGAATCGCAGCACCGAGAGGTCGGCCATCCCTAAGTGCATCGCGGCGTTGCAGAACCAGGAGAAGCAGACCACGCCTAAGAAGCTGATCTTCTTTCCGTCAGCGGGCTCCACGGTCGGCGTGAGCAGGCCCCAGATGTCGGTGGTCTCCAGCCGCCCCAGTGTCACGAGGGCACAGGCCACAAACACGAGAAACATCCAGGGGGCTGCCAGATGGCCCACCTTGGCCACCACGCTGTAGCCCCGCATCGCGACGACAGTCATCGCCCCGCCGATCGCCACACAGGCGATCACCCAGGCGACACCTGTCGGCATCGTCGACTCAAAGGTCGGCATCTTCACCGTGCCTTCGGGAAAGAACTGCCCGACGGCGGTGGCACTGACGGTGATCATCGCGCCGGCCAAGAAGCAAAACAGCAGGCCGTTGGCGAGGTTGTAGAGCGTGACGAGGTGCCGGCCAGCAATCCGCTCCATGGTGAAGTAGAGGGTCAGCCGTTCGCTGCAGGCGATGCTTGCGGTGAGATACCGCCAGGTGAGCACGGCGAGTAGGTTGCCGATCAAGAGGCCGAAGATCAGGCTGGCGGCATCCGCACCCCAGGCCACAAACAGCGGCCCGATCATGAACTCGGTGCCAGCGGTGTGTTCGCCGGCATACATACCCCAGAAGGCGGCCGGCCCCTTGAGAGCCTTCTCAGGCACCCGCTCCCGCTCGTACTCCGAGCTGGTGCTCGTGGTATCAGCGTTGCCTGCCGTCGCCTCTGCTGTGGTCATCTGCAGCCCTCCCCTTCAAAGTCCGTTGCCGCCTGCTCGGCTCATGCCTGATGGCGGTGTTTCCCAACTGGCAGCCGAGGTCATCCCTGGGTGTTCGCCGTGACGCTACCGTTTGCTGGTCACATCCCGCTCGTAGCCACGCACGACCTCAAGCCAGTCACTCCCCACCGGCACACCCAAGCGAAGACAATACTGATCCCAAACGCTGCCGAATGGAAGGCTTTTCGCCTCCTCCTGGAGGGCCAGCCGGGCAGTGGTGTCGCCGCCGGCTTCGGCTGCGCGAATCGCCGGCGGCTCGAGCAGCCCCAGGAGCACGCCCTTGAGCAGGTTGCGGGTGCCAATGACCCAGGCAGCGACGCGATTGATGCTGGCATCAAAGAAGTCGAGACCGATGTGCACCCGGGAGATGTCGCCTGTGGCCACAATCTCGCGGGTGATCGCCAGCAGGTCGTCATTGAGGGTGACGACATGGTCGCTGTCCCAGCGGACACCACGGCTGACATGCAGCAGGATTTCCGGCAGATACAGCAGGGCGCTTGAGATCTTGTCGCTGATGGTCTCGGTGGGATGGAAGTGGCCCGCGTCGAGGCAGAGCAGTGTTTCCCGGGTGATCGCATAGCCGAGATAGAACTCATGGGAGCCGACGGTGCAGCTCTCGGCGCCAATCCCAAAGAGCTTTGACTCCACCGCGTCGAGCAGGTGCTCTCGCGGCAGCGGCTCGGCAAACACTTCGTCCAGCGACTCCGCGAGTCGGGCACGGGCACCCATGCGGTCGGCGGGTGTGTCCTTGAAGCCGTCGGGCACCCAGACGTTTGTCACGCAGGGCGTGCCGAGGGCCTCACCAAAGCCTGCCCCGATCTGCCGGCAGCGGGTGCAGTGTTCAATCCAGAAGTCGCGGATGGCTTTGTCGGCATGGGCGAGCGTGAAGCCGTCGGCTGCCTTGGGGTGGGCGAAGCAGGTGGGGTTGAAGTCGAGACCAAGCTTCTGGTCGCGGGCCCAGTCGACCCAGCCGGCAAAGTGCTCAGGCTCGATCTCATTTCGGTCAACTTTTTTTCCACCAAACTCGCCGTAGCAGGCATGCAGGTTCAGCCGGTGTCGGCCGGGGATCAGCGAGAGGGCCTTTTGCAGGTCGCTCTTGAGTTCCTCGGGAGTGCGGGCTCGGCCGGGATAGGAGCCGGTGACTGCGAGGCCACCGCCGATCGCATCACCGGTCGACTCAAAGCCCTGCACGTCGTCGCCCTGCCAGCAGTGCAGCGAGACGGGCACTGTGGCGAGGGTCGTCATCGCAGCTTCGACGTCGACACCGCAGGCGGCGTAGCGTTCGTTGGCAAGCCTGCCAGCCTCTTCGATGGCTGCTGACTGTCTCGATTCTAAACCCACGGTTGTTCTCTCCCCTGGCGGCGGCCGACGTCTCGTGCTGCAGACAACAGCACGCGAGAAATCGTATCGTTGCGAGCACAGCCACTCAAAACGTGGCCCGTCGCTCCGCGGCCAGAGCGAACTCTCATGGCGAGCGGAGCGGACTGCAGATCAGCTCTTCGTCACTGCGGGCGAAGATGAAGCCGTTGGCAATCGCCGGATGGGCCCAGACCACACCGTCGCCCCGGCCAAGCTGCACACGCGTGGGGTCGATCAGGTGGGCCCGCGACTGTTCGTGAAAGCCGTCGGGGGCGAGGGTAGCGAAGATCAGGTCACCGGAATCGTTGAGCATGATCTCACGAGTGCCATCACGAATGATATGGATCGTCGCCCAGCGGTTGCGAGGCACGGCGGTGAGATCCTCCCACACGCGGTCGCCAGTCTTGAGATCCAGGCAGCGGAGTTCGCCGTAGCTATCCACCCCGTAAATGTGATCGCCCTTGAGCATCGGTGTGCTGATCATGCAGTGCAGGGCGTCGGTGTTCTTCTCGTCGCGGCCGACGCGATACCAGACCTGCTCGGCAGTTGGCGTGTCTTTTGAGAAGCGGATCAGCATCGAGCCATCGTAGAACGACGAGACGAACAGCAGGTCATCCTGGATCACGGGCGTGGCCACGCCGATCGGCATGTTGCGTGACGCCATCGGCACACTCCAGAAGACCTTGCCAGTGGAGGGCTCGAGTCCTGAAATGCTCGCTCCTGTCCAGCAGACGAGCACATCCTGCCCACCCTGCTGAATCAGCACAGGTGCGCTGTAGCCGGCAGGCTCGTCGAGGGCCCGCCAGCGTTCCGTGCCGGTGGCCAGATCGAGCGCGACGACACACGCACCACCCTGGCCAGCGGCCACCTGAATCACGAGATCTCCGTAGACCAGTGGTGATGCGGTGATGCCCCAGATCGGCATGGCGGCGTTGTAGTCAGCAGCGAGATCACGCTGCCAGTGAACGGCTCCGTCGGCTGCGTCGAAGCAGTGGAAGTGGCCCATCGCCCCGACCGCAAAGGCCCGGCCGTCGTGGATGGTCACCGACGCCCGGGGGCCTGCCCGGTAGCCGATCGTGTAGACCGCGTCGTATTCATGCTGCCACAGCGGCGTCCCCGTTGCTGCGTCGAAGCAGAGCACCCGCTCGACGTTCTCCCGCACCTGATCGGTCAGATAGACCCGGCCCCCCGCAACTGTCGGCCCGCTGTAGCCACTGCCGACCGGCTGGCTCCAGGTGTGAGGCAGCGGGCCCTCGGGCAGGGTCGTGAGCAGCTCGGTGTCATGGACCACGCCATCCCGGTTGACGCCACGCCACTGCGGCCAGTCTTCGGCATGGGCTGCGGTGCAGGCGATGGCCAGGCAGGTGGCGACAAGGCAGAGTGGCGCGAGTGTGGCGAGGCGGTGCATGGGGGGCTCCGGGGGCGGTTACGGTGTGGGGAGATTCTATTGTCGGGCGGGTCTGCGGAGTGGGGCAACTGGTGGGGCCGTTCGGGGAGCCCAGTGTTGTTCCACCGGGCGTTCGCTCCGGCATCCCTGCCTTCGCTCACTCGAGGTATCTCGCTTTCGCCTTCCAGGCTTCGCTCGAAGACCCACGCCGGTAGATCAGCACCGGGCTCCCCCTCGCTGAAGGCGCGTGTAGTGACCTCATTTGGCCCTGTGGGGCCGAGTGAATGCAGCGTCGAGCGAGGCGACATCTGCCGCCCCGGAGCCGGCTTCTCCCGCCAGGTTGAGCCGTTACTGCGAAATGACGGGGAGCTGGCCGGGGTCTGCGGGCTGCTCTGGGGCGGCCTCTCCCGCCATCTCGCGAATCTCTTGAGTGATCTTCATCGAGCAATACTTCGGCCCGCACATGCTGCAGAAGTTAGCGCTCTTGAAGGTCTCCTGTGGCAGGGTCTCGTCGTGATACCGACGGGCCGTTTCCGGATCGAGCGAAAGACGGAACTGCTCGTTCCAGTCAAAGGTGAACCGGGCACGGGAGAGGGCATCGTCACGGTCCTGTGAGCCCTTGCGGTGACGTGCAAGGTCTGCGGCATGGGCTGCGATCTTGTAGGCGATCACGCCCTCGCGGACATCGTCAGCGTCGGGCAGTCCGAGGTGTTCCTTTGGAGTGACGTAGCAGAGCATTGCGGCACCACTCCAGCCAGCAAGGGCAGCACCGATAGCGCTGGTGATATGGTCGTAGCCAGGAGCGATGTCGGTGACGAGCGGGCCGAGAACGTAGAACGGCGCCTCGTCACACTCTTGCATCTGACGCTTGACGTTCATGTCTATCTGGTCCATCGGCACATGGCCTGGGCCCTCGACCATCACCTGGCAGCCTTTGGCCCAGGCTCGCCGCGTGAGTTCGCCAAGCACATGCAGTTCGGCAAACTGCGCTTCATCGCTGGCGTCGGCGATCGAGCCAGGACGAAGACCGTCACCAAGGCTCCAGGTCACGTCGTATTCAGCGAAGATGTCGCAGAGGTCTTCGAAGTGTTCGTAGAGCGGGTTTTGCTTGCGGTGGGACATCATCCACTTCGCGATCAGCGAGCCGCCGCGGCTAACAATGCCTGTGATGCGGTTGGTGGTCAGCGAGAGATGCTCCATCAGCAGCCCGGCATGCACCGTCATGTAGTCGACGCCCTGCTGTGCCTGCTTTTCGCACATATCGAGGAAGTGCTTGGGCGTCATGTCTTCGATGTCGCCGCCGAGTTCCTCGAGCATCTGGTAGATCGGCACGGTGCCGATGGGCACCGGAGAGGCGTCGATGATCGCCCGTCGGATCGAGTCGATGTCTTTGCCAGTGGAGAGGTCCATCACCGTGTCGGCACCGTAGTGCACGGCCATGTGGAGCTTCTCAAGTTCTCCGTCGATGTCGCTGGTGACCGCGGAGTTGCCGATGTTGGCATTGATCTTGGTCTTGGCAGCAATGCCGATGGCCATTGGCTCGAGCTTCTTGCTGAGATGGACCGTATTGGCAGGGATCACCATCCGGCCGCGACCAACCTCTTTGAGGATCACGGCGGCGGGGAGATCCTCTCGCTTCGCCACATACTCCATTTCTGGCGTTAGGTCACCTTCGCGAGCGGCTTCAAGCTGTGTCATGGAAAACTCCGTCAGGGTTGGCTTTGTCGCCATTACGGTAGCAGAAAACGGGCGTGTCGCCTGTAGGGAGGCCGTGCGTGGCCTCTTGGCGGGGCCAGAGCCTCCCTTCCCCTGATGTCGTGACGCGTGCCGCCGAACGGAGGCACTCTCAGAGCGTTTTGAGGTATTCGAGAACGGCCTGCTTTTCCTCGGCACTGAGCCGGCTTGGGTAGTCATGGCCAGCGGCCGATTTCCCAGGTTTGCTGGTGTCGAAGTAGCGTCGCCGTTCGGCAGTCGGCATGGGCCCAGTCGGCATTGCGTCGAAGCTGGTGACCTCGAGGCCGACGGCCGCTTGGTCGTAGCCGGTCGGAGTTCGCTTCCAGACAGCCGGCCGCTCGTCAGGATGCAAAACGTGCCAGAGCGTGGGAACAGAACCGTTGTGGAAGTACGGCGCTGTGGCCCAGATGCCATCGAGTGGTGGCGGCACATAGCCCTCAGGCTCGGTAAGACCTCCATCGCTGCCGTAGCTGCCAAACCAGCTCTCAATCAAATCGCGGCGATGGCTGGCTGTAAGCGCGTCGTATCGACGCCGATCGGTGCCGATTTCGTCGATCGGGATGATCCTTTCGGGGTAGGTGTCACCGCTTGCAGCATAGGTGCCATGACATTCACTGCAGTGGGCTTCAAAAACCACCCTGCCCTGCTCCGCAAGTGGAGCGTCGATCTCCCCTGGCCAGGCTGGCGGCTGCAGCGACATGATCCATGACTCGATCGCACGAAAGTCGTCTTCCCATTCACGGAATCGCTCGGGGCCGTTCTCTTTGACCAGCAGAAACTGCATCAGGATGCGGTGGTTCGACGGTGCAAAGCCATCCGCGTAAAGCCGCTTTTTCTTCTGAACATGCCACCAGGCTGGCGCATCCATATCGTGATGAGGCATGTTGAGGCGGGGTGGCTTTGACAGGATGTTGAGATCTTTGTCACGGTGGTGCATCAGCGCCATCCCAAACACGACGGCATTCGTGGTGCCTGCGGTGGTGCCGAGTGGCAGGAGCAGCGATCCGATGTCCATGTGTCCAAGCGGCTTCCCCTGTCGCAGTTTGACGAGCCGCACGTCCTCCGTGAGCGTCTCCAGGGCGAACGTTGAGTTCGGCACTCCGGGAATCGCCCTGCCTGCCACCTGTCCCTGGTGACACGCCAGGCAGCTCATCGTCCACGAACCGTCCGCTCCCACCACGTACTGCAGCGACTGTGAAGGATCGTCCGGATCGGGGGTAAGCCCATACCGCTCCATCGCCATGCGGGCCCGCTCAGCGGGTGTGGCCTTGGCAGCTTGGCTCCGGAGCGGTTCTTCCCAGACTTCAGGGAGCGCTGCAAACACGTCGGCATCGAGATCAGCAGGTAGATATGCCCGCGAGCGGAGCAGAGCGAGCCCCTCGGCAGCTGCTGGCGACGAGGGCGTCCAGTCGCTGGTGTGCTCCTGCCCTGCGGCTGGTACGGCCAGGCTCACAGAAGTGAGCGTGGTCGAGAGACCGCCAAACAGGACGAAGAGAAGCCAGAATCGCTGACGCAGAAACGCTCTCACGCATGCAGCCCATTTTTTCCGACGTAGGATGGAACAAGAGCGTGGGTTTCGCACGCCCCTGCGGGAGTCTAGCGCGTTGGCGTGTGATCGACAACGAATGGAGCCTGCGAAGTGAGCCTGCATCCTTGCGATGCTGACCATGGCAAAACCTTCTCGCCAGGGTAGAACCTGCTGCCATGAATCCCGCCAACCCCATCCTGCTTCCTGAACTCCGCAGCATGATCACCGAGGGGGATCTGCAGGGATTACGCGAGGTTGCCGAAGAACTGCATCCAGCGACGGTGGCAGAGTTTTCCGAGGGCTTGGAGCCGGCGGAAATCTGGGCTTTACTCGACAGTGTGGCGGTCAATCGCCAGGCAGAGGTATTTCCCTACTACCCAATGGCCGAGCAGGTGGCCCTGCTCGAGCTCGCTGATCGCCCCAAAGCAGGCCAGCTGCTGGAGTCGATGGCATCGGACAATCGCGACGATGTTCTGCGTGAACTCGACGAAGATCTCGTCGAAGAAATCCTGCCGTTTGTCGCCAAGGCGGAACGGCAGAGCATTCGCTTGCTTCTCTCGTGCCCAGAGGACTCAGCCGGGGCACTGATGACCACGGAGTACGCCTCACTCCCAGCCGGCATCACGGCGGGTGAGGCGATTTCGCGGCTGCGGGCCCAGGCCCCAGACAGTGAATCGATCTACTACATCTACGTGCTCGACCCTGACCGCCACCTCCTCGGTTTTGTGTCGTTGAGAGACCTGATCGTGGCCAGGCCGACGGCTCTAGTACGAGACCTGATGGAGACCGACGTGATCCGCGTGCGGCTCGACGAGCCCCGCGACGAGGTGGTGCAGAAACTGGCTCGCTTCGACTTTCTCGCGATTCCCGTGGTCGATGACGAGAATCGGCTGGTCGGGATTGTGACCCACGACGACGTGCTTGATGCCATCCGCGAAGACGCGACCGACGACGCCCACATGATCGCCGCTATCGCACCGCTGGGGGAGAGCTACCTCGAAGCCGCCGTCACCTCGATGACCTGGAAACGAGGTGTCTGGCTGACGATTCTGTTCGGGACAGGAGCGATCACTGCGATGCTGCTCGCCCGAGCTCCGATGCAACACGCCTGGCTGATCGCCTTCATACCACTGGTTGTCGCCAGCGGTGGCAACTCGGGCAACCAGTCTGCCACCCTTGTGATCACAGCCCTCTCCACGGGCGACTGCACGCTGGCCGATTGGCCGCGGATCCTCCGCCGAGAGATTGTGCTCGGCCTGCTGCTGGGCGGCCTGTTGGCGGTGCCAGGCTATCTGCTGGCGGCGTTCTACGCCCCAAACCTGGTTGCCGCTCTGGTGATCCCGGTCACGATCCTCGGGGTTGTGATGATGGGCACGCTGGTCGGCTCGGTGCTGCCGCTGCTGTTTCGCTCACTCGGCCTCGACCCCGCCCTGATGAGCAACCCGTTCGTGTCAGCGATTGTCGACGTTGTAGGAATCCTGATCTACATGGCGATCGGGATGCTGCTGCTGCAATGAGGCGATTGCAGGCCTGTGGCATCAGGGCTCTTCGAAGCCGGCGGGCAGTGTGTCGCCTCGCTTCGCCACCGCCGCTCGGGTGGTGATCGCAAGTGACGTCTCGTCACCCTCTCCCCGCAACACATACACGAGTTTGCCATCGGGATTGGCCTTCTCGAGGATGACACGCAGGATCGCGTCGACCGACTGATCTTTTTGGTCGAGACCGAACGACTGATTCTTTGTGATGCCTTCCAGTTGCAGGTCGCCACCAAGAATTTCCATCGGAATGCCACTCTCTGAAGAGAGCATTTCGATCGATTTCTCAAGCGTGTCTTTGGCAAACACAAGGCTTACCCTTTGGGCGAGCTTGTCTTCGATCGTCACGGGTGCTGCTGGCTCGACAGGGGCCGTCGTGGCCGCGACCTGAAGGCCACCAGGCTCCTGAGCCAGGGCAAGTTCACTTGCGAGGGCGAGGTTGTGGGCGGCTTCGAGTGGCAGGTGCACATTCAGGACCGCCAGCCCATCTTCGATCCCCCAGCGGAGTTCTGCGGCAACCACCCGAAGCATGCCTGGCAGTCGGCCGATCAGCAGGCCGCCGTAGCCGGGAGCAAGGTCTCGGCATCGCTGTTCCACGTCGAGTGCCAAAGAGTTGAGCCGTTCAGCGACATCGTCAACCAGACGCTGTGGAGCCTCTGCGGTCGTCGGCACGGCGTCGACCTCGAGGTAACAGGTGTTTCCGAGAAACAGCGAGACCGCGGCAACGGTAGTGCGTTCGCCGAGCAGGTCGGCGATGGTGTTGGCCGGAGGAGTGAGCTGCTTTGGAAGAAAGAGCCGGCCATCATTTCGTAGAAAACTCGGCGAGCCGATCAGCGTCAGCTGCCGCTGCTGATCGAGTGCCTCCACCAGCCGTTCCACGTCGGGGGCGACAAGAGCCAGCCCATCGGTGGCGAGGCTCTCTTCAATCCCAGAGGGCGAGCCGATTACCAACACCCGTCCTTCTTCCTTGGTGGGCTGCCAGTAGCTGACATCGCCTACGCGATAGACCGTCTCGCCATCCTGCTCGGTGGCAGGTCCTTTTGACCAGCGGGCGTCGGCAGCGGAGGCATCAAGCGGTGCGTCACTGATCACCACCACGCCAGCAGTGGCGGTACCGTCGGCGGTGGTACTCCAGCCGATCCGCAGCTCCTCGAGGTGTGTGCGAGAGACTCCCGTCACCGTCTCGACTTGAACGAGGAGAGCCTCGACACGTGGGCCAAGCGCCTTGAGGAACCGCTCGCCTTCATCACTGGCCAGCAGATCTGCAGGTCTGGCGAAGAGCATCAGCTGACTGCCCTGAGGCAGATAGGCAAGCGATGGTGGCAGCCCATTTGTAGGAGAAGCCCAGGGCAGGGAGTCGTCATCAAGTAGCTGCTGCGGCCGACCAGCTGCGAGCCCTGCCTCATCGCTGTCGCCTTGTTGCTCAGGACCCACGCTCTCGTCGTTGTCATCGAGCGGTGGCTCGCTGACAACCTCTTCATTGGTCTTCGGCGTCAGTGCCATCCAGATGCCGGCGGCGCCCGCGCAGGCGATCACGGCAGCGGCGAGCCCCACGGCGATCGTCTGCCACCGCCGGGAGCGAGAGGCTTTCGCTCGACGCCGGCGACGTAAGGCAGGCGTAGCCACCGCGGAATCGGTTGTCACCTGCGGCCCGGTCTCCTCGGTGGCGATCACCGCGGTTGCCGGCGGATCGAGGGGAAACTCCGGCAGGCCAAAACAGGCTGCCACCGCAGCCGCCGCATCGACCGCAGAGGGGTAGCGATCGAGTGGATCGCGGGCCGTCATGTAGCTGATGGCGGTGGCGACTTCTTCGGGAAGACCGTCAGTGGCGAGAGCTGCGAGGCCCTCCTGCTGGGTGCGACTGAGTGTGCCGGATACGGTGCCATCCCAGTTGGGGAGGCTGCCTGTGAGGAGTGCCGCCAGCACACAGCCGAGTGAGTAGACGTCGCTGGTGGCTGTGGCTGTGCTGCCAGGGGAGGTGAGTTCGGGTGCGGAAAAACAGACCCGCTGCCCGAGGGCCTCCAGCTGCTGGGGGCTGGCGAGAGGCAGTCGGGGTGGCAGGAGGTGAGGATCAGCGGCAAGCGGAAACTGCAGGAGCCGAACGCTCGGTGAGTTCTCAGGAGCAGTGGGGCTCGTTTCCAGGATTGTGTGCAGCGAGATCGCCCCATGCACGATTCCGTGGCGATGGAGTTCGGCAACGGCCCGGGCAATCTCGAAGGCGAGCTCTCCGGTCGAGACGAGGGGACGCGAGCCCCGCTCAGTGAACTGTTCACTCAGCGGCGTGCCTTCGACCCGTTCGCAGACGATCAGTCGCCGTCGCCCCACCTGCTCAAGAGCCCATGTCTTGGAGAGAACAGGATCACTGACCCCCGTGGCCAACTGGGTTGCCTGCACGATTGCTTCCCAGGTCGTGGCGTTGTCACACGCCTCCGAGTCAAGCACGACCAAGGCGACATCGCGACCGCTCGGTTCGTGGCGAGCCGTGAACAGCCGGCCGCGAAAGGGCGTTTTCTGCTGCTCAAGGAGCCGATAGTCTCCGAGGAAGAATGGGCCGTTGCGGCCCTTGAGAAGCTGCCGTGCCTGCCAGGCGGTGAGCTTGCCATGTCTGCCAAGCCAGGTCGCGATGCCTGTTGCGTCGGCTGCTGGTAAGGCTTTCTCACACTGCTCGCGGAGCGTGGGAAACTCATCAGCGGCAAGCAGCCGGCTCTCAAGCAGAAGCTGCCAGAAGTCGACCGGTGAAGCAGGCTTCGCCATGCGATCCTTTCGTGTGCGGCGATCGGTTCACTGTAGCGGAGTGGTCCTCGTACCGAGAAACCGTCCGTTAGTGGGGCTCAGCCTTCCATGGCGGGAGCTCACTCGCCTCGATACCAGTCGCCACGGAGCCAGTCGGCAAGGAGGCCAACCTCGGCGGCGGAGAGGGCTGGCACCCCCCCTTCCTCGGCAACACCGAAGCTCGGCATCCGGTCGTTGGTCTCTGGGTAGAACCGTTCATGATTGGGATCGCTGATGATGCCGATCAGCCACTCACGGTTGCCCCAGCCAGCGAGATCGGGTGCGTAGCCAATCTCTGTTTCGTTCTCACCTGCGTGATGACAGCTTCCGCACCGCTCTTCGTCGGCGAGCAACGCCCTGCCCTGCTCGAGACGGTCAGCATCAACACCTTCGACATCAGCCGACTCATCGCTGACGACCGCCGCTTCTGCAGCGAGTGCGAGGACAACTGCCTCGATCTGCTCATCACTCCAGGTATCAGCATCGGTCATGTCGTCGGTGACATACGACACCATGTCGCCGTCAGCGTGCGCGGTGTTGCCAAAGTAGGCTGGGCCGACAACCGCCTCAGGATCGAGCAGCCCGCGGGCCCATTCGGCCGACCCAAAACCGTAGAGATTGGCTGCAGACGACGCAGCCAGCATCGCCGGGGCTTCTTCGAGTGTCGGGTCAACGTGCGCATGGCAGCTTGCACAGTGCTGAGCAAACAGGCGTGGCCCCTGTGAGAGCGGGTCGTTGCGGATCAGTTCTAAGGCACCACCCGGTGGGATCCGCTCGGGGCGTCCAGCCAGTTCCACGGCGCGGTGGGCATCGAACTCAGCCTGCTGGACTGCCGAGAGGAACGCCTCCGAGCGACGGATAGCTTCAAGCTCGTGGGCCTTGGCCTGAAACTCGGCGAGCCTCGTCTCGTCGTTGCCGAGGGCGGTGGCGATCTTCTCCGGATCGTTCTGCGTTTCTTCAATCAGCTGTTCGGCGTCGGCATACGCCTCACGGTCTGCCCAGAGGGCGGCGTAGTCTTCCTGCAGGGCAATCCCTGTCAGCAGTCCAGCCCCAACCAGGATCGCGAAGGTGAAGAGCACATTGAAGCGATGACCGAGGTTCCAGCGGCCTATCAGAGGCATCAGAAACATCATGCCGAGCACGGCTCCCGGCACGACAATCGCGCCGAGAAACTCTCCGTTGGCTCCCCAGCCCTCAAACACCTTGAGGAACTGAAACAGGAACAGGAAATACCACTCAGGTCGAGCGGCGGCGTACGGCTGTGAGGGGTCCGCAGGTGCACCGAGCTCAGCACCCAGTTCGCCGGGAACAATCGGGCGTCCCTCAACCATGGCACGCACTGCTGGTAACAGGATCACTCCCATGACCACTGCGAGCACCGCAAGCATCGCCACCACGTCTTTCAACACCTGATCAGGCCAGAACATGCTGTCGGGCTTTTTCAATGGCTGCTTCGCGCAGAGCCCATGCTTGCGGAACAGGATCAGGTGGATGACCAGGAAGCCGATCAGTGTGCCGGGCAGGAACCCAGCATGCAGCGCAAAGAAGCGGGTTAAGGTGTGGTGCCCATAGTCTGGCCCACCGACGACAAGCTGCTGCAACGAGGGCCCAATCATCGGCACGAGGCCGGCCAGATTGGTGGCGACTCGGGTGGCCCAGTAGCCCTTCTGGTCCCACGGCAGCAGGTAGCCCGTGAGCGCCATGCCGAGCACGAGTTTCATCAGAATCAGGCCGAGCCAGAAGTTCACCTCGCGGGGGGCCCTGTAGGCCCCGTCGATCACCACCTGCATGAGATGCAGTGCCAGCAGCACGACCATCGCCTGGGCCATCACATGATGCAGACCGCGGACAAGCCAGCCGCCGGCCATCTCATGCTGGATGTAGTAGACGCTCTCCCACGCGGTCTGAGCGCTTGCCGAGTAGCTCGACCAGAGCACCAGTCCCGTGATCACCTGGGTGATAAAGGCGAAGACCAGGGTACTGCCCCAGACATACCGCCAGCGGGCTCCCCCCGGCACACGCTCGTAGAGCGCTTCGTGCACGAAGGCTCGGTAGCCAGTGCGATCATCAAAGAAATCGGCCAACTTCTTCAGCGGGCCACCCCTTCTCCCCGGCTCAGAGCCGGTGCGGGGCCCAGATGCACTGCTCATGGCCGGGCCTCCTTCGCTTCGATGCCGGAGTAGAAGTTTTCCCACTTCACGGACACTCGCCCATCACGAACTTCACACTCAAGGGTGTCCATGGCACGAGGGCTCGGGCTTGGCGAAACGATGCCGCCATCGAGTGTGAACGAGCTGTTGTGGCAGGGGCAGCGGAAGCAGCGATCCCTCTGATCGAGCTCGATGAAGCAGCCAGCGTGTGGACAGGTTGCCGTGAAGGCCTGGACGGTATCGGAGCCTGCTTCGCGGCGGAGGTACACCGCTCCAATCGGCTCCGCAGCAAACCCGGTCCAGGCGTCGGTGCGGTCAGCGATTACCGGAAACTGTCGCGGCATCCCGTCGTCAGGCACGCTGGAGACGTCGGCGATTGGGAGGAAGGTGGCCGCTGCTGACTTGCGTCGCAGTGGGTCGAGGGACATCCACACGCCGGCTGCCACTGGGGTGAGCGTGGCGAGTCCGCCTCCCACCATGGCGACGAGTTTTGCCAAGAATGACCTCCGGTCGCCAGCCGGAGGAATAGGAGCGTTCTCTGACATAGGATCCTCGCTGTAGGCCCCATCTGCTGGTTGTTCAACGTGTTGTCGTGGGTGGCAGAAAATCTCTTGGCCGAAGCGGATTGCTGGTCCAAGAACGTTCTGCAGCGCTAGGAAGTGGCATGGTCTGTTGCGGCATAGGCAGTCCAGGCCTTGTCGACCGCTGCCTGCACGGCCGCGAGGGCCGTCTCAAACGGTCCAGCCAAGGTTGCTCCGGCAGCGGCCTTGTGCCCACCACCACCGAAGGTGCCAGCGAGGGCACTGCAGTCGACGCCGCAGCGGCTGCGGAAACTCGCTTTGATGGTGCCGTCGCTCTGCTCGATGGCGATGGCTGCGAGTTGGGTTCCCTTCACGGTAAGCGTCTGGTTGACAAGGTCTTCGGTGTCGCTGCGAATTGCGCCGGTGGCCTTGAAGTCTTCCTGGGTGACCGTGCTCACAATCACCTTGCCTTCATGGCTTGCCATGGCTCCAGCGAGCGTGCGGCCAACGAGGTGGAGCCTGGCGAGCGTTTCCTGCTCAAACAGCTCGCGGTAGATCTTTGTGGGATCGGCTCCACCATCGACGAGCCGTGAGGCGACACGGAAGGTCTCACCGGTGGCATTGGGGAAGCGAAACCAGCCGGTATCGGTGGCCAGGCCTGCAAACAGCGGGGTGGCGATCTCTGAGGTATAGGACACACCCAGCCGCATCAGGATCTCCGACACGATGCGGGTCGTGGCCTCGGCAGCGGTGTCTTTGAACCAGCGATCCGAAATATCGTCTTCGCTCACATGATGGTCGATGACGAGCACCTTCTCACGCATACCGGCTGCCACGTCTGCCATCGCTCCCAGCTGAGCAACGGCGCTCGTGTCGAGCACGATCAGCATCTCCCGGTCGGCGAGGTCGGCAGCGGTGACTCCCTGCTCGAGCGACTCGATGCGACGAGTGGGATCGAGGCAGGCCAACGACGCAGGGGTGGCCTGTGCATTGACGATTCGTACATGACGCTCGATGCCGTCGCGTTTCGAGAGTGCTTCGAGCCCTGCTGCCAGGCCGAGTTCACTACCGAGAGCATCGCAGTCGGGGCGGATGTGGCTGGTGAGCACGAAACGCCGTGTGGTGCGAAGAAGATCGAGAAGACTAGCCCAGTCAAGACGCATGTGGATGTGGGGGCAAGGGGAAGGTGCGGGATGGCAGGAGCAGCCGTCCCGAGGCGGACACGAGGTCAGCTGCCTGCTGGACGTCTGCTTTGAGCTGGGAGATGAGTGCCCCCGGTGAATCAAAGCGATGAGTCTCCCGCAGCCGTTGCAGGAAGTCAACGTGCAGGGTGCGGCCGTAGAGGTCTCCCTCGAAGCCGATCAGGTGTGCTTCCACGGAGAGGTGTGTCTCTCCAAATGACACGTTGGCACCAATATGGACGGCCGCTGGATACCAGCCGGAGCGGTCATCCTCGGTGCCATCACCCTCTGCCATTGCTGTTGCTGCGTACACGCCGGCAGCCGGGAGCAGTGTCTGGGGATCCCCGAGGTTGGCAGTTGGGAAGCCGAGCGTGCGGCCTCGCTTAGCGCCTTCCACAACTGTTCCACTGACGCGGTAGGCAGCAGTCAGGAGTCGGTTGGCGGAGGCTACCTCACCCGCAGCGATCAGGCTGCGGACACGAGAACTCGATATGGTGGACTCGTCCTGCTGCACCGGGTGTACAACGTCAAAAGCAATGCCGTGTTGTTGGCAGAGCGTCGCAAGTGTGTCGACGTTGCCTTCACGTCCGCGGCCGAAGTGAAAGTCAACGCCTTCGACAAGACCGACCGTTGCCAGCCGATCGCAGAGCACCTGGTCAAAGAACTCCGTGGCCGTCAGCGCGACAACCGCCGGCACCATGGGCTGCACCAGCACACGGTCGACACCAAGGCCGAGCAGGAGTTCGGCCCGCCGCACGGCCGTGGAGAGTGGAGTGGGGGCCTTGTCTGGCCGCACGAGCGTTGCGGGGTGGGGATCGAACGTGAGGACCACAGACTCGGCATTCTTTGCGGCAGCCATTTCGCAGAGACGGTGCACGATGACGGCGTGACCGATATGCACGCCGTCGAAGTTGCCGACAGTCACGACTCTGCCGGCCGAGTGCGGCCCTGGCGGCGGGGCTGTCTGGGCAGTCGGATCGTGGAGACTGGAGACGACACCTTCCGGGCCACGTGTATAGGCCGTCGGAAGCGGGAGATCAGAGAGTTCGCGTGAGGACATCAGTTGAAGATTGGGACGCCAGGTTCCGATGGAAAAAGTCGTCGGTGTGCTGCTGGTCTCCGGACAGACGTCAACGACGTCGGCGGAGGCTATCATGGCTTCCTGCCGGCCACCACCGTAGCGGGAACTGTTGTGGGCATCGAATCGAATCAGCAGCGGTATCTCTCCGCCGACCTCTCCGGTCGCCTGGCCGCGATTGATATCGGCTCAAACAGCGTTCGCCTGATCGTTGCGGAGGCTGTGCGGGGTGGAAACTACCGAATTCTCGATGAGGAACGGGAGCCGACGCGGCTCGGTCGTTCAGTGGGCCGCGACGGCAATCTTGATGCCGAGTCGATGGAGCAGACGCTCGCAGCCCTCAACACCTTTCAGCAGATCGCGGCGGGGTTCCAGGCCGAGAGCCTCCGAGTGATTGCCACCTGCGCCATCCGCGAGGCGGGGAATGGGCCGGACTTCTGTCAGCGGATTCGCGAAGAGGTTGGCCTCGAGGTGGAGGTGATTTCCGGTGAGCAGGAAGGCCGCTATGCGTTTTCGAGCGTGCAGCACGCGTTTGATCTCAGCGGCAAGAACGTGATTGTTGCCGACATCGGAGGTGGCAGCACGGAGATTGTCTTTTCCACCGGCGAGATGATCGAAGAGATCTACTCCACGCCGCTCGGGGCTGTTCGGCTGACCGAACGGTTTGCGGCCAACGGCGAGACCGATATCGCAGAGATGTTTCCTAAGCTGGAAAGCGACATCGCCGACTGTCTTAAACGGATGACCACGAAGCCACCTTTTGCGCCGCACTTCATGGTTGGCTGCGGTGGGACGTTCACCACGCTTGCGGATCTGCTGATGGCGTCGCAGCGTGGTAGCGACAAAGAAGTGGCAGGGTTTCGTGCTTCCCATGCAGACGTACGCCATCTGCTCGATCGGCTCCGCAAGATGCCGGTTCGCGGGCGGCGATCGCTGCCGGGGATGACGCCGGACCGAGCTGACATCATCGTCGCGGGTATCGCCATCATCGACGCGATGATGAAGCGGTTTCGGGTCAACACCCTGATCGTGCATAGCCGCGGCGTGCGTGATGGGCTGCTGCGAGAAATGATTCGCGCCTCGGGTGATAGCGAGGGTTCGACCGTCGAAGCGAGAGTGGCGGCGGTGGATCGTTTTGCTGACGCATGCTCTGGAGAAGCGGAGCATGGTCGGCAGGTTGCCTTTCTGGCCGGACGCATCTTCGCTGACCTGCAGCAGCGGTTCTCAATGCCTGAGGGAGATCGGGAACTGCTCGAGATGGCCGCTCGGCTGCAGGATGTTGGCTATGTGATCAGCTATGAGCAGCACCACAAACACAGCTATCACCTGATTCGCAACAGCCAGCTTCCTGGTGTGCGGCAGCACGATCTGGAACTGATTGCGAACGTCGCTCGCTATCACCGCGGCGCGTCCCCGAAAAAGAAGCACGACAGTTTCAGGCGGCTCTCATCTGGCGAAAAAGAGCGGGTGCGGCGGCTGGCGGCCATTCTCAGGCTCGCCGGGGGGCTCGATCGCAGCCGTTCGCAGCAGGTCCGAGATGTGCGAGCGGTGATTGAGGACGATCGCGTCACGCTGGTGACCATGGCGGTCGAAGAGCCGCAGGTGGACATTTGGGGGGCCGAGCGGCGGCGGCAGCTGTTTGAGCAGGTTTTTGGCATGCCGGTGACCATTGGCTGGGAAGGCCACCCAACCGCCCAGTCTGCCTGACCGGTACTTCCGGACAGTTTTGAGGTCGGCCAAGCGGGAGCGTCGATAGTGACTCCGTTGGTCGCGGTCGCTTCTGACCGCAGCATGTCTTGCCTCGCCGGAGAACGATTCCATGCCGATCCGCCTGCCCAACATTGGAGCCATGCTTCTCTTCGCGATGGCCGGCGGCCTGCTGGTGACGTCGCTGCCCTCAGAGGCCGAAGCATCAGGGAAGTGGTGGAAGCGGGGCTACACCACACGCGGTGTCGCCGGGGGAACGCCCAAGCATCAGGCTCCCTACAAGCCGGGTGAGTCGCCCTACAAGACAGGGATCAACGACCGACCGAAGTATTTTGTGCCGCCGACGAAGCCGGGCACACCGACCTGGGAGATGTACGGTCTGCCTAAGGGGCTCGTCCCGGGCAACTTTCCCAGCTACGCTCCGATGGGATTCGGCGGCTACCGCTTCCCGGCCGTGGGCAGTTCGGCCTACCGCTAGGGGCGGTGTTGGCTGGTCTGCCGTCGTTTCGCCGACGGAGGTCTGCCTCAACGATGCCAACCCTGCCGCAGCGATCGACCGAACTTGAGATGCCTGGCACGCTCGAGATGTCGCCTGCGGGGCTCTACTGTCCGGCGGGTGGCTTTCACATCGACCCCTGGCGGGCCGTTCCACGAGCAGTGATCACGCATGCCCATGCGGATCACGCCCGTAGCGGCTGCGGACAGTATCTTTGCCTCTCAACCGGAAAACGGGTGCTGCGGGAGCGGGTCGGTGGCTCGGCCAGGATCGACACCCTGCGGCGTGGCGAGCAGGTGCGGGTGGGGGATGTGGATCTCAAACTCGTGCCGTCCGGCCACATCCTGGGAGCGGCGCAGGTGTGTGTCACCCACCGCGGGGTCCGCTGGGTGGTCACGGGCGACTACAAGCTGGAAGCCGACCCAACCTGCGATCCGTTCGAGCCGGTCGAGACCGACGTGCTCGTCACCGAGTCGACCTTCGGCCTCCCGATCTACCGCTGGGGAGATCCCCAAGACACGGCAGACGCGATCAACGCCTGGTGGCGCGACAGTCGAGAGGCGGGGCGGACATGCGTGCTGTTTGCGTACGCCTTGGGGAAAGCCCAGCGACTTGCCTCAATGCTCGACCCATCGATCGGGCCGATCTACGCCCATGGGGCGGTCATGAAGATGGTGCGGGCCTATCGTGACAGCGGTGTGCGACTCCCTCCGATCGACCAGCTCGCCCCGGCGACACGACGAGCGGGCGGTGGCCGCGCGATGGTGATAGCGCCGCCATCGGCTGCCGGGAGCCGGTGGCTCAAGACGTTTGGTGAGACGCAGGTGGCGATGGCCAGCGGATGGATGACAATCCGTGGTGTGCGACGGCGACGTGGCTTCGACCGCGGCTTCATCCTTTCCGATCATGCCGACTTCCCAGGCCTCGTGCAGGCGGTGGAAGCCTCCCGAGCCCGGAGGGTCTACGTCACGCATGGCAGCACCGCCAGCTTCGCTCGGTTCCTCTGCGAACGAGGCATCGAGGCCTCCGAACTCAGCACCCGCTTTCATGGCGAGGAAGGGAGTGACGAGAGCGACGTTGATCAGCCGGCGGCCGACAGCGACTCCCCTGCCCTGCCGGACGAGCAGGCTGATGAAGAAGCCGTTGAGGAGACCTCGTGAGACGCTTCGCTCGGCTCTTCCATGACCTGGATGCGACGACTCGGACTGCCGAGAAAGTGCGAGCGTTAGTTGTCTACTTCAGCGAGGCTCCCGCGGAGGATGCCGCGGTTGCCCTGGCGATGCTCTCGGGGAAACGGCAACGGCGAGGCGTGACCACCACCCTGCTGCGTGCCTGGGCAGCCGAAGCGGCTGGCATTCCAGACTGGCTCCTGGAAGAGTCGTATGCAGCGGTCGGCGACCTGGCCGAGACGATCGCCCTCGTACTTCCTGACGCCGCGGTCGACGCACCGTCGCGTGGCCTGGCAGAGATGATCGCCGCCACAATCGAGCCTTTGGCGGCTGCCGATCCTGCAGAGAAGCAGCGGATCGTCACCGCAACATGGCAGCAGCTGCACCGCGACGAGCGGGTTGTCTGGCACAAGCTGATCACGGGCGGTTTTCGTGTGGGCGTGGCCCGCACGCTCGTCGCCCGGGCCCTGGCGGAGATCGCGGGTGTTGAGCCGGCGACCATGGCGCATCGGCTGATGGGCCTTTCGGCGATCACCGCCGAGGACTACCAGAAGCTGCTTGATGCAGACGCCGCTGTCGATGATCCGACCCGGCCATACCCGTTCTTTCTCGCCTCACCCGTTGACGAGGCTGTGGCCTCGCTCGGGGATGTGGCGGACTGGAGTGCGGAATGGAAGTGGGATGGGATGCGTGCCCAGCTGATTCGTCGTGGTGACGTGCGGGTGTTGTGGACGCGAGGGGAGGAACTCGCCAGCGATGCTTTTCCTGAACTGATCGCTGCGGCCGAACGCCTGCCTGAAGGCTGTGTGCTCGATGGCGAAGTACTGGCCTACGACGAGTGTGAGCTGCTCGGCTTTGCCGCACTCTCACGACGAGCTGGTCGTCGGCGGGTGACAGCCAAGGTACTGCGTGAGATTCCTTGTGTGTTTGTCGCGTATGATCTGCTGGAGGCCGACGGCCAAGACCTGCGAGAGGAGCCGCTGCATGTGCGACGGGCACGACTCGCAGCGCTTGGGCTTCCTGCGTTTAAGGAAACGGCCGACCGAACCGAGCCGACCGCTCCGCTCGACGGCGTGGAGGAAGCCCCAGCTCCTCGGCTATTTTTTTCGCCGCGGGTCTCAGCCGACAGCTGGGAAGCACTCGCTGAAGCCCGGGCGACATCCCGTGAACGTGGTGTCGAAGGGCTGATGCTCAAACGGTGTGAAAGCCCGTATCGGGTTGGCCGCCCACGTGGTGACTGGTGGAAATGGAAAGTGGATCCGCTCGAGATCGATGCGGTTCTACTCTACGCCCAGGCGGGGCATGGTCGTCGCGCCTCGTTGCACACCGACTACACCCTCGGTGTCTGGGATGGTGACCTGCTCGTGCCAGCGGCCAAAGCGTATTCCGGTCTGACCGACGCTGAGATTGCGGAAATCGACCGGATCATTCGTCAGACGACACGCGAGCGTCACGGACCGGTGCGGGTCGTGGAGCCGACGCTCGTGTTTCAGCTTGCCTTCGATGGCATTGCTGCGTCGAAGCGTCACAAGTCTGGCATCGCGCTGCGGTTTCCCCGGATTGCCCGCTGGCGTCGTGAGAAGCAGCCTGCTGAGGCGGGGCGGCTTGAAGATCTGCGGGCCTTGCTTCCTCCGTCGCAGCAGGCGGAGCGGCCATGAAGCGTGAGTTAAAGCCCGAGTCAGGAGTGGCGGGGAGCCTCGCAAGCGATGGGCCGACGCACCGCCGTGAGACAGCGGCCGCGTGGTGCCGTGAACGTGGCTGGGAGCCATTTCCGTTTCAGCGTGAAGTCTGGCAGGCGGTCTGTGCTGGAGAGAGTGGGCTGGTCCATGCCCCGACCGGAACCGGCAAGACGCTGGCGGTCTGGCTGGGGGCTGTGGCCGCTGGCTGGTCTGCGGAGCCGCTGCGGGTGATCTGGCTGACCCCGCTGCGTGCGCTGGCGGCTGATTCGGCTGCAGCCTTACGCGAGCCGCTGCCCCAGCTGGCTCCCGACTGGACCGTGGGCATGCGGACGGGAGACACACCGACTGCGGCGCGGCGTGCGATGCGGATGCGTCCACCGACAGCCATGATCACCACGCCTGAGTCGCTCTCGCTGTTGCTCTCGCTGGAAGACGCCGCTGAGTCATTCGCGGGCCTCCGGCTGGTGGTGGTCGATGAATGGCACGAACTGCTCTCGAGCAAGCGGGGCGTGCAAACGGAACTGGCGCTCGCCCGTCTTCGTCGCCTTGCCCCAGGGCTGATGACCTGGGGAATCTCGGCGACGCTCGGCAACATCGACGAAGCCGCCACCGCCCTGGTGGGGCCCGCCTCCGCCTCTCCACGGATCGTGCGGGCTGATGTGCCTCGAGCGATCGAGATTGAGACGCTGATTCCTAAGCCGATGGAGCGGTTTCCCTGGGCGGGGCACATGGGGATGCGGCTGCTGCCGCAGGTGGTGGAGGTGCTTGGACGAGTGGCGACGTCGCTGGTCTTTACCAACACCCGCTCACAGGCGGAGCGGTGGTTTGAGGCGATTCAACGCTCGCAGCCAGACTGGAAACTCGCCCTTCATCACGGCTCGATCGATCGAGAACTTCGCACGGCAGCGGAAGAGGGCCTGCGACGCGGGAAGCTGAAGGCTGTGGTGGCGACCGGTAGCCTCGATCTCGGGGTCGACTTCGGTCCGGTCGAGCAGGTCTTGCAGATTGGTAGTCCGAAGGGGATCGCCCGGCTCCTCCAGCGGGCCGGCCGCAGCGGCCACAGGCCTGGAGCGGTCGGTCGGCTGGTCTGCGTGCCAACGCATGCGCTGGAACTAGTGGAGTGTGCGGCGGCACGGCAGGCGGCCGGCCACGGGGCCACCGAGCCACGCCGTCCGCTGACTGGTGCGGTCGATGTTTTGGCGCAGCATATTGTCACGGTTGCCTGCAGCGGTGGTTTCCGCGAGCAGGAACTCTACGAGGAGGTTCGGAGCACGGCCGCGTTTGCAGACCTCGAGCAACGCAGCTGGCGATGGGCGATGGACTTCGCTGCCCGCGGTGGTCCGGCGCTTGCGGCCTATCCCGATTTTGCTCGGATTCGTGAACGCTTTGGGCGTTGGTATGTCGCCAGCCCCGCAATCGCCCGACGGCATCGGATGTCGATCGGCACGATCACGAGTGATGCAGCGGTCGAGGTAAAGTGGCTGCGGGGTGGCCGCCTTGGCACCGTCGAAGAGTCGTTTGTCTCGCGACTTAATGAGGGTGATCGGTTCATTTTTGCGGGACGGACGCTGCGGCTGTTTCGCTTTGATGGGCTCACCGCATGGGTGCGGCGGGCGAAGCCTTCTGCGGCAGGCGTCTCGGTGCCGCGGTGGAATGGCGGACGAATGCCTCTCTCAACGCTGCTCGCGTCAGAGGTGCAGGCACTCGTCGCAGAGACGCCTGCTGGCATGGAACGGTTGAGCGAGGTGATCGCCGTGGAGCCACTGCTGGCCACACAGGCGGAGTGGAGCCGGCGACCGCAACGTGAGAGCCTGCTGATCGAACTCGTTGCCAGTCGTGATGGTCACCATGCATTTCTCTATCCCTTTGCTGGGAGGCTTGTGCATGAAGGGCTCGCGGCGTTGGTGGCCTGGCGGATTGCTCAGGAGGCCCCTGCCACGCTGGTCTTCACCGTTAACGACTGGGGCTTTCAGATTCTCGGCCGTCATCGTGTGGCTGGCGGCACCGCCGGGAGCGACGCCTTCTGGCGACGGATGCTATCGCCTGACCATCTGCTCGAGGATCTGCTTGCCTGCCTGAACGGAACCGAGATGGCGCGGAGGCAGTTTCGCGAGATCGCTCGTGTCGCTGGGCTGATTGCGGGGCATGGCAGTGGCCGCAAAGGCGACCGCAATCTGCAGGCATCAGCCGGGCTGTTGTTTGACGTGCTGGAGGAGCATGACCCTGACAACATGCTGCTGGAGCAGGCTCGCCGCGAGGTGCTCGAGGCTCAGTTTGAGTATCGCCGCCTGCATGCGGCCCTGGCACGTATTGCTGACGAGCCGATTGTGATCACCGAGCCGCGTCGGCTCTCGCCCTTGGCGTTTCCGCTGTGGGCCGAACAGATTCAGTCGCGACTGTCCACGCAGGGATGGCTGGAGAGGATCAGCGATATGGCTCGCGAACTTGAGGAGACAGCGGCATGCGGGTCGAGCCGAGAGGCGTAGCCACGCCGCCAGGATTTGAACTGCTGCCGGGACGCGGAGCCTGGCTGCCCACATCTCGCACCCTGTTGGTGGCCGACCTGCATCTGGGGAAGGCGGCCTCGTTTCGTCATGCCGGGCTCCCTGTGCCGGAGGGCTCGTCGGGAGGCGATCTGCAGCGACTCGAGAGACTCCTGACCCAGACGGGGGCAGCGAGGCTGCTGATTCTTGGAGATCTCTTTCATGCCGCCAGCGGCTGCACGCCTGCCGTTCTCGACGAGTTTGCCCGTTTCCGTCGGAGGCATGCGGGCGTGCGGGTGGTGCTTGTCGAAGGTAATCACGACCGACGCATTCAGATCCCAGACGACGTGGGGATCGATCAGGTGCTGCCCAGACTCGAGGAACCACCCTGGGTTTTTCTGCATGAGCCCCCGGTGGCGGCTGAAGCAGGGCGACTCGTCTGCTGTGGGCACCTGCATCCGCGGATCTCGATCCGCTCCCCGAGCGGCGACCGTCTTTCGCAGCGGTGTTTTGTCGAAGAGCCTGGGGTGTGGGTGCTGCCTGCCTTTGGCTCGTTTACCGGTTCAAGCACGGTCACCGTCACGGCCATGACCCGGGTCTGGGTGGCGGGCGATGAGGCGGTGGTGGATGTCAGCCGGATGGCCCAGCTGGCGAGTGGTCGTCGTCCGCCATCTGCTCGAGCGTGAGAAAGGCTGCCGGCAGGTGTTCGATGATGTCGGTAGCGATCAGTGAGGTCTGGCCGACCTGTTTTGCAGCGAGGTCACCAGCGAGCCCATGCACCCAGACGCCGAGCTGAGCTGCGGGAAACGTCTCCAGGCCATGTCCGCAGAGGGCCGCGGCAACTCCTGTCAGGACATCTCCACTGCCGGCAGTGGCCATGCCGGGATTGCCTGACGTGTTGTGCCAGCAGCGGTGGCCGTCGGTCACCAGGGAACGCGGCCCCTTCAGAACCACGACCGCGTCGATCTCGGCAGCGAGGCTGACGGCCGCGGCTTCGAGCTCGGGCCTCGGTCGGGGGGGCGTATGGGCGGTCTTGGCTTGACTGCGAAGGAATCGCTGGAGTTCGCCGCTGTGGGGCGTAAGCAGTCGCGGGCCAGCATGCGTTGCAAGTTCGTTCCGCTCGAGCGTGGCGAGGGCCCAGAGACTGTCTGCATCGAACACCGCTGGAGCGGGACACTCTCGCCAAAGGAGCTGCACCAGCTCCACAACCTCTGGAGTGCGGCCGAGTCCGGGGCCGCACGCGAACGCATCGGCCCGTTCTGCCCGGGCGGTCAACGCGGCGAACGCTGAGCGGGCGAAGCTGCCCTCTTCGCTTGCCGCATGGCCGCGGGTCATCACGCAGGGGTGAAACGAGGCGGCGATCGTGACGACCGGCTCGGGAACATGGA
Source organism: Pirellulales bacterium (assembly GCA_016779265.1). Classification (GTDB taxonomy): domain Bacteria; phylum Planctomycetota; class Planctomycetia; order Pirellulales; family UBA1268; genus M30B53. The sequence goes on along the minus strand of JADHNY010000002.1, from coordinate 22,313 downwards.
GCTCCACAAGGCCGGCTCCGCTGCGGAGCGCTGCCATCGACGACAGTGCAGGCGCCCCGGCCATGCCGAGAGCTCCGCCCACGACAACGACCCGGCCGCAGGCGAACTTGTCGACGTCGCCAGGACGGCGATGAAACGCGAGTTCGGGCGGTCGCAGGGTCGGAAGAGGGCGGTTTGGTGGAAAAAGGTGGTTTTGTTCGGCCATAACAGCCGAGATTGTACCGGTGAGGCGGGCTGTCGTACCCTAGCGGGGAAATCTGCGCAGGGGTTGTCTCGCCGCTGCACGGATTTCGGCGTGCCCCTGTGCTGGGCAATGCCCGTTCACCCGTCAGGTGTCCATCACCACACGAGAATCCATGGCCGCAGAAAGTTCGGGAGACGTGTTCGATATCAAGCAGATTCGTCGCTTGATCGAACTGATGAAGAAGCACGATCTCTCCGAGATCGACCTGAAGCAAGCGGATCAACAGGTTCGCCTCAAGAGAGGGGCTGACGATCTGCCTCGTGTGGCGGCTGCGCCAGCACCCCGTCTCGCAGAGCCTGCTGCCGCTCAGCCGGAGCAGAAGGCTGATGACAGCAAGCATGCGGTGATCACAAGTCCCATGGTGGGCACCTTTTACCGAGCGAGCAGCCCTGAGGCCGCTCCGTTTGTGAAGGTGGGCGACCGGATCGGCCCCGAGTCGACGGTCTGCATCATTGAGGCAATGAAGGTCTTCAATGAGATTCCTGCCGGTGTTTCGGGACAGGTGGTGGCTGTGCTCGTGGAGAATGGCGCTCCAATCGAGTTTGGCCAGCCGCTCGTAAAGGTCGATCCCGAGGCCTAGGCCCCCCGGTGATCACGCCTGCGTCGTTTTTTTCCTCTGGCGGTTTGGGTTCCGGCGGACATGTTCAAACGCATCCTGGTAGCGAACCGAGGTGAGATCGCTCTGCGTGTGATTCGCGCATGTCGTGAACTCGGTGTGGAGTCGGTTGCGATCTGCTCAGAAGCGGATCGTGATGCGAGTTATCTCGAACTCGCAGACGAAGCGATCTGCGTGGGACCAGCCCGAGCGGCTGACAGCTACCTGCGGATCGATCGCGTGATCAGCGCAGCTGAAATCGGCAACGTGCAGGCGATTCATCCGGGGTATGGCTTTCTCTCGGAGAATGCCCATTTCGCAGAAGTCTGCCGGTCATGCGACATCGGCTTCATCGGGCCCACGCCTGAGGCGATGGCCCAACTCGGTGACAAGAACTCCGCCCGCGCCTTGGCGCTCGAAGCGAAGGTGCCGTGTGTGCCGGGAAGTGACGGCCTGCTCTCGAGTGAGCAGGAGGCCCTCGAGACGGCCCGGCGGATCGGCTACCCCGTGCTGTTGAAGGCAACTGCGGGTGGCGGCGGCAAGGGTATGCGGGTGGCCTCCAACGATCTCACCTTGCAGTCGGCCTTCCAGCAGGCTGCGGCTGAAGCCCAGGCGGCTTTCGGCAACCCTGGGATCTACCTCGAGCGGTATGTCGAGAGGCCGCGTCACGTCGAAGTGCAGATCATCGGTGACATGCATGGCAACGTGGTGCACCTCTGGGAACGCGACTGCACCACTCAGCGGCGGCATCAGAAGCTGATCGAGGAGAGCCCCTCTCCGCAGCTCTCACCGGAGACGCGGCAGGCGATGTGTGAGGCGGCCGTTCGGCTGGCCAAGACCGCGGGCTACCACTCTACCGGAACCGTTGAGTTCATCGTTGACCCCGACGGCAACTTCTTCTTCATCGAAGTCAACTCGCGGATTCAGGTCGAACATCCCGTGACCGAAATGATCACCGGTGTGGACCTGATTAAGGCTCAGATTCGTGTGGCTGCCGGGGAGCCTCTTAGCTTCACGCAGGACGACATTGTGCCCCGCGGGCATGTCATCGAGTGCCGGATCAATGCGGAGGATCCTGCTCATGGATTCCGCCCATGCCCCGGCCGGATCGAGAAGATGATTGTGCCGGGAGGGTTTGGCGTCCGATTCGACTCGCATGTCTCGGCCGGCTACACCGTGCCTCCGCATTACGATTCTCTGATCGGCAAACTGATTGTGCATCAGCCCACCCGTCGCGAAGCCATCGAAACGATGCAGCGGGCGCTGAAGGAACTGCGGGTGGAGGGCGTCGCGACGACCGTCCCTATCCATCTCGAGATCCTCTCGCACTCAGCCTTCCACGATTCCAAGATCGACACGACATTTGTGGAACGCACCCTGCTCGGGTGAGTCCTCGACACATGCGTCGTCAGGCAGAGATGGAGCCGCCGGCTCTGCGATCTGCCCCTGCCCTGTGCATCCCGCCTTTTAACCCTGAATCCACCCTCCCCCACCACTCCCGCAAAGCGAGTATTCCATGACGAAAGAGACCCTTGCTGCACCTGCGAAGGCCACTCACCAGTTTCGCCGCGTCGCGATCTTGTTTGCCGGCGGTCCCGCACCTGGCGCAAACGCGGTTATCTCGACAGCCGCCATCTCATTCCTCAAGAGTGGCGCCGAAGTCCTCGGTATGAAGCACGGCTACTCGTCACTGATCGACTATTCGCCAGAAAAGCCGCTCGAGGAAGGCCGCGACTGGGTGCATCTGACACCTGAGTACATGAAGCGGTCACGGTCGGCCCAAGGCATCCTGATCGGGACCGCCCGGGCAAACCCAGGCAAGCTCGTCTCCAGCCCCGAGCATCTCGATGATGCCGACCGCTCTGCGCCGCTGAAGAACGTCTATGAAGGGCTGCGATCGCTCGGCGTCGAGGCTCTGATCTCGATCGGTGGAGATGACACCCTCAAGACTGCCAACAAGTTCAAGATGTTTCAGGACCGGCTGCCGGCTGGCAGCCCACGGATCCCGGTCGTTCACCTGCCGAAGACGATCGACAATGACTACATGGGCATCGACTTCACGTTCGGCTACTTCACAGCGGTCGACACGCTGGCGACAGAGCTGCGGAACCTGATCTACGACGCCGAGGCAGCTCGGGCCTATTTCCTCTGCGAGTCGATGGGCCGCAGTGCCGGATGGCTGGCGTATGGTGCGGCCATCTCGGGCGAAGCGAGCCTGGTGATCAGCGTTGAAGACATCAACGGTCGGTATCGCTCCGAAGAAACGATCACGGATCCCTCAGGGCAGACCCGGGTGAAGCCGGTGATGAACGTGCAGGAGGTGGTCGGTCGAATCGTGAAGACGATGCGTGTCCGTGAGGAGAAAGAGAACAAGCCGTTCGGCGTGATTGTGCTGGCCGAGGGCCTCGCGGAGTATCTGCCGCAGAGCCAGCTTGAGGGCATTCCTCGTGATGATCACGGGCACATCTCAATCTCCCACATTCAGCTCAGCCGGATGTTCTCCAAGCTGGTTTCTGATGAATACACCCGCCAGACGGGCAACTCCCGCAAGGTGGTCGGTCTGCAGCTTGGCTACGAGGCACGCTGTGCCAAGCCACATGCGTTCGACATCATGCTCGGCAGTCAGCTCGGTGTGGGTGCCTACCGGGCACTCGCGGAGCGTGGTCTCAACGGTGTGATGGTCAGCGTTTCCGGGCAGCTCGACCTGAACTATGTGCCGTTCGAGGAACTCGTCGATCCGGCCACCCTGGTCACGGTCGTGCGGTACGTCGAGCAAGGCTGCGACTTCCACAAACTCGCCCGCTTCCTCGAGACCTACGTCAACGAGTGAGCCGAAAAGGTTGTGGGCTCGGCAGGAGGTGGGGCTGCCGAAAGCTAGACCGTCAGTGATCCCTTGGTGCTTGGGATGCCCTGTTGTCGAGGGTCATCCTCGAGTGCCATGCGGATCGAGCGGGCGACTCCCTTGAAGATCGCTTCCGCGATGTGGTGGGCGTTGTGTCCGTGGTGCAGGATGGCGTGCACGTTGGCGGCGGCCGTAGCTGCGAAGCCCTCCCAGAACACCTCAACAAGTTGAGTGTCAAAGCTGCCGATGGTGGCAACAGGGTAGGTGGCATCGAGCACGCAGGCACTCCGCCCACCGAGGTCAACGGCGGCTGTGACGAGCGTCTCATCCATCGGCAGGATGGTGTGGCCGTAGCGTCGGATGCCGCGGCGATCACCGAGAGCTTCGCGGAAGCCCTGTCCAAGGGCCCGTCCGACGTCTTCGACTGTATGGTGACCGTCGACATGTAGGTCGCCGGTGCATCGTACCGTCAGATCAATCAGCGAGTGGCCGACGAGCAGGGTCAGCATGTGGTCGAAAAAGCCAAGCCCGGTGGCAATGTCGGCGGCACCCGTGCCATCGAGGTTGAGCGTGAGTTCAATGCTGGTTTCGGAGGTGATGCGTGAAACCTTGGCCGTGCGGGGCATAAGAATCTCCTCGTGTCAGAAGATCATGTGTGTGGTGAACGTGCTTCGGGTGAACGTGTGACTGGTGTCTAACTGGGGCCACGCTCAGAGCCTTTGCAGGATCGCAGCGACTGCCGCCAAGAAAGCGTCGATCTCTTCGTCGGTGCCGACGGTGATCCGAAGGCCATCGCCCCAGCTCGGGAAGTTCATCCAGCGGACAAGAATGCCCTCAGCCTTCAGAGCTTCGTAGATCGCCTTGTGGCTCTTCTGGGGATGCGTGCACCAGACGAAGTTGGCCTGGCTGGGCTGGGCTAAAAATCCGAGGTTGGTCAGGGCGGCTTCGAGCCGCTTCCGGGTGGCCAAGATTTTGTCACGGGTTTCGGTGAGCCAGCCCGTGTCGGTCACCGCTGCTGTCGCCGCTGCGATCGAGAGCGTGTCACAGTTGTAGGAATCTTTGACTTTCGTGAGCTGTGTGATCACTTCTGGGCGGGCAACTGCGAAGCCAAACCGTAGGCCGGCGAGTCCGTACGACTTGCTCAGCGAACGGGTCACAATCACCTTCTCGCACGCACGCACCAGATCAACGCAGTCGGTCTCGGCAAAGTCGGCATACGCCTCGTCGATCACAAGTGGGCAGGGCAGCTGCTCGGCCACTTCGAGCAGCCATTCTTTGCGAAGAACCGTGCCTGAAGGGCTGTTGGGATTGGGAATGACCGCCAGCCGCAGTCCGTCTCGAGAGGCGGCAAAGGCGGGGCTCAGGGACCAGTCGGTCTCGAAGCTCACCTCGTGACAGCGGGCACCCTGAATTCCTGCCAGCGTGCGGTAGAGGATGTAACTCGGGTAGGGCATCCGCAGCGACTCGCCCTGCCCCACGAAACTGCGGACCAGGATCGTGAGGATATCGTCGGAGCCGTTGCCGCAGAGGATCCAGTCAGGCTCAACCCCCAGCAGTTCGGCCATTTTGACCCGAAAGCTTGTCGCGAGGGGATCTGGATACTTCGCCAGTCGTCGTCCAGTGGCCGCTTCGCGGATTGCCTCAGCAACCGTGGGTGATGGTGGATATGGATTCTCATTGGTATTGAGTTTTATCCATTCCCCACCCTGCGGCTGTTCGCCCGGGATATAAGGGGCGAGGGCAGCGATATCCGGACGGACCGGAGGCGTTCCGCCGGAAAAGGCGTTGTCTGAGTCTGCCGGAGAGTCTGCTGAGCTTGCAGGGGCCATACAGTCGTTTCACCACAGGTGGGCCGAGAGGGACTTGACGAACAAAGTTTACCTCACGTTCCGGACCCCACCCTGCAGGAACGCTGGCGGTGGGGTTTGCAGCCTGTTCTACCCGTCAAAGCGGGCATCAACGCTGCGTCGATGGGCGGTCAGTCCTTCGGTGTCGGCCAGCAGCCGAATGTCGTCGGCAATCTCCTCCAGATCGGTTTTGGTGAGGCGAATCACGCTGCCGGAACGGAGGAAGTGCGTCGCGGCGAGGCCTGCCGCAAACCGAGCCGTGGCGGCTGTGGGCAGCACATGGGACGGGCCGGCAGCGTAGTCACCCGCTGCGACCGGGCTGTACGGTCCGAGGAAGACGGCACCGGCATGCCGAATACCTGAGAGGGTTGCCTCGGGATCAGCCGTGTCGATCGAGAGGTGTTCTGTTGCCAGTTCGTCAGCAAGCTGCTGACTCTCGGTGTCGCTGCTGGTAATCACGATTGCTGAGAACCGCTCCAGGCTCTCTCGAGTCAGCTGACCGCGCTCCAAGACGGCAAGTCGTTGCTCAAGACTTTCGCTGACCGCTGCTGCTAGGTCTTTGCAGCTGGTCAAGAGAAGGGCCGATCCTGGAGAGTGCTCTGCCTGAGCCAGCATGTCGGCCGCGATGAACTCGGGGCTGCCGCAGGCATCCGCCACAACCACGATCTCGCTGGGGCCTGCGATGGAGTCGATCGAGACCTCACCAAACACATGCTGTTTGGCAAGAGCCACAAACAGGTTGCCTGGGCCCACGATGGTGTCGACACGTGGCAGCCCTTCGATGCCATAGGCCATCGCTGCAACAGCCTGAGCGCCTCCCGCTCGCATCACCGTTGTCAGGCCGAGTTCGTGACAGGTGGCGAGCAGGTGAGGATTATCACTACCGAATGGTGTTGGTGGAGCGACGACCACAATCTCCCTTACGCCAGCAACTTGCGCCGGAACGGCGGTCATCAACAGCGACGATGGATAGGCAGCAGCACCACCCGGAATGCAGATGCCGGCCCGATCGAGTGGCAGATACCGCTGCCGCAGCGAACCGCCACCAGGCAGGGAGACTTCAGCGTCGTTGGGAAGCACCGCTTGCTGAAACCGTTCGACACGCGCCCGCACACGACGGACGGTGTCGAGAAACGCGGGCTCCACGCTCGCGTGTGCGTGTCGAAACGCGTCGGGTGAAACGAACAGGGTGTCGCTCGTGACGTCAGCCCGGTCGATCCGCGTGGTGTAGTCCAAAACGGCTTCTCGGCCGTGCGCCTTCACATCGGCACAGATTTTCGCCACGACCTGCTTGGGCGTCAGGGGCTCGCCAAAGATCTCTTGTGTCCGCTGGGCTGCTGCTGGGCTGACAACATCCCCCTGCGATGAAAGGCTGGCGACGAGTCTCTGGAGCCTCGGGCGTCCGTCAGCAGTGGCGAGGTCGATCGTTTGCACAACAGAAGAGGAGGTCGACATGCGGAGAGCCATCGAGTGGAGACGGAAGAGACGGTGCTTCGTTTAGATAGTTCAGGATACACGCAGCCTGTCAGCGTGGAGAGCCGGTTGAGTCAAATCGGTCTGCCACGTAGGCTTTTCATTGGTTCTGCAGGAGTCGCGGGCGTTCTGTCCGCCTAGCAGTCACAGGTGAGATGAAGCCGCGGGTCGCTCGAGGCATCAAACTTGGTCTCTCAGAAGAGCATGCAGAGCAGCTTGCGCGGTTACAGCATCCGGAAGACGTTCAGGACTTCGTGAACGCGATTCCGATGAACTTTGAGAAGGATGGCTGGACGGCTCTCTCAGTCCAGGGTGTGCTGACGCGAAAGCGGGCGCACTGTATCGAAGGAGCGATGGTCGCTGCCTGTGCCCTCACGATGGCTCGCCGCCCCCCCCTGTTGATGGACATGGGAGCCGCGGCCGGTGACGACGACCATGTGATTGCCCTCTTTCGGCGAGGGCGTACCTGGGGAGCGATTTCGAAGAGCAACGGTCCGTACCTGCGGTGGCGGGATCCGATCTACCGCAGCCTGTACGCCTTGGCGATGTCGTATTTTCCCGAGTACGCCAAGGGTCGTCAGAAAATGCTGCGAACCTACTCGGCCTCTGTCGATCTTCGCCGCCTTGACGCATCCCTCTGGGTGACCCGCGAGAAGTCGTGTGTGGAGGTGATCGACATGCTCACCCGGGCTCGCCACTACAGTCTGGTGCCCCGAGGGCATGAGGGCCGGCTTCGCGAAATCGATGACGTGGAAGCTGAGGCGCAGGAAATGAACGAATACAGCGACCCGCGTGCGGCCGGTCATGCAGCACGGCGGGCCAGTTGACTCCGCCATGTCGCCGTTCACGTTGGCCGCACTGCCGCACCACTAGGGACGGCTGCCCTGCCCTGCATCTCCCATGCTCGCCTCGCCGAGCAGACGACGAACTGCCGTCATCGCAATTTCGCCGAACTGCCGCGGCGGAACGCTCCAGAGCAGCGGGTTGTGGGTCTCGACTGCCAGGCTGCCGCTGTAGTTCATCTCACGCAGGCGAGTAAGCAGTGGGTCGGGAGGCGAAGAGCCTTCTCCGGGCAGGATCCGATCTGCATCGGTAGCCATTTCTCGCGGCACATCTGCGATGTCGGAGAGCTGCACGTGAAACAGGTTCTCGTTGGAGAGAAGCCACAGATCGTTCGCCTTGCTGGGGCCCACGGTGTAGTGGAACCAGTCGAGGCAGAGACCAACTGCGGGGTGCCCCACATCGTCCACAAGGGCGACAGCCGACTGCAGATTGTTGGGAAAACTCGCCCGTGCGTCGAACTCGAGGGCAAGTTTCACGCCAGCATCTGCGGCTCTTTTGCCTGCCTCGGACAGACTCATCGAGAGCCGCGAGAGGTCTTGGGGCGTGAGCGGCCCGAAGGCATCGCCCGCAAGCACGAGCACCGGGATCCCCAAGGCGTGCAGCAGCGGAAGCCGCTTCTCAAATAGGTTCCAGTGTTCCTGTCTGGCCTCACCCTGGCTGGTGAGGAGCCCCCCTTGAAAACTTGCAGCGACCGGAGTGATACCGAACGACGTGATCAGGTCACGGAGCTCGGAGGCATCACGGCCCTCCAACGCCGCCTCCGCATGCCCCATCCAGAGATCGATCGCGTCGCAGTGTCCAGCGGCGTAGTCCTCAAGGATGGTCGGCAAGGCCGCCTCAAGCGAGCAGACGGTAGCCAGTGCAGGCTTCATGCGAGCTTCTCCCGCAGCATGGCAACGGCCTCATCAATCGACACACGCACCTGCTCAAGCGAGTCACGGTCACGAAGTGTGACGGTGCGGTCGCTGAGGCTCTGCCCGTCGATCGTCAGGCACCAAGGAGTGCCGGCCTCGTCCTGTCTGGCATACCGACGGCCTACCGAACCCTTTTCGTCGTATTGGCAGGGCATGTGCCGCTTCAGTTCGCGATACAGCTCGGTGGCCATCTCGGGCATGCCGTCCTTCTTCACCAATGGCAGGATGGCAGCCTTCACGGGGGCGAGCCGCGGATGCAGCTTGAGCACGGTTCGAGTGCGAGGATTACCCTTTTCATCGGGCACCTCATCCTCGTGATAGGCATCGCAGAGAAATGCCAGGGCGGCCCGGTCGGCACCGGCGCTCGGTTCGATCACATGCGGCACATACCGCTCGCGAGAGATGTCATCGAAGTAGGACAGGTCTTTGCCGCTGCCGCGGTGGCGAGGCTTGCCGTCCTCGCCCTTCTCCACCACCAGTTCGCCATCCTGGCGGACGAGTTTGCCCTCCATGTGACTTCGCAGGTCGAAGTCGCCGCGGTGGGCAATGCCTTCGAGTTCGCCAAACTCTCCATCGGCCAGGAAGGGGAAGGCGTACTCAATGTCGGCCGTTCCACAGGAGTAGTGAGACAGTTCATCCGCATCGTGTTCACGAAGCTGAAGCTTGCCTTCGGTGAGGCCTAGATCGAGATACCACTTCCAACGGCGGTCACGCCAGTAGCGGTACCAGGCGGCAGACTCGTCGGGCTTGCAGAAGAACTCGATCTCCATCTGCTCAAACTCGCGTGACCGAAACGTAAAATTCCGCGGTGTGATTTCGTTGCGGAAGCTCTTGCCGATCTGAGCGATGCCAAACGGCACTCGGACACGTGAGGTGTCGAGCACGTTCTTGAAGTTCAGGAAGATGCCTTGGGCCGTTTCGGGACGGAGGAACGCCCGGTCCTCATCTCCGCCGCTGGCGAGGGCGCCAATGCGGGTCCCAAACATCAGGTTGAACTCACGTGGTTCCGTGAGGGTGCCGGGCTCACTCGCCTCTGGGGCCAGAGCGTCTTCCCGAGCAACGTTGCCAGCGAGCGGTATCAGGTCGCCTTCCCACTCAATCTCGCCCACCTGTTTGGCTCGCAGACCGAAGAACTTCTGGGCCTTCGCCGCAGTGGCGGCAAGCCCTTCTTCCCCCGAGGCATCCGTCACGATGAACACACGTTTCCCACGGTGAGTCGCATACCGTCCGAGCAGATGGTCGTAGCGATACCGTCGTTTCGACTCACGGCAGTCGACGAGCCAGTCGTGAAACAGGTCGAAGTGTCCAGAACACTTCCAGGTCTGCGGATGCATGATGATCGTGCAGTCGAGCCCGGTCATTTCGTACGGGCCGGCAGCACCGGCTGCCGTGGCAAGCTCGTCATGGCCGCTGACCATGTCGTGCCACCACGCGTTCTTCAGGTTTCGCTTCAGCTCGACGCCGAGCGGGCCGTAGTCCCAGAAACCGTTGAGGCCGCCGTAGATTTCGCTCGACTGGAAAATGAACCCACGACGCTTTGCGAGCGAGACGATGCGGTCCATACGGGTTTGATCGGAGGGCTGTTTCATGGGCGGGAGTGTAGTCGGAGGAGTTGGGTTGGGTCCATGACGGCTCGGTCGGGCAGCGGGAGGAGCCTTCCGGAGGTTCGCTCGAATACCGGGACGATCTGCAGACTGTCGAGCGCGGCGACCACAGCGAGATCCTCACGCATGCCCAGTGCCACGATCCGCCGCCCGCCCGGTGTGTCGGCGAGCGTGGTCGTCAGTGAGCCTACGGCTGCCGCGTCTTGATGACCTCCACAGGCTTCGCGGAAGCGGCGGAGAGCGGCGATGGCGGCCTCGTCGAAGCGGTCGCCAGGCCAGCGAGACGCCGCGGCGTCGAGGATGCCACCGGCCCCGATCGTGTCTTCGTCGGCTGTCTGTCGCTCCACTCCAGCGCACACGAGGTGAACGGCGGTCTCATGGCCCGCGGCCATTGTGCGAGCCGCGGTGGCCACTGCTGAGCGGTTGACCAGCCCGCCAATCAGGATCTCGGCGGCCTCGCGGCACGCAGCGATGGCCGCAGTTCCATTGGTGGTGGTGAATACGATGCGGCGGTGGCGAACTTCTGCCGGCGTGTACTCGCGAGGTGAGTTGCCCAGATTGAAGCCGTCGATGCGGACGCCACCACGTTCGCCCCCGAGGAGAGGGACTGTTTCGAAGGTGTCGCTGAGTGCCCGGGCCTCGTCGACTGTTTCCACGGGGTAGACAGCCTCGGCGTCGTGGGACAGGGCCGTGGTGATTGTGGTGGAGGCCCGAATCACGTCGATGACCACGGCGACGCCTCCCGCAACCACCGCTGGCGGCATACCATGGAAGCAGGTGTGGCAATGCCAAGAGACCGTCACGACAGCGTTGCCCCTCTCTCGGGTGTCAGTCAGGAATGCTTCTCCACGCCTCGCTGAGCCGTGGACCTCTCGACCGTAGCGTGACGGAAGCATGTGCAGGGAATCAATGTCGGAAGATACGGTGTCTGAGGAGACGGTGCCGGCTGTGAATCCGGGGGCGACCGCGGCAGGTGAGCCAGGCGGCGTCGCCACGAAGGTCGACAAAAGCGGTGACCGCGTGCGTGGCATGTTCGCGGAGATCGCCCCACGGTATGACCTGGCGAATCGCACGCTCTCCGGCGGCATCGATGTCTTGTGGCGACGGTTTACCGTCCGCAAGGCACCACCACCTGCTGCCGGAGCGATGCTCGACCTCTGTACGGGCACGGGAGATCTCGCTATTGCCTACGCGGTCAAGGCTGGGCCTGCCGTGCGGGTAGTCGGTGCCGATTTCTGCCAGCCGATGCTCGATCATGCCGTGGTCAAGTCTCGCCGGCGAGGACTTCCTGTGGAGTGGGTGGAGGCCGACGCGATGGCTCTGCCCTTCCCTGCGGCTTCGTTTGATCTGGTGACGGTGGCATTTGGGCTCCGCAACATCGCTGACACGCGGCAGGGCCTCGCTGAGATGGCCCGGGTCACCCGGCCCGGTGGTCGGCTTGGGATTCTCGAGTTTTCGCTGCCCACCAACCCTGTCGTGCGGGCGAGCTACCTCTGGTACTTCCGCAACGTGCTGCCGAGGCTCGGTAATGGCCTCGCCTCCAACGGTTCTGACGCATATCGCTACCTCAATGAGAGTGTCGAAGAGTTTCCCTCAGGGGAGCGGCTAGCATCCCTCGTGCGGGAGGCGGGCTACGAAAATGTAGAGATGCATCCGCTTACGTTTGGGATCGCCACCCTCACGATTGCGCACCGGCGGGCTGACGCTCTGGTCGCCGGTGAGGGAGAGTGACGCATGGCCGCCAGTCTTCGTTCACTGCTCTCGCTCGTACGGTTTAGTCACACCGTCTTTGCGATGCCTTTCGCCCTGATCTCGGTGATCGCTGCCTGGAGCCTCGACGGGGCTGCCGGCCGTGAGGGCGTCGCTTCAGGGCCGCTTCCGGACGGCTGGCTCCTGCCTCTGGTGGGAGTGGTGGTCTGCATGGTAGCTGCCCGTACGGCGGCGATGGCCTTTAACCGGCTTGTCGACCGTGATATCGATGCCCTCAACCCGCGGACAGCATCGCGGCATCTCCCTGCCGGTGAACTCAGTGTCGCGCAGGTGATGGCCCTTGTCGTGAGCTCGTCGCTGCTGTTTGTGGCAGGCACGCTTCTGTTTCTGCCCAACTGGCTGCCGTTGGTGCTGTCACTGCCCGTGCTCGCATGGCTGCTGGGCTACAGCTATGCAAAACGCTTCACGATGCTGGCACATGTCTGGCTTGGTGCGGCCCTGGGTATGGCCCCGGTCGCCGCCTGGATTGCCTTGCGTGGACAGGCGGTGCTGGCAGATCCTGCCGACCTTTTGCCGTCACTGCTCCTCGGGGTGGCGGTGATGCTCTGGGTCGCCGGGTTCGACATGATCTACGCGTGTCAGGATGCCGCCTTCGACAGCCAGTCGGGACTGCACAGTATTCCAGCTGTGCTCGGTGTGCCCCGGGCGTTGAGACTTGCCACGGTCTTTCATGTGGTCACGCTTCTGCTGCTGGCGGCACTCCCCTGGACGATTCCGACGCTTGGGGCGATCTACTGGATGGCTCTGGGGATTATTGCCGCTCTTTTGATCTGGGAGCATTCTCTGGTGCGGCCTGACGATCTTTCGCGGGTGAACGCTGCATTTTTTTCAGCCAACGCGATCATCGGTGCCGTGCTCCTGGCTGCTGTCGGAGCAGATGTCTGGGTGTGAGGCGGGCATGTGTTGCTCGTGGTGGGCGGATGCGGTTAAGAGTTGTGGTGTGATGCCGATCTTTCCGGAAGCCTGGGACGAGACGAACAAGAAGGTGAAGTCATGATTCGCAGCGTGTCGAAGTCGCTTGGTCCTATTCGGGAAAAGGTTGAGGCTGGTGAGCGGCTCAGCGCGGCGGAGGCTGAGAGCCTGTGGGATGAGTCGATCGACCTGCACGAACTTGGCCAGCTGGCCAACCTGGTCCGTGAGCGGAAGAACGGCAACCGTGGCTACTACAACATCAATACGCACCTCAATCCAACGAATATCTGCATCTATCGCTGCACGTTCTGCGCGTTTCGGGCGGATCTCCGCGAGGACCGTGGCTATGTCATGAGCGATGAGCAGATCCTCGCGCGGGGCCGTGAAGCGGTCGAGAGTGGCAGCACGGAGATGCATATCGTTGGTGGATTGCATCACCAGAAGCCCTATGAGTGGTATCGCGACATCATTGCCCAACTGCATGAGCACTGCCCGAGCCTGCATCTCAAGGCTTGGACGCCAGTGGAGATCAACTGGTTCTGTCATCTCACCAAGCGTTCGATCCGTGACATCCTCGAAGAGCTCAAGGACGTTGGCCTGGGAAGTCTGCCAGGAGGTGGTGCAGAAATCTTCCATCCTGAGGTTCGCGACAAGATCTGCGAACACAAAGCAGACACCGACGAGTGGTTCCGGATTCATCGAACGGCGCATGAACTCGGCCTGCGGAGCAACGCCACCATGCTCTACGGGCATATCGAGAATGCGTATCACCGCACGGATCATCTGCTGCGGCTCCGCGAACTGCAGGACGAGACCGGGGGCTTTCAGACCTTTATTCCGCTGGCATTCCATCCGGAGAACACTCGGCTGGCAGAGATCGGCAAGCCGACCGCAATGATGAGCCTGCGAACGATGGCGGTCTCACGGCTCGTGCTCGACAACTTCGACCACATCAAGGCGTACTGGATCATGCTCGGTATCGGCACGGCACAGGCATCGCTTGCTTATGGAGCCGACGATCTCGATGGCACGGTTCGGCATGAACTGATCTACCACGATGCGGGGGCCACCACGCCGGAGATCCTCTCTGTGGAGCACATCGAACGGCTGATCCGCGAAGCGGGTCGTGAGCCGATTGAGCGGGACACCCTCTATCGGCGTGTCGAGCGACAGGATGGCCAGTGGAAGACTGGTGAGCAGATTGTCACGGCAGGCTGATCGTTAGCCGATGCCGCCCAGGTCGAGCGAGTTGCCCCAGCGGCGGACCACCAGTTTGCGGAGGCGGGAGCAGTCGTCCCCCTCCAGGAATGGGTTCTCTGCGAGAGTGGCGATCGCATGCTCGCGTGCCTCAGCGGCAACGTCCGCATCCCGAATGATGTCGGCCAGGCAGAGCGGCGGCACACCAGACTGCTTCGTCCCCACCAGTTCGCCTGGACCACGCTGAATCAGGTCAAACTCGGAGAGCCGAAAGCCGTCGGTGGTGTTCACAAACGCCTCCAGGCGAGGATGGTCGTCTGTCGCTTTCGTGACCGCCGCACAGATACCTCGGGTGGCACCGCGGGCGACACGGCCCCGCAGCTGATGGAGCTGGGCGAGCCCGAAGCGATCGGCGTCGAGAATGGTCATCAATGTCGCCTCGGGGACATCGATCCCCACTTCGACCACGCTCGTGGCCACGATCACGTCGAGTCGGCCATGACGGAAGTCATGCATGATGGCATGCTTGATGTCGGTAGGAAGACGGCCATGCACGAGCCCTAAGCGAAACGCCTCCAGGGGACCATTGGCGAGCTCTTCCAGGGCCGAGTCGATACTCGCCAGCCCAGACTCTGACTCCTCAACAGCCGGAACCACGACATAGCCGCGGCGGCCTTCGCGAAGTTTCTTGCAGAAGAATGCCCACCACCGGTCGAGCTGCTGTGGACCGACCCGATAGGTCTGCACGGGCTGACGGCCAGGAGGCTGTTCGTCGATTGTTGAGAGGTCGAGGTCGCCATAGATCGCGTGGGCGACGGTACGAGGAATCGGCGTCGCGGTCATCACGAGGGTGTGCGGGAGGGCTTCTTCCTGCTGGAGCCGTGACCGCTGCACGACGCCAAAGCGATGCTGTTCATCAATCACGACCAGGCCGAGTTTGTGGAAGATCGGAGGAGATGCCACCAGGGCCTGGGTGCCCACAATCAGCCGTGTGTCACCCGCAGCAATCCGACCAAACGCCGCTTCGCGTGCAGCCTTGCCCTGGCCGCCAATCAGCAGCTCGACCGTGGTGTTGAGTGGGCGTCCCTCGGCATCGAGCAGTGGGTGATCCGCGAGGAGGCGCTCGAGTGTGGCGAGATGCTGGCGGGCGAGCAGCTCGGTGGGAGCCATGATCACCGCCTGGTGGCCCGTCAGAGCTGCGTTGAGCAGGGCAATCACGGCGACGGCGGTCTTTCCGCTTCCCACGTCACCTTGCAGCAGTCGCTGCATCGGCGTGGGCCGTGCCATGTCGGCGAGGATCTCCCCGGCCACACGCCGCTGGGCCTGCGTGAGAGGAAACGGAAATACGCCCTCGATGCGGCTTCGCAGGTGTGGGGCCGCGTCGATTGCCTCAGCCCGATGAGTCACCTCGGCCTGGCGGCGGTGCAGTCGCAGCGCGAGCTGCAGCATGTAGAGCTCTTGGTAGATGAATCGGCGTCTCCCGGCATCGATCTCTTTTTGGCTAGCAGGCAGGTGGACTGCCCGAAAGGCATCGAAGATCGGGAGCAGTGAACGGGCTTCAAGCTCGTCTGGCCGAAACGTTTCCTGAAGTGTGCCCTCAACTGCAGTCAGGGCCGCGTGCACGCCCATCCGCACGTCAGACTGTCGCACGCCTTCGGCCAGCGGGTAGACCGCCAGCCAGGGAGAGGATTCCGCAGCCTCGTCTGCATCAAGATGCCGGACTTCGGGATGGGCCATTTCCCAGTACCCAGATGACTGTCGGGCGACTCCAGCGAGCACAATACGGCTACCGACACGAAACCGGCGAGCGATAAACGGCATTCCGAACCAGATGCCCTTGAGGGGGCCACCGTCGGTGGCCAGCTGCACCGTCACCATCGCCTTGCCGGTGATCGTGGTGCGGGTGCCGACGTCGATCACTTCGCCAGCCACGGCCGCGTGTTCGCCAGCGACGAGTGTTTCGACCGAGTGGCTGCCGGTGAAGTCTTTGTAGTCACGCGGGAAGTGCACCAGAGCGTGGCGGACTTCGATCAGGCCGAGTTTTGCCAGTCGCTCTGCTCGACGACTGCCCACGCCAGGCAGCCGCTCCAGCCGTGCCCGCAGCCCCGTCTCTCGACGTTCTGAGGGGGAGGGAGTCGCTTCAGCCGATGGATCCTGCGGAAGCATGAGATGTGGTCCTTCGCATCAGCGGCGGCAACTTACTTTTCGCCGCTCACCAGGTCGCGGTAGGCCTGCACCGCCATCCGATCACAGGCTTCGTTCTCAGGGTGTCCTGAGTGCCCGGCAACATGGCTGAAGTGCACCTCGTGCGCGGTGGCGAGTCGATCGAGTTCTCGCCACAGATCCTCATTCTTGATCGGCACCAGCTTTCCTCGCTCCTTCCGCTTCCAGCCCTGTTGCTTCCATTTTGGCAGCCACTGTGAGAGCCCGGTGCCGACATAGACGCTGTCGGTCACTAGCTCGACCCGGGTTCGTCGCGTTAAGCGTGCGAGGCCACGCACCACTGCGGTCAGCTCCATGCGGTTGTTGGTGGTTTCTCGCTCGGCACCACTCTCGCTGCTCTCACGGCCACTTGCCGGATGCCGCAGGATGAAGGCCCAGCCGCCGGGGCCAGGGTTTCCGCTACATCCACCATCGGTAAAGAGCACCACGTCGGTGGTAGCGGCCTTGGTCTCACTCATGGATTGTTGAACTACTGCACGTGTTGGTCAGGGACCGCTAGGCGACGACGCCACCGCCCGAAGTCTCGGATGGTATCGCATTCGCCATGCCAGCGGCACTCTCGCCGAATCGTGGAGGCGTCTCTCCACCGGCCGTCGGGTCTGTCATCTGTCGAGCAGAGAGGCGTGCCGGCAGTCGCACCGTGAAGGTGCTGCCGCGGCCCAGTTCGCTGGAGAGTGAGACATCGCCACCAAGCAGTCGGCAGAGCTCACGGACGATGGAGAGGCCCAGGCCTGTTCCGGAAAACTCTCGAGTCATCGCATCTTCACCGCTGCGGAACAGGCGGCTCTGTCGGAACTTCTCAAAGATCACCTGCTGCTCTTCTTCGGCAATCCCCACGCCGGTGTCTTCCACGTCGATCATCAGCATGCCACCGCTGCGGTCGCTGGGCAGACGATCAAGGCCTGCGCGGACTTCGATTTGGCCCCCCTCTGGCGTGAACTTCACGGCGTTCGAGAGCAGGTTAGCCAGGATCTGCTGCACCTTCCCCTGGTCCTGAAAAACCGCCCCGATGTCGTCAGGTACTGAAAAGTCGACATCGATGTTTCGTCGTTCGGCGAGTGGACGCACCATGTCGCACTGGGCTGAAATCACGCTGGCGAGTTGAAACTCGGTTGGGCGGATCGCCATTTTCCCAGCCTCGATTTTGGCCAGGTCGAGGATGTCATTGATCATGTCGAGCAGCATGCGGCCAGACGAGCGTATGTTCTGCACATACCGCCGCTGTTTATCTTCAAGCGCTGGAATGCCTCCAAGCACGTCAGAGAAGCCGATGATGCTGTTGAGAGGCGTGCGGAGTTCATGGCTCATGGTGGCCAGGAAGTCGCTCTTGAGCCGATTCATCTCGTAGAGGTGCATGTTGGCCTGGGCCAGCTGATCCACCTTCGTGTCGAGATCGCGATTGACCTTCCTGAGTTCATCCTGTGAGTCGACCAGTCCTCGCAGCATGCGGTTGAAGGCTGTGCCAAGGTCTTCAAACTCATCACCAGTGTGAATCTCAGCACGGGCTCCAACATTGCCCTTGCGGACTTCATCGCTGACTTCCCGAAGATGCTTCAGCGGCTTTACGATCACATACCGGACGATCACGTAAGCTGCGAGCATTGCCAAGAACACCGTCACGATAGCGGTGGTCAGGAGGATGGCTCGATTCCAGTTGATCGCGTTCTGAGTGGCAGAGTCGGGGATTACGATCTTCACAACCGCCATCAGTTCGTTTTCGGCGAGGCGGGGGCCGGGAGGCCCGACTGGGTTGGTTGGGCCGCGATGCTCATGACAGATCAGGCAGCTCGTGCGAGCTCGAATGGGCTGGTAGTAGTGATACTCAGCATTGTCGGGCGTGCGAAACTCCCGGTATTCGCCGGTGTCAGTGGGAAGGACTGGCGATTCCGCAGGTGGCGGAGGCAGGCTCCCATTATTGGCCTCCGGATCTCCGAAGTACTCGAGCACGGCACCGTCGAGCGAGGTGTACCCGCTCGCTTCGTCCGGAGCGGCATCAGGCCGAAGAATGGTCCAGGTGTAGGGCTGGCTCTGCAGCTGCTGGCCGAGGGTCTCAATCAGCGTTGTGTATTTCTTGTCGGCCTCGAGCGTTTTCCAGTGGTGGTGCAGCATCACCGCATCGACGAGATGGCGGCCAGTGGTGCGGGTGCTCGTGTAGACGAGATCCTCGGTACGACTGCCATACCACCAGAAGCTGCCGGTAATCAGCAGCAACAGGCAGAGGCCGAAGAGAAAGCGGCACTTTCTCTCGAGACTCGTTTCACCGAGGATTTCTTTAAACGATCGATACGACATACTGGGTTCCCAACCTGTATCGTACTCGTCGTTTGCAGACGGCAGGAAGATGAGAAGCCTCGTCGTATCCCGCGAATCGGCCGGCAGGGACGTCGCCTGAGGTCAGAACTTCCCGGAGTGGGGCGGTGACAGCCGCGATATGTCTGGCGGCACCCAAGCAGGAGAAGGATGAGGAGCGATGATTCGACGGTTGTTCAGCAGCATGGCCGAGCGGGCTGCCATGCAGCATGTGCCTCACCAGCCCCCGACCGTGCACCAGCATGGCCATCGAGCTTTCCGACAGTTTCCTCACCACGGGATGCTCATCTTTCTCGGGCAGCTTGCTCTGATTGTGCTCGTGCCACTTTTTGATGCTGGCCAGCGGCTGACACCTGGGGCCTACGTGATTACCGGCATGGTTGTGTCCGTCGTCAGCGTGCTGCTGCTTGGCTACCGGCGGCTGGCGATTCTTCTTGCCACACTGAGTGCGGCAGCCTGCCTCTGGGCAACGTTTCACATCATCACGGACCGTGGTGTTCGGCTGCTACCAATGGTGTCATTTCTCGCGATCTACCTGACTTCTGTCTATCTCTCGATTCGACAGGCCTATCGAGATGGAGTTCCGGGGAAGCAGCGAATCCTGTGTGGCGCGGCAAGCTTCATCATGCTTGGTTTCTTCTTTGCAGCCGTGCACGCACTGGTGGGCATGTTTGAGTTTGCCGACTATGCGCTCCCCGCAGAGATGGCGGAGAGCCGATCGATTCGTTGGGTGGACTATATCTGGCTCTCGTTTGCCACGCTGACGACGGCAGGCTATGGCGACCTGGCACCGGTGGGGCCGCTCCCGTTCACAATCGCCACTCTCGAAGGCCTCTCAGCGATTCTCTTTCCGGCGACTCTCATTGCCCGGATTGCCTCGTTGCCGTCTGACGATCCAGGCTGAGCAACTTAGAGCATCTCGACCGGATCCACGTCGACAATCCAGGCGACCGAGTCGGGCACCCGCAGGCCGTCGATCGCCCGCCGCACGAGCTCGCGGAGCAGGCCTCCGTCAGGGCCCTGGATCTGGAGGTGCCACCGCCAGGCATCACGGAGGCGTTCGATGGGGGCTGGTGCGGGCCCGAGCACGCGAACGCCCGTGGAGTTGGTCTCGCCAGAGGTGATCTGCTGCCGCAGACGGCCTGCGAGATGTTCAGCCCACTCTCGAGCGGCGGTCTCACTACGGGAACGCACTACAAATCGCACAACCTGCCCGAAGGGTGGATACCCCAATGCCTCGCGGATGGGGAGTTCATGGCGAACGAAGGCGTTGTAGTCGTGAACGGCAGCTGCTCGGATTGCGGGATGGTCGGGTGTGGCTGTCTGCACCACCACACGCCCACCTTTGGGGCCGCGGCCACTGCGGCCTGCAACCTGTGTGATCAGCTGGCAGGTTCGCTCGGCCGCGCGGAAGTCGGGCAGGTGCAGCGCTGCATCGGCGTAGACAACACCGACCAGCATGACCGAAGGGAAATCGAGTCCTTTGGCAATCATCTGTGTGCCCACCAGGATATCGATGTCACCGCGTCGAAAGGCATCGAGGGTAGCCTCGTGGCTGCCCCGCCGTCGCATGGTGTCGGCATCCATGCGAGCGACGCGAGCCTCAGGAAATGTGCGGGCAACGTTGTCTTCGAGCCGTTGAGTGCCGCTGCCGCGGATCGAGAGCCCGGTCGTCCCACACTCGCTGCAGGTTGGCCTCACCTTGATCACCCGGCCGCAGCCATGACAGATTCCGCGGCTGCCCGGCTGGTGGAGCGTGAGCGAGAGGTCGCATTGCGGACAGGTCACGCTGTGGCCGCAGGCGTGGCACTGCACATGCGTGGCGAAGCCACGCCGGTTCAGCAGCAGGATCACCTGGCCTTCAGCGTTGAGCGCCCAGCGGATCCCAGCCTCCAGTCGAGAGCTGAGCCCCCCTGCTCTGCGTGGCGGTCCGTCGCGAAGGTCAACGGTGAGCACACCAGGCAGGTGTGTGCCGCCGACTCGTTCAGGCAGTTCCGCCATCCGCCATTCGCCGGTCAGGCATTTCTGAAAGGTTTCTAAGGCAGGAGTGGCTGAGCCGAGGACGAGAGGAATCGATTCTCGTCGGCACCTCCACTCGGCGACGTCGCGAGCGTGATACCGCGGCGCGGTTCCCTGCTTAAAACTCGTCTCGTGCTCCTCGTCGATCACCAGCAGGCCAAGCCTGGGGGTGGGGGCGAAAACGGCGCTACGAGCGCCGACGACCACGCCGACCTCGCCGGCCGCGATCGCCCGCCACTCGCGGTGGCGTTCTGCGGGCGTGAGGTGACTGTGCAGAACGGCCACCCGCCCAAACCGGCGGCGAAACCGGCTGCAGGTCTGTGGAGTCAGGCTGATCTCCGGCACAAGCACAATCGCTTGCTTGCCATAGCGGAGGGTTTCTTCGACCGCCTGGAGGTACACCTCAGTCTTCCCGCTGCCGGTGACGCCAAAGAGCACCACTGTCTCGTGTCTGCCTTCCCGCATCGCCTCACAGATCGGTGCGAGGGCGGCTGCCTGGGCATTGGAAAGCGGGGGCGGTGTGTCGTCGGCAGCCTTCGCAGTGGGGGCGCTGGGGGCCTCGACTTCTACCAGCAGGCCGCGGTTGAGCATCCGCGTGATCACAGCCCGACTCGCCCCTGAGCGATCAGCGAGTTCCGAAGCGGTCAGCGGCTCGGTGGCGGCCGTCAGGACCTTCACCTGCGAAGGCGTGAGACGTGGCCGAGCCTCGTCGCTTGCTGGGGCTTGCGGGGCCGGCATCAGGTGCGGCTGCTGTCGTCGTCCAGCCGCTTCACGGACGCCGGCAGGGAGCACGGCCTCCAGCACCTCGCCATGACGGCACATCCATCGTTCGCTCATCCAGGAGGTGAGTTCGAGCATCGTCGGCGAAAGGAGTGGACGCTCATCCTCAACACTCAGCACGCTCTTCAGGCCTGTGCCGGGAAGATCACGAGTGGCCACTGCCACGCAGTAGCCAACGGTTGGCTGGTTTCTGCGTCCCAACGGCACACGCAGCCGCTTCCCCGGCTCAACCTGGCCCGCCAGCTTCTCAGGGACGACATAGTCCAGCGGCCGGTCGACACGGCCGGCGAGCACCACGCTGGCAACAACGGCCGAGTGCTGATCGTCTTCCTCCCAGACGGGGCTCTTCTCGAAGAGTTGTTGCTGCGGCGTATGCTGGCTCATGTGCTCGGACGCCCTGCACGGTTCGGGGGCACGCAAGGGCCTGGCTCAGGACGATTCGGTAGAGGACGATTCTGCAGAGGGCATTCTTATGCGAACAGGCATCTTCGGAGGCAGCTTTGATCCCGTCCACCTCGGCCACCTGATTGCTGCCGAGGCTGCACGCGAACAGGCGAATCTTGACCGTGTGCTGTTTGTGCCGGCAGCAGTGCCACCCCACAAACGCACCCGCCAGCTGGCTCGGGCTGCTGATCGTCTTGCCATGCTGGAACTGGCGACGGGTGGGCACCCAGCCTTCACCGTCTCACCTGTGGAACTCGACCGTGGCGGGGTTAGTTATACCGTGGAGACGCTCGCAC